>JAJETY010000015.1 GCA_021268355.1 Candidatus Nitrosopumilus sp. | reverse complement strand
GGTCCTCCAGGTATCGGAAAAACTACTATGGCATTTCTTGTTTCCAAACAATTTGGTTATGATATGATTGGACTTAATGCCAGTGACGTTAGAAGCAAGTCCAGAATTAATGAAATTCTCACCCCTGTATTGGGAAATGTTAGTGTTCTTGGAACTCCGATGATTTTTGTAGATGAGGTGGATGGAATTCATGGGCGCGGAGATTATGGTGGTGTTGCAGCACTTGTTGACATTCTGAAGGAACCAACGGTACCAATTATCCTCGCTGCAAATGATGATAGATCTGAAAAAATGAAAAATATTCGAAAAGTTGTGAAAACAATTTCTTTCAAAAAAATTCCTCCACGCCTTCTCAGGGTTTATCTTGAAAATATTTTGAAAAAAGAAGGTGCAAAACTTAGTCCGGGTTCGTTAATCAAAGTAATTGACAAATCTAGAGGTGACATTCGTTCAATGATGAATTTAACACAATCTATGGTGACAGGATTTAATCCTCAAACTGAAACAACTTTTGAAAATATTGATGTTGAAAATGGAATAAATTCATTTTTCAAATCAAAATCTGTCGAAGAAGCAAGAAGTGTTTTGTATTCAATACAGATTGATCCCAGAGAAAAAATAAATGCGTTTTATTCTAGTATTGTTACAAGTAATTTAGATAGCGAAACACTTGCAAAATATTTAGAAATAATTTCTGAAGCTGATATGCTATATGGAAAAATCGTAAAAACACAAAATTGGAGACTGTTAAGATATCTTAATGATATTTTGATCAAACTTTATCAAAACGATGACAGGATTAGATATTCACAATACAATCTTTCTTGGCCATTACTTAACAGAATTCGTTGGGACGGTGCAAAAATAAAATCACTTTCATCCGTAATGGCAAAAAAATTACATTTGTCATCAAGTGCATTTGTCACATTTGGATTACCTTTTGTTTTATTTTGTATAAAGAATAAAACATTGGAATTAGAACTGGAGGAAACATTTGGTGATATTATTGACAAGGAGATTGAACTGATACAATGAGTTGGAGAAAAATTCCAATGAAATTTCCTGGAACTTGTATTGTATGTAATGAAAAAATTGAGATCAATGAAATTGGTCTTTGGGCAAAAGGTGTGGGCGTAAAACATGAAAAATGTGCTGAAGTAAACGAACTACAATGTATAGTGTGTGGTGGACCAGCTGGATGTTTACAATGTGAATTTCAGGATAACTGTGATATTCCAAATGTCTCTCAATTATGCATTTGTAAAAAATGCCTTGAGCAAAATGATGTCTTTAGTTCCTATCAAAAGGCAACTAACAAAAAATTCCCAATAATTAACTCATAAATTCTTAAATTTTTACCAGATCTGTAAAAAATTCATAAAAAATTAATTCCACATAATGTCAAACTAAATTAATATAGGAAATAGTTTTTGGGTAAATTACGTCATGCATTCAGAAAAATTAGAAGATTATAGTAAAAAAAACAAAGTTTCTCAGCAAGGTGGCGGTCAAGACAGAATAAAGGATCAACATGATAAAGGCAAATTAACTGCTAGGGAAAGAATTGACCTTCTGTTAGATGAAGGTAGTTTTACAGAAATTGATCCAATGGTAACTCATCATTATCATGAATATGATATGCAAAAAAAGAAATTCTTTACTGATGGTGTAGTTGGGGGTTATGGAACAGTTAATGGAAGACAAATTTTCGTGTTTGCTTATGATTTTACAGTTCTTGGCGGTACTCTGAGTCAGATGGGTGCCAAAAAAATTACTAAACTTATGGATCATGCAGTTAGAACTGGATGTCCAGTAATTGGAATTATGGACTCTGGCGGTGCAAGGATTCAAGAAGGAATTATGAGTCTTGATGGATTTGCCGATATCTTTTATCACAATCAATTAGCATCTGGAGTTGTTCCACAAATCACGGCTAGTATTGGTCCTTCTGCAGGAGGTTCAGTATATTCTCCAGCCATGACTGACTTTGTTATTATGGTTGAAAAAGCAGGCTCTATGTTCGTTACTGGTCCTGATGTTGTAAAGACAGTTTTGGGTGAAGAAATATCTTTTGAAGATCTTGGTGGAGCAATGACACATGGTACAAAAAGTGGAGTTGCACATTTTGTAGCACAGAATGAATACGAATGTATGGATTACATTAAGAAGTTAATCTCTTACATCCCACAAAATAATTCTGAGGAACCACCAAAAATCAAGACTGGTGATGATCCTAACAGAATGGATCATAATTTGATTAATGTTATTCCTGAAAATCCATTACAACCTTATGATATGAAAGACATTATCACCTCCATTGTTGATAATCATGAGTTCTTTGAAGTCCATGAATTATTTGCACCAAATATTGTTGTAGGTTATGCGAGAATGGATGGTCAAGTAGTTGGAATTATTGCTAACAATCCAATGCACTTGGCAGGGGCACTAGACATTGATTCATCCAACAAATCCGCACGATTCATTAGATTTTGTGATGCCTTTAACATACCAATTATCACTCTAGTAGATACTCCAGGTTACATGCCAGGTTCTAATCAAGAACATAACGGTATCATTAGACATGGAAGCAAATTACTCTATGCTTACTGTGAAGCCACTGTTCCAAGAATAACACTTGTAATAGGAAAAGCATATGGAGGCGCTTACATTGCAATGGGAAGTAAAAATCTTAGAACTGATGTTAATTATGCATGGCCTACTGCTCGTTGTGCTGTGTTGGGTGGAGAAGCTGCTGTCAAAATTATGAACAGAAAAGATTTAGCTGCAGCAGATGATCCTGAAGCTATGAAGAAACAACTCATTGATGAGTTTACAGAAAAATTTGAAAACCCATATGTTGCAGCTTCCCATGGAACTGTGGATAACGTAATTGATCCTGCTGAAACAAGACCTATGTTAATTAAAGCACTCAAAATGCTTGCTAACAAAAGAGAGAAACAACTTCCTAGAAAACATGGAAATATCAATTTGTGATTAAAATGATTAAGAAAGTACTTATCGCAAACAGAGGAGAAATTGCTCTTAGAGTAATTAGAACATGCAATGCACTAGGTATCAAAACAGTTGCAGTATATTCTGATGAAGATTACAATTCTTTACATGTGAAGAAAGCTGATGAATCTTATCACATTGGAGAGGCAGCTCCTGCAAAGTCTTATCTGAATCAGGAAAAAATTCTTGAGGTCATGTTGTCATCTGGTGCAGATGCTGTACATCCAGGTTATGGTTTCCTTTCTGAAAATGATGACTTTGCAAGATTGTGCGAACAAAATAAAATTACTTTCATTGGTCCATCTGCTGACTCTATGAATCTATGTGGTGATAAGATGGAGTGCAAAGCAGCAATGCTAAAAGCCCAAGTTCCAACAGTACCTGGAAGCCCAGGATTAGTAGCAACAGCAGAAGAGGCTGAAAAAATTGCAAATGAAATTGGTTATCCTGTACTATTGAAATCAGTTTATGGTGGTGGAGGTCGTGGAATTAGATTAGTTACCAATGATAAAGAACTAAGAGAAGGCTTTCAAACAGTAACTTCTGAATCTATTGCTGCAGTAGGAAAATCTGCAATCATTGTTGAAAAATTCTTAGAAAAAACAAGACACATTGAATACCAAATGTGTAGAGATCATCATGGTAATGCTGTTCATCTATTTGAAAGAGAATGCTCAATTCAAAGAAGAAATCAAAAATTAATTGAACAAACTCCTTCTCCAGTTGTAGATGAAGCAAAAAGAGAAGAGATTGGTGAGTTAGTTGTCAAAGCAGCAGAAGCTGTTGATTACACTAATCTTGGTACTGCTGAATTCCTTAGAGCCGATAATGGAGAATTTTACTTTATTGAGATTAACGCTAGACTCCAAGTTGAGCACCCAATTAGTGAAATGGTTTCAGGATTAGACTTTGTAAAACTTCAAATCGATATTGCAAATGGTGAACCACTACCATTCAAACAAAAAGATCTAAAGATGAACGGATATGCAATTGAATGTAGAATCAATGCTGAAGATACATTCTTGGACTTTGCCCCTTCAACTGGACCTGTTCCAGATGTCACAATTCCCGCAGGACCAAATGTTAGATGTGATACCTATCTTTATCCCGGATGTACCGTGTCTCCATTCTATGATTCATTGATGGCAAAACTCTGTACTTGGGGACCAACATTTGAAGAGTCTAGAACAAGAATGCTTACTGCATTAAATGACATGTATGTTCAAGGTGTTGAAACATCTATTCCACTATACAAAACAATTCTAAATTCTGAAGAATACAAAAATGGACAACTTTCAACTGACTTTTTGAAACGTTATGATATGATTGACCGATTATCTGAAGATCTAAAGAAAGAAAAAGAAAACAAGAGTGACGCTGCTTTAGCTGCCGCCATTATTCATTCTGAATACTTTAAGAACCGAGTTCAAAATGACAACACAAGCAATGCATCTTGGAAAAATAAACTGGATTGATGATTAATGGACTACAAGATACCAGATATTGAAAAATCATTTGATGGAAAAATAATTGAAAACTATGGAAACAATGATTATTTAATTAAGATTAATGATAAGGAACATCAATTAAGAATTCTTACAATGGATTCTAAAGGAATTGAATTCATTCTAGATCAGCAATATCATAAAGCAAAATATCTTGAAACACTTACCAATGAAATGAATCTTGTTATTGACAATGTTCCAATTACTCTGAACATGAACACACACTTTGATGAAATTGTTTTCAAAAACTCTGGTGGAAGTAGTGCAGGCGGTGCACAAGTAGCACTCAAAAGCCAAATTCCAGGAAAGGTTGTTTCCATTCCAGTTACAGAAGGTGATTCAGTAAAGAAAGGTGACGTTGTATGTACTTTGGAATCTATGAAAATGCAAGTTGCAGTTAAAGCACACAAAGATGGGACTGTAAAAAATCTCAAAATTAAAGAAGGTGCTACTGTCGCTAAAGGCGATATAATTGCCGATTTAGAATAAAAAAAGAAATTTTTTCCTACTTGAGGAAATTTTTGATTTCTTCATAGTTTGGTTCCTTTAGTGGATCTTCTGAAACCCATTTGTAACCAATTTTTCCGTCTTCCATAATTACAAATACAGAACGTTTTGCTGCGTTGTAATCTTTAATGTGCAACAAGTCTTTCATCAAGATATCATAGTCTGCAATTGTCTTACTGTTGTAGTCTCCTAACAGTGGAAAATTGAAGTTATGTTTTTCTGCAAATGCTTTATTTGCAAAAGGACCATCATTACTAATTGCGACGATCTGTGCACCCGTATCTGCAATTTCTTGCCAAGAATCTCTTAGGGTACAGAGTTCTGTCTCGCATACAGGGGAACTTGCTGCCACTATGAATGTAAGAACGATCTTTTTTCCTTTGAATTCATCCAAAGTCCTCAATTTTAGTTCTGTATCTGGAAGCTGAAAATCTGGAGCGATATCTCCGACATTCAATGACATGATCGCAATTTTCCAATGTTCTATAAAGTAGTTTAGAAAAAATCTTCTTTTCTCGATCAAAATCTCAAAATCTGAAACATACCTTTTTATACAAAAATCAGGGTGAAAAGCTAAATTGGTCGGGGAACTAGCGGGCAATTACAGTACTGTGGTATTGATGTTTGCCTTTGGTATTGCGGCAATGGCGCCTGCATTAATTATTTCACGTATGGTTTCGCCCCGAAAACGTAGTAATCCAGTAAAATTTTTGCCAATGGAATGTGGTCAAGTCCCTTCTGGTGAAGGAAGAACTCATTTTATGATGCAGTATTATCCGTATATTCTCATGTTTGTTGTATTTGATGTGATGGCAATTTTCTTGTATGCATGGGGAAGTGCACTTTTGGAACTCCCAAAGAGTGCAACTTTGCCAATGATGGGATTTTTAGCTATTATGTTTGGCGCAATGGCATTTGCGTTATATCAATCAGGGAGAAGAAGAATATGGTAGTTTTTTATAGAAACCAAATCAAAGGGGAGAGGAGATAAGATTGCTTAAGGACCTAGTAACACCAGAAAATGCAAATGTCTTTGTAGGAAAACTCGGGGATATTCTGGAAAAAGCAATCGATAAACCATTGGGCTACGCCATCAATTGGGGTAGAATTTGGTCACTCTGGCCTGTACACATTGAAACAGCTTGTTGTAGTGTAGAATTTGGTGCCGCATCAAGTCCAAGATATGATGTTGAAAGATTTGGTATCATTGAAGCATTTGGATCACTTAGACAATGTGATCTAGTTGTTGTTCAAGGAACTATTACAAGAAAAATGGCACCACGTCTAAGATTAGTTTACGATCAAATGCCAGAACCAAAGTATGTAATTGCTATGGGAGCTTGTGCAATTACTGGAGGGTTGTATTTTGATTCATACAATGTACTTCCAGGAATTGATGGAGTAATTCCAGTTGATGTCTATGTTCCAGGTTGCCCACCTAGACCTGAAACTCTCATACAAGGATGTATTTTGTTACAAGAGAAGATTAAGAGAATGAAGGCTAGGAAGTTTGTATAATGAGTAGTGATTCTGAAAACCCAGCAACAGAGGCAAAACCTGAAGAAAAGCCAACACCACCTAAACCTGCAGCAAAGGCTGAAGAGAAACCTGAAGAACTTCCTGCATTTGAAAAAGGAATTTCTGATAAACTTGTTGAAAAGTTTGGTGATAAAGTTCAAGTTGACTTTGTAAAAGAAGACCGAGTTGGAATTAAGACTAGTAAAGAAAATGTTCATGATGTAGCCCAGTTTATTCGTGATGACTTACACTATGATCATGCAGAATCTGTAACAGGAGTTGATTTTCCAGCAGATAATGAAATTGAAGTAGTATATCATCTTGGCTCTTACACAGAATCCTCTCTAGCAAGACAAGTTCTTACATTGGCAACACGTGCTCCTAGAGAATCAAACCCAATTCCCGGACAAGACTCGACAAAACTACCTAGTCTCAGAGATGTGTTTTACAGTGTAGAGTTTGGTGAAAGAGAAGTTTTTGAAATGTTAGGCGTTTATTTTGATGGTCATCCAGATAATAGAAGATTACTTTTGCCTGAAGATTGGGCAGACTTACCTCCACTTCGAAAGGACTTTGCAATAAAGGGTAGATGATAAAATGACAGATATTATGCCACCAGGATTAGCACTCAAAAAAGTTGATGAGAGAATAATGACTCTCAATGTTGGACCTCAACATCCAGGTTCTGGACACATGAGAATTGTTGTCCAAATTGACGGTGACTATATTGTTGCATGTGATCCTGATCCAGGATATGTACATCGTGGAGAAGAAAAAATGGCAGAGTATAGAAACTATATTACAAATGTTCCTCACTTGGAAAGACCTGTCATTCATGATTCCTGTAATGTTCTTTATCCATACGTTTTAGGTGCAGAAGAAATTCTTGGAATTGAAGTTCCAGAACGTGCCAAGTATGTTAGAGTAATATGTTCAGAACTAAATCGTTGTATCTATACCATGTATTGGCTAGCAATCTATGGTATTTTCTTAGGTCATTCTACAATGTTTATGTGGCCTGCCGGTGACAGAGAACTCTTAATTGATCTTATGGAAAAAGTATCTGGTGCAAGAGTTACACATGCACACTTTATTCCAGGTGGAGTAAGAAATGACTTACCGGCAAACTTTGAAGACGTGTGTTTGCGTCAAGTAAACTACTTTGAAAAACGTATCAAAGAATACGCTGCAGTGTTTTATGATAATCCTATTTTGATTTCAAGAACAC
This sequence comes from Candidatus Nitrosopumilus sp., assembly GCA_021268355.1. Classification (GTDB taxonomy): domain Archaea; phylum Thermoproteota; class Nitrososphaeria; order Nitrososphaerales; family Nitrosopumilaceae; genus Nitrosopumilus. Next base: position 24,444 of record JAJETY010000015.1, on the reverse strand, counting down.
GGGACACTGGTGTTTTAACACGAGAGAATGCAATCAGATACGGTACAACTGGTTCAGTACTTAGAGCAAGTGGTGTTGATTATGATTTGAGAGTAAAGGCACCATATGATGTCTACGAAGAATTAGATGTTCACACAAATGTCTTGAAAGAAGGAGATTCTTATGCACGTTCCAAAGTTCCATGGCTTGACATGATGGAGAGTTGTAATATTATTAGACAGGCATTACAAAAAATGCCAAAATCTGGTTCTGTAAGAACAAAACTAAAACCAAATCCAAAGACCAAAGGTCCTGCAACCGTTTACAAGCGTGTTGAATCTGGAAGAGGTTCTCTTGGATGTTATATCGTATCTGATGGTAAAACTGAACCTTATAGAGTAAAGATGAGTGTTCCTTCATTTAGAAACTTACTTGCAATGCCGAATCTCCTGATTGGTGAAAAACTAGGAAACATGCCTTCAGTTTATTGGAGTCTAAACTATTGGCCAGTGGAGGCAGATAGATAAATGTCTGCTATAGCACCAAAATTCAAACTAAGTGAGTTTATCAAATCTCTTCTCGATAATGCGTTTTGGACAGTTCTTCTCGCATCTCTAATTGGGTTACCTGCAATTCAAGTAGTTTTGTTTTACATTGAAATGCCTGTAATTAATGGCGAATTACTTACTCCTTTTCTTGCATTAACATGGTTGGCAGATCCTACACGTAGTTTACCTATTCTCAAAGCTTTCATGGCAACTGACATGTTTAGAGTGATGGTATTTCCTGGATTTGGATTTGCTGCACTCATAGCAGCTGGAACAATTTTCATTGAAAGAAAAATGTTAGCTAAATTACAACTAAGAGTAGGTCCATTCTACTGTGGAAAAATTGAAGGTATTTTACAATTAATGGGAGATGGTCTCAAACTAATCTCTAAAGAAATTATTATTCCTGCTAAAGCAGACAAGCCAATTTTCTGGGCAGCACCTGTAATTTTTGTTGCGACTGCCGCAGCATTTGTTGCATTAATTCCAGTAGCACCTGGTTGGGTTGTTGCAGATGTTGACTTGGGATTGCTAGCAGTTTTTGCAGTTATTGGATTTTTCCCAATTGTTACAATTCTCTCTGCATGGTCTGCAAATAGTAAATTCCCATTCATTGGTGGAATTAGAGCCCTATTCCAAATGGTATCCTTTGAAATTCCATTAATCCTATCTTTATTGGGAGTTGTAATTCTGACTGGTACACTTAACTTGTCTGAAATTGCAGCTAGCCAAACAAACTTCCCATGGATAGTATTTTTGCCAGTTGGAGCAATTGTTTTCTTTATTACAATGCTTGCAGAATTGGAAAGAATTCCATTTGATTTGCCAGAAGCAGAAAGTGAGATTGTTGCTGGATGGTTGACAGAATTCTCTGGAATGATGTATGGTCTAGTTCAATTAGGAACGTATCTGAAACTATATGCTTTTGCAGGATTGTTTGTTGTTTTATTCTTAGGTGGATGGAATGGTCCAATGGTTGTTCCCCCATTCCCAGAAGAGTTACTTACTGGAGTTCAAGTGGGTCCTCTTACTGTAGGTCCATTCCCTGGATTGCCATTATTTGATCAAGAAATGCTAAATGGAACTCTTTGGTTTGTTCTAAAAACTGTAGGTGTGATTTTCTTTATTTTGCTACCTAGAGGTGTATTCCCAAGAATCAGAATTGATATGTTATTGAGTCTTGGCTGGACAAAATTAATTGGATTAGCTTTCGTTAACATCTTTATTGCACTAGGCTTGCTTTACGCTGGAGTCTTGGGACCAGGAGGATTACAATAATGGGAACTGCAACTGGAATTATTCGTGCATTAAATTCAGGAATAAAACATCTTGCAATCAAACGATTTACACTTCGTTATCCTGAAGAGAAACTCAAGTTTGTAGGTGACGGTTACCAATTTGATCCTTCAACTGGTGTTGGTATAGCTGGACTAAAAGGAAGACATATGCTATTTCATGATCACTGTACCGGTTGCCAATTATGTTCAATTGCATGTGAAGGTGTTGCAGAAGCAATTGCAATGGTAAAAGTTCCCGAGGAACAAAAACAAAATAAAAAATCCATCATGCCTCAAATTGATTATGGAAAATGTGTCTTTTGCGGTCTTTGTGTTGATGCATGTCCATTCTATGCACTTTACATGACAAATGATTATGAGTTATCTTCATTTACTAAAGAAGGTCTAATCTATACTCCTGCTCAACTTGCAGTAAAACCATATCTTTCACAAGACAGTGAAATCCAAATTACAGATAGAGGTGCAACTCATGGCTGATGCTGTTTTCCTAGCTCTGACAGTTATTACAATTGGTTCGGCAATTGCTGCACTTGAATTAAGATCATTGATTTATGGTTCTATTGCATTAATGGGAACTTTAGGTGGAATTGCAGGATTCTTCTTTATGTTGGACGCACCATTTGTTGCACTATTCCAGTTAGCAGTTTATGTCGGTTCCATTGCTGTACTTATCTTGTTTACAGTTATGTTGGTAAAAAGAGAACTCATTTTCAAAAAAATTGAAGATAAGAGAAGAAAGTTTGCTGGAATTGGTTTGATGATGGTTGTGATGGTTGGATTGGGCGCTGTCTTTTTGGATTCTGGAATTAAGACGATAAGTACTGATGAACCTGCTGTTGATTTTAGAGATATTGGTACTGACTTTGTGACATATTATTGGCCTGCATTAATTTTGATGGGATTGATTTTGGCTGGTTCTGTAACCGGCGCACTTGTTTTAGCTAAACGAGAGGATGTGGAGAATGACCAACGAACTAATTGATTTCACACTTGTATCTGTCGCCTTGTTAGGTATCGGTATCTATGGCTTGGCTGTCAAACGCAATTTCATTAGAATGCTATTTGCAGTTGAAATCATAATTAATGCAGCAAATTTGAGTTTAGTGGCATTTGGTAGATTTTTACCACACAGCGGTGGTCAAACTTTGGCCTTATTCTCTATTGCAATTGCAGCTGCTGAAGTAGCGGTTGGATTGTCATTAATCATTGTAGCATATCGTATGTATCAAAATGTCGATATTGCAGACTTTAGGAGCTTGAAAGGATAATGGAATACGCATTATTACAGGCAGTTTTCTTGCCATTACTTTTATCTCCAATCGCCTATATCTTGGGAAGAAAACTCGGACCTACTCCAGCTATGTGGTTTACATTTGCAATATTACTTTATACAACAATTCTAGTTATCAATGCAGCATTATCTGGAACTGTCGAAGAACATTATCCATGGACAGAAATGTTTGGTGAGTTTGGTTTCTTGCTAGATGGTTTAGCATCCCCATTTGCAATAATTATCTATGTGCTATCTACAATCTTGGTACTCTATTCCAAACCATACATGATTCACAAATTTCATGAACAATATGAAGAAGAACAAAAACTCAATCCCTCTTCAAATGGACAAAGTTCAGTTGTAGAATCATCTTCTCTTTCCAATTATGTAAATGCAAAATCTGGTCTTTATTTTGCACTATATCTTGTCTTTGCAATGGGAATGCTTGGTACAGTTCTTTCAACCAATCTGATTGAATTTTACATTTTCTTCGAAGTCATGCTCATTCCTGGTTTCTTCTTAGTTGCAATTTGGGGTGACGGACCAAGAAGAAAGATTGGTTTGATGTTCTTATTTTGGACTCATGCTGGTGCCGTTGTTTTGTTATTGGGATTCTTGATGATTGGACTAAGTATTGGAAGCTTTGACTTTGCTGACATAAAAGAATCTGAAATCCCATCTGACATTGTATTCATTTCAGCTATTGCAATTTCTATTGGACTTGGAGTCAAGCTTGCTGTTTTCTTGTATCATGTTTGGCTTCCATGGGTTCACGGTTCTGCACCAACTCCTATCAGTGCATTACTATCTCCTGCCATGATTGGTATTGGAGCATATGGTATATTCAGATTAATTGTTGAATTTTTACCAGCAACATTTTCAGAATTAGCAATTTGGTTCCATGTTTGGGGTTTAGTCACTATGATTTATGGTGGCGCAATGGCTCTGATGCAAGATGATCTAAAACGATTACTTGCTTATTCTAGTATCAGCCAAATGGGATATTTGCTATTTGGTATCGGTTCAGTTTCCGTAATGGGATTGACCGGTGCTGAAATGATGTATGTAACTCACGGAATTGGAAAAGGCATCCTCTTCATGATGGCTGGAATTATTATTGTTAAAGTTGGAACCCGTAGCATTTCTAAATTAGGTGGTTTGGCAGGAAAGATGCCAATTACTGCAACTTGTGCTGTAATTGGTGCATTGACCATAATGGGAGTTCCTCCAACCAGTGGATTTATGGGAGAATGGATTCTATTTTATGGTGCATTAGAAACTGCAATTGAAGAAGGTTCTACATTAAGAGCTGTAACATTTGGTTTGGGTCTTGTTGCAACTGCACTCACAATGTCTTACATGCTTTGGATGCTTAAACGCGTATTCTTTGGAAAGACTCCAGAACATCTCGAAAATGTCAAAGAAGGCAGTTGGTATATGACTGCACCAATGATGGTTCTTGCAGGATTTACAATTGTTCTTGGCATTTATCCTGATATCTTCTTGAAGACTATCATGCCTTACATGAGCGGAGTGTTGGGGGTATAGAATTTGGCAACTGAATCTATTGGTTTACCATTTGAAGCAAGTGCACTTAGTGCTTGGTTAGTTTGGATTCTACCATTTGCAGCAGCTATGATTATGCCAGGAATTGGCAAAATTTCAAAGAGATTAACCGGATATGTTGCAGTTGGATTTGCATTAATGAGTGCACTGTCTGCTGCATCTCTTTTGCCAATGGCTCTAGAAGCACATGAAATCCACGATCAAGTAATGTGGATTGAAGCTATTGGTTTGAAAGCTGGTGTTCTCGCTGATCCAATTTCTGTTATTATGGCAAATGTTGTTGGATGGATTTCATTCTTGATTATGATTTACAGCACTGGATACATGAAGGGTGACAAAGATATTACTAGATTCTGGTTCTGGATGATGTTCTTTATTGGTTCAATGCAAATTATTGTTTTATCTGATAACTTACTCCAAGTGTTCTTTGGATGGGAAGGAGTGGGACTTGCATCATATGCTTTGATTAGTTTCTGGTATCGTGATAAAAAGAAAGATCATGTTGGACAAGAAGGAAAAACTGTTCTTGGTCTGTTAGATTACTATGCACCAACTCATGCAGGAATGAAGGCATTCATCATGACCAAAATCGGTGATGTAATGATGATTGCTGGTATGCTTTTGATATTCTTGTTTGCTGGAACCTTTGGTTTCAGAGAATTGGTAGGTGATACAGATTGGGCTGTTGCTATGAATGCACAAGGTCTGTTGATTCCTGCGTTTGTTTTGTTGTTTGGTGGTGCTATCGGAAAATCAGCACAATTTCCATTAAACGAGTGGCTATTGGAAGCCATGACTGGTCCTACTGCTGTATCTGCATTAATTCACGCAGCAACAATGGTCAAAGCCGGTGTATTCCTTGTTGCGAGAATCGGACCAATTGTTTTTGCTTTAGGTGCTGCTGGAATTTTAGCAGACCAGTTCTTTGAAATTGTTGCATGGATTGGAGCAATAACTGCATTATTACTAGCAACACAAGGAATGGTAAATCCTGAAATCAAGAAAGTTCTTGCTTACTCAACAGGTTCTCAAATTGGATACATGATGCTTGCAATGGGTGTAGCAGGACTATCACATCAATATGTAGATGGTTACACTGCAGGTTTCTTCCACTTAATTTCTCATGCAATGTTCAAGGCTTCACTGTTTATGGCTGCTGGTTCACTGTTGCATGTTGTAGGTTCCCGATTTATGACTGATATGGGTGGACTACGAAAACAAATGAAAAAGACATATGCCTTCATGTGGGCAGCTGGTCTTGGCTTGATGGGCGCACCATTTATCACCACTGGATTCTGGAGTAAAGATGCAGTATTTGCAGCAGTATTTGAGTCCGGAAGTGAATGGGCAATGCCACTTTACGCAATTGCAGTTTTAGCAGCCGTGATTACTGCATTCTATACAACCAGAATGATTGGTCTTGTATTCTTTGGAAATAAGAGTAAACATATTCAAAAGATGGAAGAAGAAGGACATCATATTCATGAGGCATCAATCTCAATGTGGGTTCCATATGGAATTCTTGCAGTTCTAACAATTGGTATTGGTCTCATTGGATTATCAACTGAAGAAGGATTACATCACTTGTTTGAAGAATATCTAGAACACTCATTTGGAATTCACTCTGAACATGCCAAGATTGAAGGCTCTTCAATTTTGCCAGAATTCTTGCAAGGACTTAATCCTGTTGCACTAGGTTCATCTCTAGTAGCATTCTCAGTAGGAATTGGATTAGGATATATCTTCTACATTGGCAGATGGGTCGATCCTGTAAGATTTGTAAATTCTAACATTTTCTTTTACGCAATTCACAAAGTTATCTTGAATAGATGGTATCTTAATGCAATGATTTACTGGTGCTTTGTTGTAGCACCACTTTGGCTAGCAAGAGGTGTATTCAGATACTTTGAAAAGACAGCTATCGATTACGGTATGAATGATGGATTCCAAAAAGCAGTTGGATGGAGCGCTAAAGTTGTTCAAGGAACACAGACAGGTGTCTCTCAATCATATCTATTCGTATTTGGAGCAGGATTACTATTTGTAGTCCTGATATTGTTGATGTAGGAGAGATATGATATGTTAGAAATTACTTCCACTCCGCTAGTATTAATTGCTATTTTAGGAACTGTAGGTGTCATTCTTCCAATAATTAGTATTGCAAGAAAAGAAAAAGGCTCTAATTCATTTTATGCTGTAATTGCATTTGCTGCCCTAATCGTATCTATGGGATATGTTGGATATCAATTCCTCAACGATAATGTTGCTCCATCAGCCCTATTTTCTGATGACGTCATTGTGGATGATGCCTTTGGTGGATTCTTTGCAATTGCAATGTTGATTGTTGCATTGTTCACCACGGTTGGCTCCTTTAATTATATGAGAAAACACAATTCTCCTGCTGTTTACTATTCACTAATCTTACTTGCAACAATTGGTATGGTTCTAGTCGCATACTCTACTGATTTGGTAATGCTGTTTGTTGCATGGGAACTCATGAGTATTCCAACCTATGTTTTAGTTGGCTTTATGAAAAAGAATCCTAGTTCAAATGAAGCCGCATTAAAGTACTTCTTGTTTGGAGCATTATCTTCTGCAATAATCGTTTACGGAATTGCAATATCTTATGGATTAACAGGTTCTACAAATATTGGTGATGTCATTGAAGGATATTCTACACTTGATCCATCTCTATTGCCATTAGCACTGCTCTCAGTTGGAATGTTTATTGCAGGATTTGGATTCAAGATGGGTCTGGTTCCTTTCCATCAATGGCTTCCAGATACTTACGAAGGTGCTCCATCTCCTGTAACTGCACTACTTGCAGCTGCTACGAAAAAAGCTGGATTTGCAGCAGCTATTAGAATTATAGTTCTTGGAATGGTTGCCCTAAATCTTGATTGGACTTTGGCTCTTGGTATTATAGCAGTTATGACAATGACTGTTGGTAACATTGCTGCAATCATGCAAAAGAATCTTTCAAGAATGCTTGCATATTCCAGTGTTGCACACGCAGGATACATTTTGATTGGACTGGCAGTTGCCCCATACAGCTCTCTTGGTCTACAAGGTTCTTTGTATCAAATATTCAACCATGCAATCATGAAGGGTGCTGCATTTATTGCAATTGCAGGAATTGTAACAACTCTTGCTGTAACTCATATTGATAAATTGAAAGGACTTGGAAGAAGAATGCCTATCACTGCTTTGGGTATGATCATCTCATTATTTGCACTTGCAGGTGTTCCTCCACTCTCCGGATTCTGGAGTAAATTGATGTTGTTTGGAAGTGCATTGGATGCAAGCTCTGCATTATGGTGGGCTCCATGGCTTGCAATTGCAGGAGTTCTTAACAGTGCATTATCACTTGCTTACTATGGTTGGATTACTCGAAAGATGTACTTTGAAGGTGAAACCGAAAAGAGGGTTTCAGAACCAAAATCAATTGTTGCCGTTATGATATTCTCAATTATCTTCCTAGTCGGATTTGGTGTCTATCCAGAACCACTTCTCAAATTTGTAGAATTTGCAACACCAATAGTTAGTTTAGGACTTATGCCTTAAACGAAGTAAATTTTATCAAATTATCTAGGTTATTCTTTGCATTATTATCTGGAACTTTTCTTAGACTAGTTCTAGCTTTATCAGAATATTCTTTTAACAACTCTTCCATTTTGTTAAAAACATCTCTCGGATCCGAACTCTTCTTAATGAGTACATTGAACAACTTGTCCTCATTCTTCCAATCTAAAAGATCGTCTCTGATTTGATAAGCAATTCCTATATTTTTTCCATATTGTGTTAACCCTTCAATTTGTTCTTCTGTTCCATTTGCAATTATTGCACCTGTTCTAGCTGCTACTTCAAATGCTGTTGCTGTTTTGTATTCAATTACTTTGAGATAATCATCAAATGTGACATCCTCACTAGTTTCTAATCTATTCTCAATCATTTCCCCTTCACTCATTAACATTGCAGTTGTTGCCAAATCTTTTGTGACTCTAGGATTATCTAGTCTGGAACATATTGCTAAAATTAACCCTAAAACAAAATCCCCTGTTAGTACGCTTGTATTGTATCCATATTTGATATGAAATGGCTCTTTTTGTCTTCTCATAGTTTCATTATCAATTATGTCATCATGAATAATAGATTCCATGTGCAAAAATTCCACTGCACAAGATGCTGCAAGTGTATTATCATCAATTTTTCCTATGGCTTCTGCTGATAAAGTTAGAATGATTGGTCTGATTCGTTTTCCACCTTGTAAAGAATATTTCAAAGGGTCAATGAATTCTGATTCTGAATAAAGATCAAGTTCTTTCTCTAATGCCTGATCAATTTTTTTAATATATTCGCCATAAGTCTCGAGTAAAGGATTGATCTCGATATTTTTTCTGTCCAAGATGACCTCTGATCAAAAACCTCGCCCATTGTTAATTAAATCTTGGTGCTCCAGCCGGGACTTTCATCGGTTGATTTTGAACCCGGGATCACTGCCTTGAAAGGGCAGTATGCTTGACCGGTCTACACCACTGGAACCCAAAATTATTCTGTATTTTGAGCATAAAATCTTTTGTAAACCACAAAGATTTTTTTATTGGCAGATTTGGGTAAATTCATGAACATAATTAAAAAAATTGATGAAATGATTGAAGAACGAAGTTTACTAAAACATCCATTCTATCAGGCATGGTCTGATGGAAAATTAACAAAAGAATCTCTAGCAGGGTATTCTAAAGAATATTTCCAATTAGTCAAAGAGGTACCATCATTTATGGCACCAATTATAGAAAAAGCACCAGAATCCGTTGTAAAGGAACTAGTTGAAAATCAACAAGAAGAATCTGATCATATCCAACCATGGATTACTTTTGCCGGAGAACTAGGAATTTCTGAAGAAGAATTATTATCTTATTCAGGATTGCCAAAAACCCAAAAAGCTGTAGCTGAATTGAATGAATTAATGGATAGCTTTGAAGGCGGTGCATGTGCAATGTATGCCTTTGAAAAAGAAATTCCTAAAATCAGTCAAACAAAACTTGACGGTTTAGCAGAATTCTATGGAATGGCCAGTGATGAAGCAACTGAATATTTCAAACTACATACAGAAGCTGACATTAGACATGCAGCTTCATGGAGAAGTATTATTGAAAAATCATCAACTGATTACGACAAATTAATTGAGATTGCAGAAAAATCCATTTCTGCACAAAATTTGTTGTTGGACAGTTGTTTCGAGAAATACTGTTAATCTCATAACATTTTATAGCCCAGAAAAAATTCATCTGCTTAGGGCCCGTAACTCAGCTTGGTAGAGTAACCGGCTCATAACCGGTGAGCCAAGGGATCGAAGCCCTTCGGGCCCATTATTTTCAATTAGTTTTAAAATAAGCAAAAGAAAATTTTATTGGCTGCAATGAAGAATCAGAGTTATATCTGAATGATGATTGGAAGGCATTTGTCTGAGCTGCCAATATCATTTGCCAATTTGATTTTTCACTTTTTCTAAAATATCATCATCTACTAGATTTTGTTCATGCAGTGCTTCAGTAATTTCCAAAATGTTTAGGATTGAATGCATTTTCACCCCCAAATCCTCCAATGCATTTTCAGCACCCTCCATTCTGTTGACAATTACATATGCATCTTTTACCGATATGTTTACTTCTTTCAGGGATTTGATAGCATTTACCACGGAACCACCTGTTGTTGCAACATCGTCAATCATCACAACTTGCATTCCATCATGAATTTTACCTTCAACTGATTTTGAAGTTCCGTAATCTTTTGGTTTGCTCCTAACATAGATCAATGGTTTAACAGTTTCAATTGCCAGTGCCGATGCAATTACCAATCCACCTGTAGGCACTGAAACTATAGAATCAAATTTATCCAATCCTATATTCTGTGCAATCTCATTTTCTAGATATTTCACCATTTTTCTAAATTCATGTGGATAGCTTGGAACTAATCTTAAATCTACATAATATGAGCTCTTTTTTCCACTTGCCAGGGTGAAATCCCCAAATTTTATGATGCCTTTTTGATGCAAAAAGGTTGCAAACTCTTTTACAAATTCCATACCAAAATTAACTACACTGGATTTATTTTGGTTTGTATTCTGATTGAATTATGCCTGAAATTTGGTTAAATTATGGTATTACAGACGTTGTTTTGGACATTAGGGCAGAGAATTTAGAGCAAAAAATCGACTCTGATGGTAAAGTTTTAGATGATTCAGCGATCAATGAAAAACTAAACACCATAGATTATTCAAAACCAATGGAACTAGTGGTTTTACATAATTCAAAATCCGTTCAGAAAATTATCTCATCCATGTTTACATTATGTGAACAAAAATCAAAACCTTTTCCAAAAATTCTCACTGATAAAAAAATTCTAAATCAAGTAAAAGCAGGTCTTCCTGAGGGTAGCTCAATTAACGAATTTGACAATTTTGATAACTCTAACTCAAATCTTGTATTTCTCGGAGAAATGGAATTTGATGGACTTTTTGGTTATGAGACTATATCCACTCGACTAATCAAAAAATTTGGTTTAGACAATATGCTTTCAGCATATGCAAAAAGACAAGGAAATCTTCCTGTCTCTGGACAATATCCTGAAAGTCTTCAAGAAGCAAAAAAGTTTTCTGACAATTTTGAAATTCAAGGAATTGAAATAGTTGCAAATTCTCAAGGCATTATTGATTTTGCAATTGGACATCCATCAGAAACTATGTCTAATACAAAGATTCTAGAGACAAACTCAATCAAGGACATTGGTCAGCATAAAACCATGGTAATTAGTACTGGTAAAGATGCAAGCAATGATACACTTGGAAAGTCTTTTTCATCTTTATGGAATTGTTCTAATGCTATCAAAAAAGACGGTCTTGCAATTTTAGTTGCAGAATGTAAAGGTGGATTAGGCTCTGAAGCAATTCAACAGTACATTGAGGACCGATTAACTTTGGAACAATTACGAAATCCTAGCAAATACATCAGTGGAATGGAAGATCTTCTGTTTCTATCAGAAGTTCAAAAGAATTTTCAGATTGGTCTAGTTTCAATTCTACCTGAATTCTATGCAAAGAAACTAAACATGATTTCCTTGGCTGGAATAAAATACTCTATGGACTATATCCTAAAGACACAAGGTCCAAGACAAAAAGTTGCTGTGATTACAGACGGTGCTAGACTCTTACTAAGGTAGAAAATTAGGCAAAAAATCTGATGGCAGTGGGGCACACAGAATTGCCAATCCAATAATTCCAATGTAAGCTAGTTTTCTATTTCGTGAAAGTGGCGAAATATCATCCAATGGCATTGCACTTGGATTTCTAGAACTCATAATTAGAATCAAAATTGCCATTAACCAATAATTTAGCAAAACAAGAATTGCCATGCTACCAAAAGTTGCATATCTGTGTAGTTTTGGACCCAATAATGTTCTTGCCATATGTCCGCCATCTAATTGCCATGCAGGCAGTAAATTCAAAAACGTAATGAGAAATCCAATCCACGCCGCAAACATTATTGGCGTCATAATTACTTCGTGTCCGGAACCTCCTTTTCCAAACATTGCAAGACTTGCAGTCATCAACAATGGTTCACCTTGTTCCCATTCAACTAATCTCGATTCCTCAAATAGTCCTGCAGCAATTTCAGGTTCTATTATTGGCGCAGTATATGCCCCGTAAATTGAAACAATTACGGCAATAACTAATCCTGCGATGGGTCCTGCAATTGCTACGTCAAATAAAATTTCTCTATTGATGGTTAATCCTCTTGATTGGATGAATGCACCAAATGTTGGAATTCCTATTACTGGTAAACCTGGAATAAAGTATGGCCATGTGGTTTTCAATCTATGAACTTTTGCTGCAAGGATGTGTCCTAATTCATGAATTCCTAAAATTCCTAGAAGAGACAATGTATAGACTGCAGCCATTTCCAGCGGTTCTCCAATCTCAACAATAGAATTTGTACCCGATGTTCTATAGTATCCATCAACCATTACAAATGCGACAACTATTGCAAACAACACTCTAGGTGTCCATGCAGTTTTCATCCATCTTCTTTGTTTCTTCATAGCAAATTTTTGAATAATGATGAATCTCCCACCATCTTTTTGTTCTAATCTGCATGCAAAACTCATACCTTCTAACTTTCTAGCTAACTCCTCAAATTTTGATTTGAACTCAAAATCCTCTATTCTAAACTCCATGGAAAATTCTGTTTTAATAAAATCACTTACATCAAATATTGAATTTACTAAAGAAATAATCTCATCTTGAGAATGTTCTTCCATTCATTTTAGTTGGTTCTTTCCATTAAATGGTCTTTTGGTTTAAAATTAAATATTGATGGTCTTATCTCATAATATGCAAGTAATTCTAAGACAATTGGGTGATTGCAACATTAGACGTGCCGGACCAAGCGATCTTATACCTGTCATGGAAATCAATCTAAAAACTCTGCCTGAACATTATTCTGACTATTTTTATGAAAGTCTACTTGCCGAGCTTCCTGAGGCATTTATTGTCGCTGAGATCGGTGGAAAACATGTTGGATACATAATGTGTAAAACAGAATATGGGTTTTCAAATTTTAAGAAACTAGGATTTGTAAAGAAAGGCCATGTCGTTTCAGTAGCTGTTCTTGATGATTATAGGAAACGTGGAATTGGAAAAGCACTAGTTGAAGAATCGGTAAATGGCGTAAAATTGAGAAAATGTGACGAGTTCTATCTCGAAGTTAGATGCAGTAATGTTGAGGCTGTAAGATTGTATGAAAGACTTGGATTTGTAATTAGACAACAATTAAACGCCTATTATCGTGATGGCGAAGACGCATATCTTATGGCAATAGAGCTAACTTAGATAAAACCAATAAATAACTCACAAAAAATTTCCCGCCATGGACAAACGTAAAGGAATGGGAATTACAATTTTCATTCTTTGCATTGGTGGATTTTTTCTTTATGCCTACCTGTTGATGTTGTCTGAGTGGAGTCCAATTGTTTTGCAATTATCAGTTTTAATGATTGCAGGAGGAATTTTAGGAGTTGTTGCATGGATTGGATATGTTATGGCAACAACAAAACCTTCGCCTGCATCAATTACTTCGGACGACTAACTTATTTTGAAATTTTAACATCTACAACTGTCTGATAATATCTTGGACCAACAGGTCTTACAATTTTTGAACCCAATATTTCTGATTTTACTGGTGTAACTTGCAAGTAATGTTCCTCAGAAAGTTTTCCTGCATCTGTTTTTTTATCTGCATGTATGTGGGAATAATAATGGATTATGCCGCCGTCTTTGGTTGTTTTGATTGCAGACTCTAAAAATTCATCAGATCTTTCTGGCAGTAGCATTAATGTTCTATCTGATTTATCCACTAGTCTGTCATCGATAATTTGTGATGAATCTCCGTTTATGGAAATTACTTCCCCTGCTAGTTTGTTTAGTTTGATATTTCTTTCACACAATTTTGATGCTACTGGATTGATATCGAGACTGTACACTGTACATTTTTTCTTTTTTGCAGCAATTATGGAAAACATTCCTACTCCAGCAAACATGTTAGTCATTACCTCACCCTCTTGAATCAGGTTTGCAATCCTGTCTCTTTCAGTAGATAACCTAGGTGAAAAAAATGCATTTTCAACATCTACAACGAATTTACAGCCAAATTCTCTATATTCTGTCTCCGTATTGTCTTCGCCTGCAATTACCTCTAGATTACGTGTGCGAAAATCACCCTCTACTGCAGATGCTTGATAAAAGACGCTTCTGACAATTTTTACATCATTCAATAGGGCTTCCCCGATAATCTTTTTCTTTGATAGGAGAGAGTCTGGAATTCTTACAATGATGATTTCTCCAATTTGATCAAAAGCAGAAATTAATTCTTCACTCTCCTCTGGAGACAGTACGCTCTCAAGTGATCTTTTTAGCATGCGAGTCAATTCTTGTAATAGAAATTTCCAGATGATTTCTGGTCTTTATCTAATCTACTTTCTAGTTTATTCACTCTCGGTCTGAGGCTTTTCTCATCTCTTCTAAATGACATATCAAGTGATCTTAGGAATCTATTCATTGCATCTGCTTTTGGTAGGGGTGATGTTGCTTTTCCTGCAACACTTGACTCTCCTTCAAAAATTACCATGCTATCTGAAATTAAATCCATCAACTGTAAGTCATGGTCAATAACAATTGCTGACTTTCCAAATGAACGAACAAATTTTTGTAAGAATTTTGCAACAGCAATTCTGTCTTCCACATCTAAAAATGCTGAGGGTTCATCTAAAGCATAAAGATCAACCTTTTGCAAAAGGCAAGATGCAACTGCTACTTTTTGTAGTTCTCCTCCTGATAGATTTTTTATGGATTTATTGTAGAGTTTTTTAATTTTCAGTGGATCGAGAATCTGTTCCTCTTCAAGACTTCCTTCAACAGGATTTCCATTTGCTTTATCAAGTACTGCGACAACTTCTACATCCACATCATTTTGTAGATATTGTGGCTTGTATGCAATCTTGATCTTCTTATCAACCTCTCCTGAGTCAGGTTTCTCAACACCTGCAATCATTTTCATCATTGTTGTCTTACCCAGGGCGTTTGCACCCATAATTCCAAGAACTTCACCTTTTCGTACTCGACCAGGCTCAATTTCTACTGAAAATGACGGATATTTCTTTGTCAGTTTTGGGTAATTTACAATATCACTTCCTTCTTGAAATTCATCTGTAGATGTGGATGAAACGTCAAAGGAAAATGCTCTGTCTCTGAACCTTACATTTTCATTTGGTAGATATCCGTCCAAAAAAACATTGATTCCAACTTTAGTTGAAAGAATGTTTGAAACAATCCCGTAGGCAGATGGTTCTCCATAAAGTACTTCGATATAATCACTAAGAAAATCAAGTAATGTCAAGTCGTGTTCTACTACCATGACGCTTTTTCCAATTTTTGCAAGACTTTGAATGACTCTTGCAACTCCGGTTCTTTGAAAAACATCATTGTAAGATGATGGTTCGTCAAAAAAGTAAAATTCTGTATCTTTAGAAGCAGCAGCTGCAACTGCAATTCTTTGTAGCTCTCCACCACTTAACTCCTTTAGACTTTGGTCAATAGAGTTCTCCAAACCCAATTCTCTAATTAATTCCCTTGACACTCCTCTTTCATCATATTTTTCTATTAGCTCTTTTCCAGTACCATCAAATGCTTGAGCAATGTGATGAACTTGTTGAGGTTTAATCGATGCGCGAATTTGTTTTTGTTTAATTTTTTCAAAATGTTGTTTTAATTCTGTACCGCTATAGTATTTCAAAATCTCTTCCCATTCAGGCGGATCTTCGTATCTTCCAAGATTTGGTTTTAGATTTCCTGAGAGAATGTTTACAACAGTACTTTTTCCCATACCGTTTCTTCCAAGCAAACCCACTACCTCTCCCTTCTTTGGGGTTGGCAATTTGTAAAGTCGAAATGAATTTGGACCGTATTGATGAATTTTATCGGTAGCTAACTCACTTGCTAAATTGACAATTGTAATTGCATCAAATGGACATACTTTAACACAAATTCCACATCCGTTACAGATATTTTCATCAATTTGGGCTTTTTTTGACTCTTCATTTAGTACGATACAATCTGCACCTGATTTGTTTACTGGGCAGTATTTTATGCACTCTAAACCGCATTTTTTAGGCTGACAGAGCTCGTGATCTAAAACTGCGACTCTATGCGTCATGTGCTAGAGCGGTAATCTCTTTGTTTTATACCTATTTTGAAGTCATATTGAGTTTCGCTACGTTAATAATTGAGATTTTAACAATGAGTTTCAAGCCGGCCATAGCGTTAGGGTGCGACCCAATCCCTTTCCGAACTTGGAAGTCAAACCTGACGTCGCTGTTGTGCTACTAAGATGCGAGAGCCCTTGGGAAGCAACAGTGCTGGCATTTTCTAATTTACAATCTATTAATAATGAAATTAATCATGATAATTCATGCCAAACTGTTCTGTCTGCGGCGAAATGTGTGATAATGATATTCGATTGATGAATCATATGATGGAAAAACACGGTTGGAGAAATCCAAACGTCGGAAAACCTGATAGGAATAGTAGAGGTTACTGAACTACATTTTTTGTAAATAATCTAGAATCAATCTAACGCCAAAACCTGTTGCTCCTTTTGGATTGTATGATTTTTCTTTTGTAGCAGTCTGTGTCCAGGCAACACCTGCAATATCAAAATGTGTCCATGGGGTATCTTCAATTGCATTTCTCAAAAATGCTGCAGCAGTAATTGTTCCAGCTGCTCTTCCAATACCCATGTTTTTCATATCTGCCACATCTGACTTTATCATGTCCATGAACTCTTGATTAAGTGGAAGCTCCCAAATTTGTTCAGTAGTCTCCTTTGATGATTCAAAAATCTTCTTTGATAACTTTTCATCATTTGAAATCATTCCTGCAACATTTGTTCCTAATGCTATGATGCAAGCACCAGTTAATGTTGCAAAATCAATTATTGCTTTTGGTGAATAATGTTTTTCTCCATATGCTAATGCATCAGCTAGAATCAATCTTCCTTCTGCAT
This sequence comes from Candidatus Nitrosopumilus sp., assembly GCA_021268355.1. Taxonomy (GTDB): domain Archaea; phylum Thermoproteota; class Nitrososphaeria; order Nitrososphaerales; family Nitrosopumilaceae; genus Nitrosopumilus. Next base: position 7,166 of record JAJETY010000015.1, on the reverse strand, counting down.
CTGTGTTGAGAATCTCTGCAGTCTTTCCACTGTATAATTTTATAATGTCACCAGGTCGATACGATTCTCCTCCAGGCATATTTTCGACAGATGGAATTATTCCTATTACATTAACTGGTAACTTTAATTCTGAAACCGCTTTCATAATTCCAAGAACTGTGCATCCACCACATTTGTCAAATTTCATTTCGTCCATGTTTGCACCAGGCTTTAATGAAATTCCGCCAGTATCAAATGTAACAGCTTTTCCTACAAGTACAATTGGTTTTTCATTTTTGGAACCGTGATTATGTTCTAAAATGATTAGTTTTGGCTCATTTTTACTTCCTTGTCCTACTGCTGTAATTCCACCGAATCCTTTCTTTTTCAATTCAGGCTTTGAAATTATTTTACATGTCATTTTATTTTTGGAGATAGTTTTTGCAAAATCTGCCAATGTTGATGGTGTACATTCGTTTGGAGGTAAATTGGCAATACTTTTTGTAAATATTGCACCATCTGCAACAATCTCTGCTGATTTTATTGCTTTTGTGACCTTGTTTGATTTTGAAACAATTATTGTCATGTCTGGTGAATTTGCCTCTTTTTCAGTCTTGAATTTTTCAAACTTGTATAGTGCCATCTTTGATCCCTCGACAATTTGAGTCACTGAAGAAATCTGTTCATTTACAAAAGTAGGTGGGACGATTATTGAAAATTCTTTTAATTTTAATTCACGGGCTTTTTGAGCAATTTTGCCTGAAATCTGTCTAAAAGTATCTTTTGTAATGTCTTCTTTTTTCCCAATTCCTGCAATCAATATTCTCTGAAATTGATTTTTTTCAATACTTGGAATAACAACTAATTTGCCTAATTTACCGTCAATATCTTTGAGAGATTGATTTACAGCCGATGATGTTTTTGAATCCAATTTTGGAAACCCTAAAACTTTATCTGATTTTTCTAATGCAAATCCACATAGAAGTTGAGTTTTCTTTGGAGAATTTTCAATTTTAATTTTCATACTTAACTATAATTTTCCTAGTCTTATTTAGATTTTTGAATTGTTAAATTTTCTATATACTTGATTGGCAGAAACTAATTGAATTTAGCATTTTCTAATCTTCAATTTTTGAGGATTTCTTATTCTTGCTATGTGTTATGGATTTTGTTGGTTTAAGAAAAGCCTTTTTGAAATATTTTGAAATTAAAATATATTTTTAGTATTCAAATATTATCTTCATCTCTGATTTCTATAATTTTGCTATTTGTAATCAAACTAGTTGATCTAACAAAAACTGCTTTAACTGTTTTACAATCTTGCGTACATTGCTCTTTAATTCCCAAAGATGCAAATCTTTTAGGCTTATTTGAAAAAATTGTTTTGATCACTGGGAGTAAAGCTGATCTTCCACCATATGCTCTTTTTTCATCTATGAACCAAAACATCTCCAATGCTGATTCGTCCAAAATTTTCTCTCGAATGGTTTCTCCTTCCTCCGTGTAGTGTCCTACCATCTTCATTTTTCCTCTGCCAAAAAAATCAACAAATTTTGCAAATTTCACGCATAGATAACATTGATTGTCAAAAACAACAATTGGAGAATCTTGATTAAGTCTCATACAAAAAGTAGAATGAATTTAATTAAAAATACTTGCTTCTTCTAGACACTAGTGCTCTGTCTGTGGTTTGGGAAGCATTCTCTGCAATAAACAGGTCTGTCTTCTTTAGGTTTGAATGGTACTTGGCATTCATTTCCACAATCGCCACATTTTGCTGTGTGCATTTCTCTCTGTCTGTTGAATCGTGATCTTCCGAATCTGTCACTACTGCGTCTTTGTGGTCTGTGGTTTGGGAAGCATTCTCTGCAATAAACAGGTCTGTCTTCTTTAGGTTTGAATGGTACTTGGCATTCATTTCCACAATCGCCACATTTTGCTGTGTGCATTTCTCTTTCTTCACCAAATGACATATCTTTCAAAAACTTGAAAGATTGTGTTGTAATTAAACTATTGTAAATTCATTGAATCTTGTGATCTGTTGTTTTTCGATCCTCTAAACACTTTTGGAAAATCCTGAAAAATTTCGGAAGTAGATTTTTATTAAATTTGGAGTCAAAACGATCGATATGGGGCTCAATTATTATCAAATAAAGAAAAATGTTCTTAGAGCTCGAAAATTAGTAATCAGAGGCACAAACACTGCTGGTTCTGGTCACCCAGGTGGCTCATTTTCAATGGCAGAGATTTTAGGTTGTTTATTTAACAAATATCTGAAATTTGATCCAAAAAATCCTCAATGGGAAGATCGAGATCGTTTAGTTTTATCCAAAGGTCATGCAGCCCCAGGTTTATTTTCAAACATGGCTGTTGCAGGATATTTCCCTGAATCAGAACTAGACACTCTGAGAAAATTTGGAAGTAAATTACAAGGACATCCTGACTTGAAGTGTCCCGGTGTAGAATTTTGTGGAGGTTCGTTAGGAACTGGTTTGTCCTATTCTGTTGGTATTGCTCTGGCTGGAAAAATTGATTCTAAAGATTATCATGTTTACACAATTATGGGTGACGGGGAATCTGACGAAGGTCAAGTGTGGGAGGCTGCTATGACTGCAGCAAAATACAAAGTTGATAATCTTACTGCTTTCTTGGACCGAAACTTCATTCAACAGGATTCCTACACTGAAAAAATTATGCCTCTTGATAAAAAATTGGAAAGTGACAATCTTTCTGAGATGTGGAAAGATGCATCTCGATGGAAAACTGGAGATAAATGGAGAGCATTTGGTTGGAATGTGATTGAAATTGATGGTCATAGAGTAGAGCAGATTGACTCTGCTATTGCAAAAGCAAATGCAACCAAAGGCGTTCCGACAATAATCATTTCCAGAACAATTAAAGGAAAATCTGTGGAACATATGGAAGACAATCCTGCATGGCACGGAAAAGCTCCGGATACAGATGTTGTTCCAATAATCAACATGGAACTGGATTCTCAGTTCATGATTGCCCCATCAATAATTGCCGGTGATATGACAAACCTTGAAAATGAAGTTAAGCGATGTGTATCTGGAAGGGCTGATTATATTCACCTTGATGTAATGGATGGTCAATTTGTTCCAAACAAAACATTTGATCATACTAAAATCAAAGAACTAAGACCGCTCACAGTAATTCCATTTGACTCACATCTGATGATCAATGATCCTGTAAAACATGTCAGAGATTACATTGATGCTGGAAGTGATATTATCACTGTCCATGCAGAAGTTACTGATGCATCAAGTTTTGGAGAAATTCATGATATCTTAAAACAAAATCAGGTTGGTGTTGGTTTTGCGATAAATCCTGATACCGAATTACCTGAATGGTTTTACAACTTTATTCCATCACTTGATCAATTGATTGTAATGTCTGTAGTTCCTGGAAAATCTGGTCAAAAATACATAGAAGAGACACATGATAAAATGGCTAGACTCAATGTGATACTAAAGGAGCATAATTTTTCGGGATATATTGAGGCTGATGGTGGAGTGAATCTTGAAAATATTGGCTCAGTTTTTGCAGATGGCGCACGTGCCTTTGTTGGAGGAGGTGCCATTATTGGACAACAGGATGTTAGAGATGCAATTAGAGACTTTAGAAATGAGGTGTTGAAGTCTAGAAGAGGACTGTTACTTGATAAAGCAAATGAGCTTGGAGGAACAGAATTGGTAAAGAAATGGATTGGATTGCATGTTGTTGGAGAAAAAAAAGAAGAAATTAAAAAAATTGCTCAGGAGAGAGGATATCTTTGAATGAACCAGTAATGACTGATATGCGTTCAGAATACTCCAATGCCCTAATCAAATTAGGTAAAGAAAATCCAAATGTTGTAGTTTTGGGAGCAGACACAACTGATTCTCTCAAGACATCTGAATTTGGAAAAGAGTTCCCTGACCGATTTTTCAATGTTGGAATTGCAGAAGCAAATCTTGTCACTACTTCTGCTGGCTTGGCAGTATCTGGAAAAATTCCTTTTGCAAGTACTTATGCTATATTTTTACCCGGAAGAGCTGTTGATCAAATTAGAAACAATGTAGCTTATCCTTCCCCTCCTGGCAAAAAAGGACTGAATGTTAAATTCGTTGTTTCACATGGAGGTCTATCCGTTGGACCTGATGGTGGTTCTCATCAACAAATAGAAGACATTGCAATCATGAGAGTCATTCCAAATTTTCGAGTCTTTATTCCTGCAGACACCATTGCGGTTTCAAAACTTACATCTTTGATGGCAACTGAATATGGACCATTCTACATGAGAATGGCAAGATCTAAAACACCTTTAGTTCATACAGATTCCCAAAACTTTGAAACTGGAAAAGGAATCACATTGAGAGATGGTTCGGATTGTACAATTGCTGCATGTGGGATCACTGTGAGGATGGCTTTGGAAGCTGCAGAAACACTTCAACAAGATGGAATTTCTTGTAGGGTTTTGGATATGTTTTCAATTAAACCGATTGACAATGAGATTTTAGAAAAAGCAGCGCGCGAAACAGGATGCATTGTAACTGCAGAAGAACATAATATTATTGGAGGGATGGGTTCTGCAGTTGCTGAATCCGTTTCTGAATCATACCCTGTTCCAATAAAAAGAATTGGTGCTCAAGATATGTTTGGCGAATCTGCTAGAGATGAAGAGATTCCTCTTCTGTTAGAAAAACATGGAATAACATCTTTTAATATGGTAAAGCAAGTTAAAGAAATTAGGAGTAAAAAACTATGAAAATTTTTCTTGATACTGCAAATTTAGAATCAATAAAAAAATTCAATGATATGGGATTACTTGATGGAATTACAACAAATCCATCACTCATGTCAAAAGAAAAAGGTAATCCCAAAGATGCAATGGAAGAAATTACAAAAATCATCAAGGGTGATGTTAGTCTAGAAGTAGTTAGTACTGAATTCTCTGGAATGATTGAAGAAGGAAAACGATTGCGTCAGTATGGAGAAAACGTCGTTGTTAAAGTTCCTATGACTCCTGATGGTCTTAAAGCATGTAAATCACTATCATCAGAAGGCATTCCTGTAAATGTGACCTTGGTTTTCTCTCCAAATCAAGCTCTTCTTGCAGCAAAATCTGGCGCAAAATATGTCAGTCCATTTATTGGAAGATTGGACGATATTGGTCAAGATGGGATGAATTTGATTCAAGATATTAAAGAAATATTTCAAAATTATCCTCACCTGAAAACTGAAATCCTTGTTGCTAGTGTTCGTCACCCAATGCATGTAGTTGAAGCTGCAAAGATTGGAGCAGACGTTGTAACACTTCCTCCGGGTGTTTTGGATAAGATGCTTGAACACCCATTAACGAAAATTGGTTTGGACAACTTCCTAAAGGACTGGGAAAAAGTCAAAGCCGAGAATCCTGATATCAAAATTTAATTTTAGAATTTTCACAAAAATGAAGTTTTGAGGAAAAATATTATCCGGAACCTGTGTTTGTGCTCTTTCTTGAACCTGTTCCTCTGCCAGTAATTCTGGTCATTCCTTCTGTTGATGGTCTAGCCTTTGGTTCTGGCATATCTGAAAGCTTTCTTGAACCTGTTCCTCTACCCGTATGGACCATTCTGTTTCCAGCAGCTTTCTTTCTGGCTTCTTGAATTTTTCTAAATTCGTCTCCAGACCATTTTTTGGGATCATCATCAACTTCAATAGTTCCTGTTCCCCTTCCAGTTCGTATTCTAATTTTGCCCATGAAATTAGATAAATTATCTTCTATTTATCTAAGATCATTTTTGAATGAGATGATGTTATGATTTCTCTAGCTATTGATCCAGCCTAATTTTTTGAAATATGTAAACATCATAATTGCAGGAATTGCTGATGCAAGAATTACGATTATGAAAGTTGTAAATGGCCCTAAAAACATTGGATTTTCATCAACTCCTCCGGGCAAATTGACGTTCATTCCATAAAATGTTCCAATCACTGTTGCTGGAATAGCTAATGTGAAGATAATTGTTAGAACTGCCAGTACTTTGTTTGTTTTTTCGGTGCTTAGCACAAAATCTGTATCTTTGTAAATTTCCATTGTCTCTCTTGATTCCTCCAATGTCTCAATTACTTTGTCAATGTGGTCTATTACGTCGTCAAAATACAATGGAAGATCTTCATCACTTTCAGAAAACTTTTTTACATTTCTTGTAATTTCCAAGACAAATTTCTTTAATGGTGTTGCAATCCTTCTTAACCTGTTAATTTCCCTTCTTAGTAACGCAATACTTCTTGCAACTGGTTTTGTTTCGTCAAATACTCTGTCCTCTATTTCATCCAAATTGGCGATAATTTTTCTAGATGTGTGGAGGAGATCGTCGACTAAGACGTCAATAATCTCGTGAAGTAATAATCCTGAAGATTTCTGTAATATTCTGTTTTTTCTCTGGACGTCTGAATTTGATTTGCATATGTCTACTAGTTCTACAAGTGGTTTGAGGTCTCCTTGATGTACTGTGACTAGGAAATCTTTGCCTATGAATATTGATAACTGACTGTTTTTTGAAATTCCGACTTTCTGAGTCAGTGGTGGAAAGTGAAGAATTACGAAGAAATGGTCATCATAACTGTCTAGTTTTGGCAGCTCAAATTTTGTCATACAGTCTTCAATGTTCAATGTGTTGAAATTGTATTTTTCAGCTAGTTTTTCAACATCATCTCTATCTGGATTCTGCAAGTCTATCCATACGAATTTCTCTGCCTGTATGGTTTCCATTTTATTTTCAATAGAACTCTCTAGGGTTTTTCTTCCTGAACGTAATCTATTGGAAATGAATCCTTTTCGCATGTCGAAAAATACTCTGATACAACAAATTTAAAGCGATCGTTGAAAATCTGCATAAAATTCGCAGCCTGTGGCAAAATTGCGAATCGTGCTAAAATTTTAGGCTCTGTTTACTTGTATGGAAGTAAATACATTCCACCGTAATATGTTAGTCCGATTGTAATGGCCATTGCTACCCACCAAAATCTCATGATAGAAATTTCACATAGTTAATAATAAATCTACAGTCTGATTTTCATAAAAAATCAAAGATTATTACTGGATACTCTTCTTTTCTTATTTGTGGCCTTCGTAGTACAGTGGTTAGTATAGAGGATTGTGGATCCTCGGACAGGAGTTCGATTCCCCTCGAGGGCCC
>JAJETY010000021.1 GCA_021268355.1 Candidatus Nitrosopumilus sp. | reverse complement strand
TCTCTAGTGGTAGCTAGAATATCTCCGATAATTTTCATATGAGTTCTATACTCTGCCATATCTTACTAATTCTCCTGATAATTTCTATGATAGAGCGATGATATTGTGCAATATACAAAAAAGATAAAAGAATTTGACAAATTTTGCATTTTGCTAAATTTTGAGCCTAGTTTGAAAAATTACTCCAACCCTTCGTCAAATTTTATTTTAGTTAGCGGAACCTTACTGACTGGGATGAATAACGCAATTAATCCTCCAATCTTGATCACCATTGATACAGAATAGAGGATTGATTCAGGGAACACAAAAGAATACCATCCCAGGAATTCTCCTAGCGCCAATAATGCCAATCCAATTGAAACTGAGATTGCTCCTTTGTTTCTATTATCCAAGTAGGACAACATTGTCTCAATTGCACCATATGCAAGCAAGATGAATGAAACTGATCTAAAGAGATGTTCTAGTTGTACTGATGAAACTAAAAAGAACGGTAATATTCCAACTGATCTAAAGTAACTTGATTTTGGGAAAAATGATTTGATACTATGTGAAAATGCAATAAAAAAATACCCGACTGTTTGAATTGCAATTCCCATAGTTTGTATCCATCTTTCAATATTCCCAGACTTTATCACAAAATCTTCTATCACATATCCTACCCAAATTACAAAGAATCCTATACTAATTGAGAAAAATGCAATTGATAATCTAAACAATGTTGGGCTTCCTGTGTTTCGAAATCCAATTAATGACATAATTCCAATTCCAAGTCCAACCAAAAATCCAATGAGATTAAGTATATTTTCTAAGAGAAATTCCAATGATGTTTAGACATTTGGCAAACTAATTATTTTAATCTGATGAATGATTTTACTATCTTGTTAATCCCATTCATCTAGGGAACCTGCAGTTTGTCCTTCAGTACTTCCTGCATAATCACCAAGTATGTCTGAATACCTTGCCTCACTGTGAGCTACAAATTTGACATATTCACCATAACTCATATCCAAATCACATGATCTACATTTTACAAAAGAAAAGTCTGGTGACAAGTCTGCATCCTCTTTACATTTAGGACACTTTATCTTCATGAGTGATTTGATGTTTGTTAATTATTATTACTTTACATTCAAGCATAATCTAATTTTCATTTTTTATAAGCATAAACCCGATAGATTTGTGTGGATTTCTTCTCAGTAAATGACCAATTTTCAAACTTATCTGTAATCTCGTAAAACATTTTTTGAATTTCAGGATGAAGTTTTTCATAGACATCATGACCGATAACGATTTGGTTAGGCTTTGCTACACCTTGAACTTTAGCAGCCATGTTCATTGGTGGACCTAGTAAATCAACAAAACTATTTTCTTCTTTTCCAAATTGGACTACTGTGTTCTCACCATAATCAATTCCTATCTTGATTTTTAATTGAGGCAAGTCACTTTTTTGTTTCAAAATTGGATTAATTCCGTTCTCAACAATTTTGAGCATAGATTCTGCACATCCTACTGCACTATCACAAGCTTGCAAGGCACTTCCTCTCCCAACAAAATATCCAATTACCGCATCTCCTGAAAATTTCAAAACGTATCCGTTGTTTTGAGATATTACATAAGACATCTCTTGGACAAATGAGCTAACTAGGGTTGATAATTTGTCTGATGGAAGTTCTAAACTCATTTTAGTAGAGCCAACCAAATCAACATACAGAACAGATATCTCTACATGTTTGAAAGTGTGTTTTCTCAAAAAAGTTTCAGAAGATGAAACAATTCCAGACGATTTGAATCCATTTTCAAGTGACTCTTCAATTCTTTTCTGAACATTATCGATGAGAGTACTAGAATCAACAACTGTTTCTTTACTTTTACTCAAAAGCATATCTATGATGTTTTTTTCAGATTCAGTCACAAAAAATATTATTTCTTGATAATATTTAACCTGCTTTGTTTTCTAAAAATTTGATTAGTTATACTATTCAATACAAGTTAGTTTAAAATTGAATCTAAACTAGTTTTAATTACTTTTTCATACTGTTCAATAAAAGATAAAAGGAGTTTAAAATCATAATTTTTCATGACTCGTACTTGTACAAAATGCAAGAATGAAATTCCTGATAATGAACAATTAGGTCCAGTCAATGAGAAATATCCTACATGTAACAAATGTTGGGCTGAATGGAAAGAGTACCAAATCATGGTAATGAATGAGTTGAAACTCGACATGTCTATGCCTGATCATAGAAAATTACTCAAAAAACATGAGAAAATCTTTGTAGGTGTAATGTCTCCTGAAGGTGAAGTCATTGATTATTCCAATGAAGATAACAGAAAGCCTGATGAACCACAACCAGGAGCTTAAAATTTCAAGTGTTTCTTTGCATTTTCGGGAATAATTAACATCATTCTTTTCTTTTTGTCTTCCTCAAGATTATCAATTATTCTTTTTACTGTATTTGCTAGTGTCTCTTTTTCATCATCTTCTAATGATAGATAGATTTCTAAAATTCCGTCTAGATTGAAAGTGATTAGTTTCTGGGGATGATTTGCAACTTCTGTAATATATGCTGAAAAAAGACCTTCTCTTTGATCTTCAGAAAGTGTGGTCAAAATCTTTAGCCATGTTTTGAAGAGTTTTGCAAAATTTGGAAATGGAATGGTTGGACCTGCCTCTAACGCATTATTGATCACTTCGTCCTGATCTGGCTTTGCCAATGAAAAAAATTCCATCATCCTTTTTTTTAGAATTGGATTTCTTAAAAAGTCTGGAAGATTTGCTAGGTTTACAATGATATTTCCTGCAAAATTCTCGCCGACCATCGATCTAGAAAATTTTTTCTTGGTTATAAAATGATGTAACGACCTTTAGCTTAAATAAACCAAAATGAAGTTCAACAATATGACATCTACTGTGGTAGTTGGTGGATTTTTTGGAGATGAAGGAAAAGGAAAGATTATCTCATATTTAGCAATCAAAGATAATCCCAAAGTTATAGTTCGTGGTGGTGCTGGTCCAAATGCAGGTCACACTATCAAAGACGGAGATAAGGTTTACAAAGTTAGAATGCTTCCAAGTGGATTCCTAAATAAAGACGCCAAAGTCATGATTGGTCCTGGGGTCGTGATTAATCCTGAGGTATTACAAAAAGAGATTGATGATTTTGGAGTATCTGGACGTGCATTTATTGATAAACACTGTGGAGTCATAGAAGAGACACATCTTGCGCGAGATTCAAAAGGTGAACTCAAAGAGAAGATTGGTAGTACTGGTTCAGGAACAGGACCTGCAAATGCTGATAGAGCAATGAGAGTTTTGAATCTGGCAAAAGACTTTGATTCATTATCTTCACTCATCGTAGATGTTCCTGCTGAGGTAAATTCAGCCTTAGACAAAAATGAAAATGTTCTAGTTGAGGGAACACAAGGAACATTTCTCTCTTTATGGCACGGAACGTATCCATTTGTAACCTCAAAAGATGTTACTGCTTCGGGAATTTGTGCTGATATTGGACTAGGTCCAACAAGAGTAGATGAGGTAATTGTTGTCTTCAAGTCATATGTTACACGTGTAGGCACAGGTCCACTAGACAAAGAACTCTCACTTGAAGAAGCAGAAAAGAAAGGCTGGTCTGAATTTGGAACTGTAACTGGACGTCAACGTCGTGCAGCTGACTTTGACTTTGATTTAGCTAGGCGTGCAATTATGCTTAATGGTGCAACTCAAATCTCAATTACAAAACTAGATGTATTGTTTTCTGATTGTGCTGGAAAAACTTCATACGATGATTTGTCTGATGATGCAAAAGCATTCATAAAAAATATCGAAGATGAATTAAATACGCCTGTTACAATAATTGGAACCGGACCAACTGTCAATGATGTAATTGACCGAAGAAAATAGGCTCCAATTTTTTGGATAAGTTTAATTTGTTAATCGATCGTTATCTTTCGTGGAACATCCTTCTTCTGTTGACAGACAACCTCGATACATACAAGTTAATTCCACTTTAGAATTTACTAGGCTCGTTTGCGCACTAGAGCGTGCACCACGTGTTTCATTTTTGCATGATCATGATGGTAGAAAAATTTTATCTGTACAAATGGATGTTCTCAAAGAAAAACCAATTGTGTATTTTACCCCTCTAGATCATAATGGCCACTATCTTCGTTATGGGCTTAAGGGAGGAAAGGAAGAATCTGAAATTGTAGATAACACTTCTGATTCTAGCAAACTGTATTCACCTATTGTTCGAATAAAGTCACTTCCAAAAACACTCAAACCTGGAAATGGTACTTTGGATAGATACCAACCAATTGAATTAGAAGATATGTCCAGTCTGGCAAAACTCACATGGGGTTTTGAAGAAATTCCATTCCCTCTGTTCTTATTTCCTCATTCTGACAAGTGGCTACTTGGCGTTTTCATGAATTTCAATGAGGAAGGAACATCCTATTTTTGTCATGTACTACTAGATCAAGATCCCGAAAAACCATTCCTAAAATTCTCAACAAGTAATTTTATCGAACCCGTTTTTGTTGATAATCCTTCTGAGCATGGATATTCATATATCAAAATAATAAAATTAAAAGACACTCATCCATTAGTTGATTATGCACACCTTCAAAACTAGACTTTCGCAGATCGCAAAAACAAATGGGAAAGTAATTCTTGCAAATGATTATGATCCATCCGTAAAAAATTTAGAAACGAAAACAATCTCTAACATAAAAAAATTACATCCATATCTTTGTGCTGTGAAATTAAACTTCCATTTGTTACTTCCATTAAACAGCAAACAAGTTCTCAAGATAAACCAAACAGCTCATAGTTATGGATTGCAAACTATTGCTGATATCAAATTAAATGACATTGGTAATACAAATCAAGTAACTACTGAAAATTTATGGAAAATGGGCTTTGATGCAGTAATTGCAAATCCTATCATGGGATTGGACAGCTTGAAAAATCTAGTAAAATCTGCCCACAATAATGGTAAAGGTGTAATCACTTTGTGTCATATGAGTGCCCCAGAGGCAAAATTGTCCTATGATATGGAAGTTAAAATGAAAAAAAAGCAGAAACTTTACCAGCTTTTCCTAGACTGGGCTCTAGAAGCAAAAGTTGATGGAATTGTTGTCGGAGCCACGTTTCCAAAAATTATTCAGTATTGCTCAAAAAAGGCTGGAAGAAAACTAAGTATTTTTTCCCCCGGTGTTGGAACTCAAGGTGGAGATGCAAGTCAAGTGATTTCTGCTGGAACAAATTATCTAATCGTTGGAAGATCAATACTTAATGCAAAAAAACCAATTGATGTTGCTAAAGACTTGCAACTAGATAGTATTCGTAAGTAACATCTGAGCTTTTGTTAGTACCGTTTTTGCATTATCAAAAGTAGTTTTTTCCATTGCAGTATTGTAATCCATCCAAGTATAATCAAGATGTTCATGAGAAATATTGATTTCTTTAGTTTTAGTTTCAGCTAAAAAGAAAACAACTTTCTTGTGAACTAGTTCTTTTTGGAATTGAAAATTATATTCTATCCATTCTTCAAAACCATCTAAAAAGTTTACATCAGTAATACCTGTTTCTTCCTTTGTTTCTCTAATTGCAGTTTCATGAGTTGATTCACCCTTTTCCATCTTACCTTTTACAAAATCCCAATGTCCAGATGGATAATGTAATAACAAAAATAAATTCTTCGAGTTCTCTTTTCTAAACAATACTATGCCTGCTGAAGTTTCTTCAATCATTTTCCTAACCTTCTTTTTCTTTCTTGAAATGTTCTAATTGCTCGCATTAAATCTATTTTCCTAAACTCTGGCCAAAAGATATCCATAAAAACTAATTCACTGTATGCACTTTGCCACATCAAAAATCCGCTTAGCCTTTTTTCTCCAGACGTGCGCAAAATCATGTCTGGTGATGACTGTGGTAAATATGATGTGTATAGATTAGATTCAATCTCATTTTTTGTAATTTTATCCACATCTAATTGACCGTCCTTGATTTTTTTGCCAATCTTTTTGACAGCATCAACTAATTCATTCTGACCACCATATGCTAATGCAATGTTTAGAAAATGATTATCGTAATCTTTTGTTACGTCATCTAGTTTCTGGAGTATTTCTTTGATAGAATCCGGCAGCAACTCTATTCTCCCTATTCCTTTTACTCTCATTTTTGATCTGTGAATTCGTGGATCGTTGTAGAGCTTTTCTAATCTCAATCGAATCAACTCGTAGAGATGTTCTAATTCTTCATCATTCCTATCCAAGTTTTCAGCTGAAAGGGCATACAATGTTACAATTTTGATGTTAAACTCTTCACACCAATCAAGAAGGTTCTCTACAGCATCTGCTCCCTTCCAATGTCCTGCTTTTGGTAAAGTCAGATGTCTTTTTGCCCATCTTCTATTTCCATCTAAAATCAGAGCGACATGATTGGGAATGTCTCCACTTTGAATTTCACTCTCTAACCTCTTTCCATAAATTTTGTAGAGACCTGATAACTGGAAAATAACATCTTTAATTTTACTAATACCTGCTCACCTTTTGATGTTTAATCTGAGACAAAAGATATCAGTGTTTTTGCAAAATTCACTGAAAATCCACTTAATCTGAGACCATCTCTTGGTCTTTGTGTTTTCTGTACTTTTTGAAGAGAATAGTGGCTGAAACCAGAGTCGCTGCCAATCCACCTAATAGTGGTGGTATCAAAGTGAACGAACTAACATCTGAAACCATGATGTTTGTAAACTGATAGATTGTAGGATACAAAGCAATCAATACAATAATTCTCAAGATATCGCTGATTTGTCTTGGTACTCCGCCTATCCAATTACTAAGAAGAGTGCCTGCAAAAATTGCACCTAATCCTGTCCATAAAATTGGTAACACTCCTCCAATAAACTGACCAATTATTCTTTGATCAGTTATCTTTCCAACCAATTCTGTATTTGATTCAATCAATTCTGAATCAATTGATGCAATTCCAGCTGGTATTGATGATAGTATTAGCAATACTCCTGCAACCATTGTGAACATTCTGATAAAACCCATTGGAGTCGGTTTTGACCAAGTTGACCAAATTCTGTCAATATCAAATGCTCTAATCAAAAATGCGCCACCTAAAATACTAATTAGAACCGCAAAGATTTCTGTAGTAATTCCAAACACAGATGCAATTCCTCCTATTAACAAAAGAATTCCTGGAACTCCTAAGAAAAATTTTGAATATCTTGAATCATATGCAATCATTTTAAGATATTTTCCAAACACTGCATACGAATACTCTACACTTCTACTTACTTTCATTACAACACGTTGGACTGAAACTACTGGTAGAACATTTTGAATTACTGGAATGACACTTTCGTCATCTTCTCCATCTGAAACAATAACTGCACCATTAGCAGAAAAACTATTTAGAACTTTTCTTGTTTCAGCAAGAATTTTTTCATCAGCTTGTACTCCTCTATCTTTAACACCTGCAATAGTGACAACCTCGACTTGATATCCTTTGCTTATCAAGTCTTCATATGTTTTGATTGCTGAAAAAATTGAATTAGAATCTGCATCCTCAGGATCTTCTAATGCTAGTCTCTGCGCTGCTTCAATACATGCGTCTCTTCCAATCACTGGTGTAACTATCCCTGCTTTTTCACCTACATCATTATCTCTATCCACACAAATTACGAGTAATTTATTGGCCGTAGACGCATTGACATCTTTTTCAACTTTATCTGTACGCTGAGACATTCCTCTTGTATGGTAAAATTAGTTTTTAACGATTTCCAACTATTGTGATTAGTAAAATTCGGTTTTGAGCCTAGTCTGGTCTTGACTCATCTGAAATTTTAACCAATTCCAATGACTCTGTTTTTAATGACTCAATTTTTTCTATAATTTCAGAAATTTCATCCTGTGAACTTTCATTTTGAATTAGATTTGCCAAAACTTTGGTCTCTGCAATGTATGAATTGAATTTCTTCATTGCATCCATGTAACTGATGTAACTTTTTTGCCATTTCTCAGGTGGTTTTGATGTAACAAATTCGCTAATCTGGGATGTCACTTGAGTTGATGTGATATCTGCTGATTCAATGTATTCTAGAGGTGTTATGTCTCCATCTAAGAGTCTCTGATATTCTATCTCTGTTGATTCTTGTAAGATCTCATGAATTCCTTTTGCTCCATCTAGATAATTTTGATAATCTGTAACAATGAATGTTGTTTCATTTTCTTGTGGAACTGTCCATACCAAAAAACTGGCCCCTGTAATTGCACCTAAAATGATAACTGTAATTGCAAGTCCTTTTTTTGATGCCATTTTTCTAATTTATTGTCTGGTGGTTTATAATTGATGATCTTTGAAGAAATTTTGTATAATTTAAGAAATATTGGAAAAATTAGTTTTTACCATAATCTTGAACATAATTTTGTAAAATTTGCTTACATTCGTTCAAATTTTTTAAATTTAAGACTCTCTTGAGGCACAAAAAAATTTATCCACATCTAGCCTGTAGTTAAATAATTTTCACAGGCTCTTCCTAAATACCACCATGTTTGACAATTTTTAGAATGGTTACAGCATATTGCGTAAAATGCCGCGAAAAAAGGGAAATCAAAAACCCTAAAGAAACTAAACTAAAGAACGGACGTCCTGCCGTAAAAGGTACATGTCCTGAATGTGGAACTAATGTTTTCCGTATAGGAAAAATGGATTAATTTAGAACCAAAATCCACACGATTCTTCTTTTTCAAAACCCATATAGGGTATAATCTACACTATTTTTTTAGTGACTAAAACCGAATATGAAAATCTACTCAAAAGGATTCAAGACAAGCTAGGTGATACTGAGAAAACCTCTACTGCTAGATTTGAACTTCCTGTTGTGGATGTGATGTGGGAGGGACAAAAGACCTTCTTGCGTAATTTCTCTGAATTCCCTAAAGTACTCAGGAGAGATCCTGATAAAGTATTGCAATATCTTTCAAAAGAATTTGCAGTTCCTGCTGAAAGACTTGGCGACAAGGCCATGTTTATCGGAAAACGTGCCCCTGATGACTTTACTAGGCTATTTCAAATTTATGTTAAAGATTATCTTGAATGTCCAACTTGTAAAAGCCCTGATACAAAAATACTAAAAGAAAACCGCATTTCATTTTTGATTTGTGAAGCATGTGGTGCAAAATCAACTCTAAAAGGTAAATATGCATAATGCCATTTGCAGTACGTCAAACAGATTATCAAAAAAACCCAATGTTGAACATTTGTGACGCCGAACTATTAGGTAAAACAATTACTGAAGGTGAATTAAACATGCACATTAGTGAAAGCTATTATGGAGATAGATTTGTAGACAAAGATGAAGCTCAAACTTTACTAAAAAATTCTACAATAATTAATCTTGTAGGTAATGAAACTATCTCTTTATGTATTGAATTGGGAATAGGTTCTGAAAATGCTGTCAAAAAAATTTCTGGAGTCCCATTTCTAATAGTTTTCAAAATGTAAAATGTTTTCATTCAAAAAGAAATTGATTTTATCTAGTAGAGGTTTGATTAAACAATGACTGATATTCTAAGTAAAAAACTTGAATCAAAATTAGACAAAAAATTAATTTCAAAATCTAAAAGAAAAACTTTGGAAGATGGTTTCAAAAAAGGAAAAGTGGTTAACGAAGTTCTAGATAAACCAACTGTCATGACATTGTATAAAATGATCAAAGATCACGTTATTGCATATGTTAATGGCGCTGTAAGTGCCGGCAAAGAATCCGTTTTATTTTGGGGAGTTGCTGATGATAATTCTAATGTTGCATTGAAAATTTATCTTGTAAGTACCTCAAATTTTAAAAAACGTGAACCCTACATTTTAGGAGATCCTAGATTTTCAAATCTCAAAAAAGGTACAAAAAATCTAGTTTATCTGTGGGCAAAAAAAGAATATCGAAATCTTACTCAGTGTTTTGATGCTGGAATTCCAGTCCCAAAACCTCTACATGTGACAAACAATGTCCTAGCCATGGAATTTGTAGGCGAAAATGGTGCTCCAGGGAAATCTCTGCTGGATTCACCAGTCAATGAGAATGATTACAATCAAGCCATCCAAATTATAGATGATATGTATAGAAAAGCCAAATTAGTCCACGGCGATTTTTCAGAGTATAATGTCTTTAAAACCAATAATGGGCTTGTTGTTTTTGATTTAGGTTCTGCAGTTGATTTGAGGCACCCTAATACTCAAGAATTTCTTAAGAGAGACATTAATAATATTACACGCTTTTTCAGAAAACGAGGAGTTTCTGTTGAAGATCCAGTTCAAGTATTTGAGGAAATTGTAAAATGAGCTTTGAAAAATTACTTCGAATACCAAATGAGAGAATTGCAGTATTGATTGGAAAATCAGGTAGTGTTAAATCTAAAATTGAACAGTCATGCCATGTCTCTTTGGATATTGATGGTGAAACTGGAGAAGTTTTCATAAAGTCTAAAGGTGATATTGAAAAGATCCAACCATTCAAAGCTATGGAAATTGTCACAGCTATTGGTAGGGGTTTTTCTCCTGAAAATGCCATGACTTTGTTAAAGGGGGAAAACACATTACACGTTATAGATCTCAGAGAGTTTGCAGGCAAATCTAACGCAAATGTTGAAAGGATAAAAGGGAGAATTATTGGAGAAGGTGGTAGAGCAAGAAGAAATATGGAAAATCTTAGCAGTACTCATATCTCCGTTTATGGAAAAACTGTTTCAATTATTGGAGATGCAAGTAAATTACGATTAGCAGTTGACGCAATATCTTCTATTTCAAGTGGAAGTATGCATGGTGCAGTTTATGACAAACTAGAAGCTGCAAATAGAAAAGAAAAACAAGAAAAAATGAAGTTGTGGGAAGATCAAGATGTCTTCTATTAAAGAAAAATTTAATCAGATTTCTCCTAGTGAGTTCTTTTACAGTAACCGTGATTTAGCTGGATTCAGTAATCCAACTCGCTCATTATACACGGCTGTCAGAGAATTTGTTGAAAATGCCCTTGATGCTTGTGATCAAATGGGAATATTGCCTGAGGTTCAACTGACTATCAAGGCTGTAGATCCGGATAAACCAGACCCAAAACCATACATTTTGACTGTAAAAGACAATGGACCTGGAATTGATGCAAAACACATTCCACTGGCATTTGGAACCGTTCTGTATGGTTCCAAATTTGGACTAAAGCAAGCACGAGGAATGTTTGGTCTTGGAGCAACAATGGCAATACTATATGGACAAATTACTACTAACAAACCTGTAATTGTAAAGAGTTCTAATGATGCAAAAATTCAAAATCAATTTGAAATTTTATTAGATATTCAAAAGAACAAACCCATCATCCAAAAACACACTACAAAAGATGTTTCAAAGAAAGGATTGTCTGTTAGTATTTGTTTAGAAGGCGATTACTCTAAAGCAGGAAATAAAATTCGTGACTATGTTTATGAGACCTCATTAATTACACCTTATGCAACAATTACCTTTGATGATCCAAAAGGGCAAAAGTTCCATCATCCTAGATTCGTAAAAGAAATTCCACCACCACCAACTATTATCCGACCACATCCACACGGAATTGATGTTGAAAGAATAAGGAGAATGATTGTTGAATCCCAATTTGAAATTCCAACAATTGATGATGCCATGATTGAAAAAGTTAGAAAAGATTTAGGATTATCTAAACAAAATCTTAGCTTCTCTGCAATTATGACAAAAGCAAAAAAGAAATGGAAAAATCTACCTCGTCAGGTTCGTGTGGTTATAGCTTTAATGTCATTTTTGAAGATGGATTTTGAAAAACTAAATAAAATTAGAATTGAAGATATTGATGTTCCAAACAAAAAATTATACTATTGGGATTTTGGTGAATCTCTATCAAAAACCGTTGAAATGGATCCTGAAAGTCAGTACTATAAACAATTGACAAACACTGTTCAAGGTGAACCTCTCACAACTTTTCTAACTAAGCGATTTCAACGTGTGGGTCCTACAACTGCAGTAAAGTTTGCTGAATTTGCAGGATTCAAACCTGAAAAACGTATGGGAACTCTAACAAATGAAGAACTAGTAAACCTTAGTGATTCCCTCCAAAAATTTGAAGACTTTATGGCTCCTGATTCAAGTTGCTTGGCACCATTAGGTGAAGAACCTCTTGAAAAAGGAATTAAGAAATTTTTCAATCCTGATTTTACTGCTGTGGTTCAACGTCCTCCTTCTGCATATTCTGGTTTTCCATTTATTGTTGAGATGGGAATTGCATATGGCGGAGATATCAAATCTGGCGGTCCTCATGTCTATAGATATGCAAACAGAATTCCATTACTCTACGATGAAGGTAGTGATGTAGTTATCAAAGTTGTAAATGATACTGATTGGGGACGGTACAAAGTAAAAGGCGATCCTCCTTTCATAATTGTATCTCACATTTGCTCAACTAGAATTCCTTACAAAACTGCAGGAAAAGAAAATGTTGCTGACAGACAAGAGATTGAACGAGAACTTAGGTTGGCATTACAATTCTTGTCGAGAAAACTTGCCGCATTCATGTCAAAGAGAGGTCAAGCTGAAATGGCAAAGAAAAGAGCAAATCTCTATGCAAAATATATTCCGATGATTGCAGAATTTTGTACAGAACTAGCTGGAAAGAAAAAAGAACCTAATTACAAGAAAATTTTAGATGATTTGGAACCTGTTGATATAAAACAAACTGAATCAGAACCAGTAGAGGAGGAAAAACCAATTGAAAACCAATAAGAACACCGCGAAAGAAATTAGTAAAAAGGCTAAAGAAAAGCAACAGACTATACTTGATTCCCTAAAAAATCATGGCGCAAAAATCTATGAGGATTTAGAAAATGGTCAATTCCCAAAATTCTCCATCCCAAGTAGATCTGTAAGTAATATCGTTTATGACAAAAAATTAAGACAATATATTTTAGGAAATTCTACTGCTCTTAGAAGTGCAAAAAATTCTGCTCAACTTCGCTCATTTACACAATTAATGTGGCTAGCATTTTTTGCAAATCGTTTAACTCAAGAGAAAAAATCTTCTACATTAAGAGATGTATACTATTCCTCACAGGCATTTGCAATAGAATTTGAAGACCAGTCTGAATCCGACAATATTATTGTGGATTTGGAGGCTGTAACTTCTAGACCTAGAGAAGACTTTCATATTTTCCCAGAAGAGAGAAGCTCAATCTTTGGTGATTTGAATATTGAGTATACAATTCCTGGATATGAAGGTAAAACAATGAATCTTTCAAACCATCCAGATGGTTATTCCATTGGACCTAGTTTGACTACTGCTGAATTAGTTGATACTAGCGCTGAGATTGTAATTGCAATTGAGAAAGGTGGTCTCTTTACAAGATTCGTTGAAGAACAAGTAGATAAAAAATTCAAATCCATCATCATTAACACTGGAGGACAAGCTCCTCGTTCTACTAGAACTCTACTAAAACGTCTCCATGACGAAATGGGATTACCTGTAATCATTTTAACTGACGGAGATGTGTATGGAGAACACATTGCAATGGTTATCAAATCTGGGTCTGCAAATGCTGCACACTTGAGAGAACTCACTGTTCCTGATGCAAAGTGGGTAGGTGTTTGGGCTACAGATATTGAAAAATACAAACTACCAACAATACCCATGACTGAATCTGACATTAAGAGGTGTTATGATTTACAAAAAGACCCAAGATATGAATCCGGAATATGGAAAAAAGAACTTGAAGTTTTCTTGAGGTTAAAGAGAAAAGCAGAACTCGAGGCTTTTGCAAAATATGGCCTTACTAACATCACTGACAAATACCTTCCACAGAAATTAGAGTTAGCAAAAAGTCTCTAACTATTTTATTCGAAGTGTTAGCACACCGTTACGATATTTGAAATCAAATATTTGCATGTCAGTTGAACCTTCAATTGGAACTTCTTTTGAAAACCCACTTGTTCCTCTGATGTATAGTATTCCATCAACTAATCTGACAGCAATTTTGTCTTCTGGACCTGGAACTTCAGCAACAAAAACAAATTCTCCTTCTCCTTTGATGAGGTCATACACCCAGCTTTTTTGTTCCTGTTCTCTTGATTGTGTATAGAGTGGTTTTTGATCTTTTGTCATCTTTTTCAAAACCCTTACCCAGTAAAACATTGTAATTGCTGCAGCACCTATTAAGATAAAACTAACAAATCCTGAATCTGCTCTCTGAGTCATTATGTAAATTATTCCTAGAAATAATATCACAATAATTGGAATTACAAAATTTAGAGATTGTTCATTTGAATATGCACCTTTGTAACTTGCCAAACATTCAAAATTTGGGTTTACCAAATATAAAGTATCTTTGGAGATTCAACAAATCTTGTTTAATAGAATTTACTTAATCAGAACACCTGTGAAACTTTCAAAATGATATGTTGCAATTTCTCAAATAACCTAGTTGATCTACCCTCTTATCGAATCTGTCTTATTTTGATAAAAATTTGGGACTAAAAATCTAGTGGGATGTATTTTTCCTGCTTTAGCCATTCTACTTGTGGCAGTGTATATCTCCACAAAATATCTCCTCTACCCTCTTTTCCAAAATCCCATGGAGCAATAATGACTACATCATTGTCTCTAATCCAAACTCTTCTCTTTAACTTACCTCGAATTCTTCCTCTTCTTACAATGCTATCTTGACATTTTACCATGAGATTTTCTCCTCCCATCATTTTGATAACTCTGCCAAACAATTCTTCCTTATTCTCAGGTAATCTTATTTCCTTGAGTGCCTTTTCATTTTTTACTTGACGTTTTCCCAACGCATTTTATAATTACTCTAGACTATTAACGTTGGTAATGTGTGAAATTTGAATTCTAAAATTTTTTCTTTTATACTATGAACGTCTAATTACCTTATGTCATTTAGAAAATGTGTTCATTGTGGAAGAGAATATGAAAGTTTGAGTGATGATTCAACTTGTTCATCAATTTGTGCAAAAGAAATAGGAAAATAAATGAATTATAATTCATCTACTTTGTAATATTTTCATGTATGCCCCATTTGAGATGGTACTCTTTCTCAGTAATTGGAATTCTAGATTTACACTTTAAACATCTACGAATTTTGATATGTTTGGAATATCTCCAGATGTGTGATTCACTTCTTTTGTTACAGTTCATACAACTGTATGTAGCACTAGTATTTAGGTAAATTTTACTTAAATTATATTTTGAATGCCAATAAAAATATAGTTTTTATTTTAAAATTTTTCATACAGACTATTTTTCCGAAAAATTTTCTTAATAGTCAAATACTGTATCATCAATTTCTTCATGTTCTGAATCCAATACGTTCAGATGATAAAGAATCGATTTTCTATAATCTATTTTCAACAAAAACAAATCCATTAAAATTTGAAATATTTACAAAATTCATCATTGCAATTTTATTTTTCATGATCTTAACTTTTCTTCTCCTATAAGAACCGTAGATATTACTCATCTTTTTTTCCAAATACGCCGGTTCTTATACCTAAAAGAGACATCATTATCATGTCACAAGAAAGAAAAATGTACCCATGTACATGTTCTGACTGTGGTAAAGATTCTGAAGTTCCTTTCGAACCAAAACAGGACAGACCTGTATATTGCAAAGAATGTTTACCAAAACACCAAAGTAGAAGATTTTAGATTAGTTTTGTTTGATTGATTTTAAACTAGATTATTTTCAGATATTCTCAAAACCTCTTTTCTTTTCATTTTTATGATATTTGTGACTATATCTAATACATCCAGTATAAATCAGGGATAAAACCTAATTTTGTATGTTAGAAAATAAAACTGATACAATTTTTATCGGAAAAAAACCGTTAATGTCGTATGTTACTTCTGCAATTATTCAATTAGCTACATTGGATTCAATCACTATCAAAGCAAGAGGACATAGTATTGGACTTGCAGTAGATGTCACTCAGGTTCTCTTAAAGAAAACAAATGCATTTGAAGTAGGATGTGTAAAAATTAGCTCTGAATCACTTGAATCTCAAGATGGAAGAACCCGAGATGTTTCAACCATTGAAATTCCTATCTCAAAGAGAGGAAAGTAATTGAAATATCAATGTAGACAATGCAAGTTTTCTTGGGAGGGATTTCCAGATACATTTAACAAAGTACTGGCACATGAAAAAACCCACAAAAAGGGAGAAAAATCATGCTGATCTGTAACAAGTGTTACAACGAACATCATGATCAATGCATGGGAAAAGCAGGGATGTTTGATTGTGGATGTGAGTGTTTAAAGAAATGAACAAATCTTCTATGGGAAATAACGCAGATGCCAAAAAAATACTATCCCTTAAGTGCAATGAACATGGATTAGAATTATGACTAAAAGAATTGAAGAAGAATTGGCAGAAATGAACAGATTAAAGAGATTGGAATTAGAATTTCTGTTTTTCAAAACAAAGATGGATGCAACACTCTATAAGAAATTCCGTGATGCTTTAACACTTGATGGTGAATTATCTGAACAAACAGTTTTGGGTAATGGTGATATATTTTCAGAATCCCAAAATTCTGATGATGTCTCTACAAAAATTTCAATAAAAAAGGTGGAAGCTTAGAAAGCAACTTTCATGGTCACTTTAGGTAAAGATTCAAACTGTTTTCGTTGTGGAAAAAATTCACTCTTAACTGATAATATCACAGGAGAGGAATTTTGTAGCAAATGTGGATATGTTGTAACTGATAAATCAACCGAATCTGGTCCAGAATGGAGATCATTTCAAACTGAAAGCAATGTGAATCCTGCAAGAACTGGAGCTCCATCTTCTCTTTTGATGCATGACATGGGGCTGTCTACTGTAATTAATCCAATTAACAAAGATGCAACAGGAAAACCACTTTCATCTTCTATGAAAAGTACTATTGAAAGACTGAGAACATGGGATAGCAGAAGTCAATCTAAAGAACCTGTTGACAGGAATCTTAGACAAGCACTAAATGAATTATCCAGAATGAAAGACAAGATTGCACTTTCTTCAAACGTTCTGGAAAAAGCTGCTTATCTTTACAGGAAGGCATTGGAGAAAAAACTTGTTCGTGGAAGATCTATTTCTGCAATGATTGCTGCATCCCTTTATGCTGCATGCAGAGATACTGAAACCCCAAGAACACTAAAAGATATTTCTGTTGCAGCTAACGTGAAACGAAAAGATGTTGCCAGGTGTTATAGATTATTGCACCATGAATTACAGCTTAGAATGCCGGTGGTAAATTCCATTCAATGTATTTCCCGAATTTCAAGTAAATTAGAACTTTCAGAAAAAACGAAAAGATATGCCATTAAAGTACTTCAGGAAGTACAAGAAAGTAAGGAATCTGCTGGAAAAGATCCGATGGGTCTTGCTGCAACTGCCTTGTATGTATCTTGCATCAAAAATGGGGAATTGATCACTCAACGTGATCTTGCAGAAGCTTCAGACGTTACTGAGGTGACTATTAGAAATAGATTCAAAGGATTCAAAAATCAAAAAAACTCCATGTTGGAATTTATGGAGAAAAAATAGGAATTAATTCTATTTGTGATTAATATTGTTCTATAACTATGGCTTATAGTAATTTTATAAGCAAATAGAGTTTATTGCTAAAAATACAATCGCATTTGAAAATAATTTTATCAAAATTCAGCCTGAATCAAAGTATCAAGTGAACAAATCTTGATCAAGTTTCTTTGATATTTATTACCATTTTTAAAATTTGAGCTGATGTCAGAAGATGAAAAACCCGTTAAACTAACAAAAAAAGAGATCATACTTCGAGGTAGTATTATTGCATTAATCACTACCATTCCATCTCTTGTCATATTTGTCCTGGTTTGGTTTTTTCTTGATGATGTCATGGTCGGTGCAATCTCAGGTGCAATTGCTCACTTTGTTGCAATGGGATTCTCTTTGAAGATATCAAAAAAACTTTTAGTCAAAAAATGACATAGATCATGTTTTATTGTATTATTTATTGATGAAAATTAATGGAATCTAAAATTGAAAATGATCTCATGTCAGAAATCCATTTGAACCCTATCCAAACCAAAGTATACTTACTCGTAACTTGTTATGGTAAAATGTCACCCCAAACCATTTCAGAAAAATTAAAGATTCCTTTAACTGATGCACAAATCGCAGCAAAGGATCTTATGAATTTGGGCGCATTTATTGATATATCTGAAACTGAGTTTGAGGCAATGCATCCTAGATTTACTGTAGTTAACATGTATAGACGAATGTGTGAGCGGGAAAATATTGAGTTTAAGAGAAACAAAATTGTTGATAATATAGGTGTGATTTTGGAAAAGCCATATGATGATGCAAGAACTAAATAACACTAGGATTTTTGAAGACCATTGACTATTGATACTGAAACCTGTAAGCACCAGCCAGTTTACTTTGGTGTAGTTAACATCAACATTGATGAAAGAACCATTGGTTCTGTTGATGTATGGCGATGTGGTGTATGTAAGAAACGATTTTGTGAAGAAAAGCAACTTGGAATTGAAGAATTAGCAGATCTTGTAGGGATGCCAAAAATTGATCCCGATGCAAAATGGGGTGTTACCGTTTGTAAACTACAACAAGGAAAATACAAGTGGAAACTAGTAAAATTAAAAGAAAATGGTGAAATCAAGCACGAATGTCTTGACGAGAAGATTGTGCCTCTAACTGTTAAAGATTACAAAGTTGAAGATGATAAACATTGGAGCTTTTTGATTGATGATAATGTCAACAAAGCAGTCGAAATCTAATTTTTAAAAATGGAAATCAAAGTTCACATAAATGATATTCATGGGAGTCAGATGGCTGCCAAAATTAATGGAAAATTTTCTGTTGATGAAAATGAGTTTCATTTTACTGCAATAGCATTTGGAAGGATAGGAGGTCAAAATGTCGGGGCAAAACTTTCCAAAGTTACTGAAAAAGAATTAGAAAAACTTGGATATGACGTTGAAGAGGTAATAATGGAATTGCAGAGAAATTTACTTCAAGGTGATATGTCATTACCTGAGGGACTCAAAAAAGAGTCATTTGTTGATGACTAGAATTCTGCTTCTTCTAATGCTTTAGCACAAGAACAACTTCTGTCTTTTGGAATATTTTCAATTAATTCTGTAAGTATCTTCTTTGTACCTTCAACATTTTTTGATAGAGTTTCTAAAACCTCTTTTGCTGTAACTGGTTTTTCTGCCCAAACATCATAATCTGTTACTGTTGAAATTGACGCATAACAAATTTGTGCTTCTCTTGCCAACTGACATTCTGGAACTAGAGTCATACCAATAATGTCTGCACCTGTTGATCTGTAAAATTTGGATTCAGCTTTTGTAGAAAATCTTGGACCTTCAATGCAGACATAAGTGCAATCTTTATGGATGTGAATGCCTAAATCATCTGTTACTTGTGTAATTGATGATTGTAATTCTGGACAGAATGGGTCTGCTACGGAAATATGAATAACTCTTCCATCTTCAGAGAATGAACCGTCTCTTGATTTTGTGAAATCTAGAAATTGTGTTGGTAATACAAAATGTCCTGGAGCCAACTCTTCTTTTAGGCTACCAACTGCTGATGGAGCAATAATTCTGGTCACTCCAAGCTCTTTAAACGCCCAAATGTTTGCTTTAAAATTTATCATATGTGGTGGAATTGTGTGTTTTTTTCCATGTCTTGGCAAAAATGCAATCTTTCTTCCTTTGAATGTTCCAACTGTAATTGTATCTGATGGTTTTCCATATGGTGTGTCTACATCTATTTCCTTTGCATCTTCTAGTAAACCTGAATCATAGATTCCTGTTCCACCAAAAATTCCAATTTCTACATCTTTTTCCATTAATATTTCACCAATGATTTACAATCGTATTTGCTTAGTCCTTTCATTCCATCAAGATCTGTTAATTCAATAATGAATGCAAAACCTACAATCTTTCCCCCCACTTTTTCAATTAGCTTTGCTGAAGCCTTGGCAGTTCCACCAGTTGCAAGCAAATCATCACAAATTAGTATTCTTTGACCTTCCTTGATGATGTCTTTTTGAATTTCAATAGTATCTTTCCCATATTCTATTGTGTATGAGATTTTTGTTGTCTTTCCAGGTAGTTTTCCAGCTTTTCTGATCATCATCATTCCTTTGTTGTATCTAGTGGCTAGAATGCAAGCTAGAATGAATCCTCTGGATTCTATTCCTGCAAACAAATCAATATTTTTTGGATGGAAATGTTTTGTAAACTCATCTGCAATCGATTCCATTGCTGATGGATCTTTTAAAATTGGACTAAAATCCCTAAATAAAATACCTTTTTTAGGAAAATTGGGATATTCTGCAATCTTTTCCTTTAGATTCATACGTATGCTAAATTTAGGTGAAATAAAATTGTTTGAGATTACTTGATCTCAAATGTAGATTCAGCAGAAGTAACTGCATCAGAGACTTTGATTGTATATGTTCCAGGTTCAGTATCTTTTGGAATTATCCATGGTTGATTAATTTCTCCTCCTGATGACGCAATGAATTCTAAACTGTCAATAATTTCACCGTCTGCTGAAATTAT
>JAJETY010000041.1 GCA_021268355.1 Candidatus Nitrosopumilus sp. | reverse complement strand
CAAAAATTACAAGAATAAAAGTTCCAATTAATTCCACAATAAAAATTTGTAAATTTGAATAAGACATTTTTATTTCTCAAAGGATTCAATTAATTGTAAAACTTTTTTTAAAATTTCATCACGAATTTCTCTCACATCCTCAATTGATTTTTCTTTAGGATCAGAAATTTCCCAATTAATAACTTCGTCAATAAACAATGCGGGGCAAGACTCCTTATCCATACAACCCATGTTAATGGTTTTTGAAGAATTTTCAATCATTTCATTTGATAGGCTCTTTGGAGATTGTTCTAACATTTCAATTCCAACTTCCCTCATTACTTCAACTACAATAGGATTCAGTTTAGAGGAGGGAGTTGTCCCAGCACTAATTACATTAAACTTGGGAGAAGCGTATTTTCTAAAAAATGCCTCAGCCATCTGACTTCTTCCTGCATTTTCTACGCACACAAAGAGAACTTTTTCCACACCATCACATAAATACCAGTTTATATAAATCTAAATTGATATGAATGGAATTAGTCTCTTAAAGTGCATATGTGATGAGACAAGATTTGAGATTTTAGAACTATTACAAAAAAACAAAGAATTGTGTGTAAATGATTTTGTAGAAAAATTAGAAAAAGACCAACCACTAGTATCACATCATCTAAAGACACTCAAAAAATGTGGAATTGTAAAATCGAGAGACGAAGGAAAAAAAGCAATGTATGCAATTTCAAACAATCAATTATCAGAACTCATATCAAATGTTACGAATGCGAGTAAAAAGATTCCAGTTCTATGTTCAGATGACTATTGTTGCTAGAATTTTTCAGGTCTAAGTACGCCAACATCATTGACATAAAGAACAATAGCATAATTTGCAAATAGAGTTCTAGAGATTTCTTCTACTACATCCTGTAATTTTTCTTCTCTCATAATTACTTCAACTTTGACATTCTTTTCATTTTTTAATCCCTGTCCACGTAAACCACGAGCACCATTTCCATCAACTTCATAAGTTGTATATCCAGTGATCTCATGTTTTTTTATAATGTCTATAATATTTTCTTGTGCCAATATCTCACAAGTAATTGTAAGTAGTTTCACGTTGTAGAGTTTCATTATAATCCCTCTATAATGAAATGGAATAAGTCTATCGCTCCATCTCCAGAATGAACAAATGTAGATAGTGTGAACAATATTGGCAATGTGACAATTATGTTAAAGGGAAATGTAATTCCCAGCGCTGATGTGATATACAGACTAGGTTTTGCCTGAGGAATTGCATTACGCAAAACTGCAGGGGCAGCAATAAAGGATGCACTAGCCATTAGTAATCCAAACATCACAGCTCCTCCCACGCTCAAACCCAGTGCTGTTGAAACCAGAACACCGATTATTCCATTGAACAGAGGGATGATTATAGCAAATGCAGTAAGAAATACTCCTACCTTTTTAATATCATCCAATCTTTGACCTGCAATAATTCCCATCTCAATCATGAAAATTACTATTGCACCAACAAACATGTCCTCAAAAACTATCTTGATTGGTTCAAATCCATCTTCACCGATTACATAACCAATCACAATACTTCCTAAAAGAATTACAATTGCTTTTCCAGTAATTGATTCATGAAGGACTTTAGAGATTTTTGTTTTGGTTTGGTTTAATCCAATTTCAATTTCTGAGGAATCATCATCGGGGAACGATTTTTTCTTTGCTTTGATCTGTTTTGCAACGGCCATATTTGTCATAAATATCGCCATTATGAATGCCAATGGTTCCAGTACTGCAAGAATTGCTGCAATGTATCCTTCAGAAGATACTCCTTGATTTCTCAAAAATGAGAGACCGACTGAAAAGTGAACTGCTCCAACTGCACCATAAGTTGATGCTAATGCATAGGAATCAAAGAGATTGAATTTTCCCAACCTCCTAAGAATTTGATAGTGATTTAATGTAAATAATAATGACAATCCAATTGCAACAAACATTGGTATTAACATGTTTTCAAATCCAGTGTTTCTCATTTCAATTCCACCATGAAGACCGATTGCTGCAAGGAGATAGATTGGTAAGAATTCCGAAATTGCTTCGGGAATTTTCAAATCAGA
Source organism: Candidatus Nitrosopumilus sp. (assembly GCA_021268355.1). GTDB lineage: Archaea > Thermoproteota > Nitrososphaeria > Nitrososphaerales > Nitrosopumilaceae > Nitrosopumilus. The sequence goes on along the minus strand of JAJETY010000041.1, from coordinate 8,641 downwards.
TTTAATTCGAGCTGCAATTATTCCAAACAGAAAGAAGAGGATTATCGGAGTAAGAAGATTAGCCTGGATTAGTTCTAGAATTTCCATTGAGATGTTTCAGCCAATTTTTGCTTGAATAAAAATTAAAAGAATTAGACAGATACGAAAAGATGAATCAAGTATGTGAATCCTATTGCAAATCCAGCAGCGCCTGGAATTGTAATTACCCAAGCATATACAATTCTTTTGCCTACTCCCCACCTTACTGCCATCTTTCTTCTTGCAGCACCTGAGCCCATGATGGACCCAGTAATCGCATGTGTAGTACTTGCAGGAATTCCCAAGAATGCAAAAACTGCAAGCATCAAACCGCCACCAGTCTCAGCACAGAATCCCTGATATGGACGAAGTCTTGCAACTTTGACTCCTAATGTCTTGATTACTTTGTATCCGCCAAAGAATGTTCCAAGTGCCATTGCACTAGCTGCTGCAATAATTACCCAAAGAGGCATCTCAATTTCAGTCATAAATCCAGTTGAAAACAAAATCAGTACAATGATTCCCATTGTCTTTTGTCCATCGTTTGCCCCATGAGTGATTGCAAACCAAGTAGATGAAATAATTTGTAAACGTCCAAAATACTTGTTGACAGTTCCTGGACGCTTTTTTGCAAAGACTGTGATTATTAATGCAGTTAGTAATAGTCCAAAGATGATTCCACCAATTGGTGCTGCAACAATTCCGGTAAAGACTTTGGTCAAGCCGGCAGTAAGTAATTTCTCAAATCCGACACCTGCAATTCCGGCACCAACTAGTCCACCAACTAGTGAGTGACTGTTAGAGATTGGCATTCCAAAGTATGTACAAACAGAACTCCAAGTAATTGCACCTGCAAGACCCCCAATAATCATGTAAATTGTTACATCTTCAGGATTGAGAATACCTTTGGCAATAGTCATAGAGACTGCCACGCCAAAGAGGAATGGTCCAATAAAGTTTGCAGCAGCAGAAAGAACTACTGCCTTAAGAGGAGTCAGTACACGAGTACCAATGACTGTAGCTACAGAGTTTGCAGAGTCATTAAAGCCGTTTACAAAATCAAAGATTAGGGCGACTATGATTGCACCTATAGCTAGTTCTAACATAAGTCATCTATGTGTATTTTAGGACAATATCTTCAACCACATCACCTACATCAACACATCGGTCAGAAGCTGTTTCTATGGTTTCGTAAATGTCTTTGAGTTTGATAATGTGGACTGCATCATTTGTCTCAAACAAATCTTTCATTGCATCACGATACAAATCATCTACTTTGTGTTCAATGTCACTAATGTTTCTGCAGTGCTGAATGATGTCTTTGGGACTCTTTATCTTTTGTAGTTTGGAGATAATGTATTCAACTTCTTTTGTGGCAAGGTTTAGATCCTCAATCATTTGAATTGAGTATGGTGGAGGAGTCTGTATATTGTAGCTTTGCATTCTTGCTGCAATTCCATCCATAAAGTCAATAACATCATCAATCTTTGATGCAATTCTTTGCATGTCTTCACGGTCAAGAGGAGTGATGAATGTTTTGTTTAGTTCTGCAAAGATCTCTCGAGTAAGATCATCACCATCAGTTTCTAATTTTTTAATGGTGTTGATTTTTTCTACATCTTTCAAGTCATTAATTAATTCAACTAGAGCTTCAGAAGTTTGAACTGATTTTTTTGCTAGATCATCTAATAATGATAATAGTTGTTTTTCATTGGATTTTACCCAAGATAACCATTGTCCCATGATTTTTCAATTGTAAAATTGCAATTAACACTAGCCAACATACAAACTATTGTTCTATATAGAAACAGGATTAATTGTAGATCAAAAAATGATCGCATTTTTAGAAATTTTCAAAAATAAAAATAAAAGAAAAAAGAGTTTTACTCTACGTAAAATCCTCTATCCCATTTCTGAGTATTTCTTAGATCAGATGAGCTTGTAGAATTTGCTTTTTCTAAATCAAACATTGCGTCATATGCAGGATTGTTTGCATGGTATCCTTGACACTCAAAGTTAAAGATATTCTCTAAAACAAACTGTTCTTTCATGTAACTCTCTTCAGAGTTTGCATTGACGTTTACATCATAGTTTGTTGCCCTACAATTCACATAGTTGAATCCACGAATTACTTCACCATTGGAAACAATGTCAATATCTATATCCAGCAAATCTCTAATTCCAGTTCCTGCCACATTTTGAATTTCTCTATTTTTATCCAAATAGTTGTAGAGCATTGGATAATCTCCAACTATACCTCTAAGCTCAATCGTAGGATAGGTTGTCTTTCTGGTGAATTTTTCAGCAGCTACTGATTTCTGTCCATTTTCATTGTTTACATTTACTGTTGAAGTAAGTACCTCACTTTGCTTAAACATTGAAAATTCAATTGTTTCAGTACCTTGTCCAGATGTGATTGTTGCAAAGACGTCAATTCCATTACTAGTGTTTTGTAATGGTTCCTCATACTGGTTGGTTAGATGTCTTACTTTCCATGTAGGAAGATCACCTCTAAGAGAATCATAGTTAGGGTTTACTCCATCCAATCCTGAACAGGTAAATCCTACTGTGTGTACTAGAGCAAATCCACTCTTTCCAGTGAAACCTTCTTCTTTGTCAGTTACAGTGTCAATCTCTGCACTGCTAACAATGCACTCTCTAAAATCAAAGCCTCGAATTGTTTTATCACCATTTGTAAATTCAACTAGTGCATCAAAGTCTTCATTAGAAGCGTATGTCAATCCTGCAATATCTCTAGAATTATCTATTGCACGATAAAGAAGTGGATAGTATTCCAATAATCCTTGAACTTTGAATTCAACATCAACATTCTCTGAGGATTCTTGATATGCTGAAACTAGATCAAATACAGGAAATTCAATCTTCTCAGTACCAATATCATGCTCAAAGGTCACAATTGTTTTCATGTCATGAAGATATGAGTAGCCAGTTTCACCAAAATCAGTGAATTTTGATTTAGGCATCTCAAATTCGTGTTCAGAATTCACACCACTACAAACAAAATCAATCTTATCTACAACAGCAAAACCAATTTCCTTTGTATAACTCTCATAGTCATTAGAGTCCAGTGTTTCTACCTGATAGTTGTCAATTCTACAATTGTTGTAATCAAGTGTAATTATTGATTCACCATCTCTGAGAAATTTTGCATCAACGTCAAAGTACTTCATTTGATAGTCAAACACATTGTTTGAGAATCGGTACTTGTATGCCTCATCCATTGCTTGGTGCAATAGAGGGGAATTTTGAACTATTCCTTGTACGGAAAATGAAACACCAGAGTCAGATACAAAGTTCTCATTCATCGTAAATACTGGAAACACATAGGTCTCAACTCCATCTCTAAAAGTAAATTTTAGTTCAGGAATTCCTCCAAGCATTTTGTATTCAATATTTGTATCTGCAAATGAATCATCTAGTCCAAAGGAGAACAGAGTGATTGCAGAAATAATACTTAACAAAGCAACTTTTTGTACGTATTTGATTGTCATTGATTTTGATTTCAAAATCCCATCTATAACCTAGATCATCATTCTAGGTATATAGAATATTGAAGTATGAGCTGATAAAATAACTATATAGAGATTTTATTCGTTGCAGTTGATAATTATATTATCTTCTGAATCATAGCAGTTATCATTTTCAGAACCACCATCAAGTACATCAGAGCCTGTTCCACCATAAATCACATCAAATCCTGAATCACCTTTAAGGATATCATGGCCGCTGTTTCCACTAATGGTGTCATAACCATCATTTCCATAGATTACGTCATCACCTTCTCCGCCAAAGATGCAATCATTTCCTTCCAATCCGCTAATGATATCATTTCCTTTCAATCCAAAGATCAAGTCATCACCAGATGTTCCTTGAAGAACATCATTTTCATCGGTTCCAACAATCATTTTGTAATCAGAGTAAATATTCCCACATGCAAACACGGTGATGTTTTGGTAATCCTCAGCAGTGTTTCCCGCATTATCAAATGCTATCCATGTAACTTTGCTTACGCCAAGTGAGAATTCTTCAGGTGCATTATTCAAAATCGCCTTGATTCCGCTGTGTAAATCGGCTGCAACGGCATCACCAATAGAGACAGGAGTGAACAGATCAGTTGCTTCTACTCGGATATCACTTGGGGCCATGATTATTGGATCAATATCATCAGATGAGAAATCTTCTTCAACCTCAGGTGCTATTATCTCAGCTTCTTTTGTAACTAGAGGTTCAGAATAAAATGGAGTTTCAAATAATTTTATTTTGTGTGCTGCTGAATCAACAACTAGTAATTCACCATTTGGTCCAATGGCTACATCAGTGAGTGAGGTAAATGTGTGTTTTAATGGGCCATTCTTCTCAAAGATATCAAGGCTTAGATCACCATCAAGGTCCAAATACAATACTTTGTTGTTATCAGAATTTGTAACAAACACCTTACCTTCAGGAGATACCACAATTCCTTCAGGTGCAAAAACATAGTTTAGTCCACGTAATGGATAGGACTTGATAAAATTTCCATCAGAATCAAATGTCTCAATCTTGCGATTGCCTTTATCAGTTACATAGACAACATCGTCTTCAACGTCAATTCCTGTTACAGTAAGGAATTGTCCGGGACCCATTCCGCTATTTCCAAAAGATAAAACAAATTCTCCATCCAATGTGAATTTCTGAACTCTTTGGTTTCCAGTATCTACCACATAGATGTGCTCAGAGTCAGAAGAAATGCCATATGGATACTTGAATTCACCTTCATGAATGCCCTTGCTTCCCCATTGAGAAACAAATTCTCCATCCAATGTGAATTGTTGTATTCTGTGAAGAGCCTGGTCTGCAACGTAAACATGATCACCACTTATTGTTATTCCAGAAGGATAATGAAATTGTCCTGGTTGTTTGCCACTCTCACCCCAATGTGAGATGTATTGTCCATCAATTGAGAATTTTTGAATTCTCTTGTTTCCCAAATCACTGATGTATGAATTTCCTTCTTCATCAACTGCGACATACTCAGGATATGAGAAAAATCCTGGAGCATATATTCCAAATTCTCCCCATTCTGAAAGATAATCATAATCACCTAGTGCAAATGATGGAGTAATACTTCCAGATAGCAAAATTACTGAAAATACAGATACAATTACAGGTAATGTTTTCAACAAAAAATTATTTCAAAATTTCTCAAAGATCAACAGAGTTAACAATAGTTTGATTTTTTGTCAATTTTGTCTCAAAATGGTTTGTTTACTTCACGCGTAAAGACATAACTTGCAAGCCCGACCATCACCAATACAAAGACAACAATAATTCCGAGGCTAAGCAAAATAGATACTCCACCTTCTGATACACCAGTCATCATCTCCCTTACAAGCAAGACAGTGTAAGTTACAGGGTTTAGTTTTGCAACAGTTGCAAGCCAGTCTGGAAGGAGTTCTAGTGGGAACAAAGCAGGACTCAACATGAATAGTGGCATTCCAAGAAAATTGATTACACCCCAGAAAGTTTCTTGAGACTTTGCAGTAGCTGCAACCATTACAGATATTCCAGAGAATCCTAGAGAAAACAAAATCACAATTGCCATGATTGGAGCAATCATTATTGGGTTTGGAAAAGTTACTCCAATTGCAAGAGCAATTCCCAAAATCAAACTAGCTTGCAAAGCTGCAATTAGAGAAATGGCAGACATTTTACCTAAGGCTATTGCAGAACGGGAAATTGGCGATGTTAGTGCCTTGTTCATGAAACCATAACGTCTATCCCATAAAGTATTGACACCGCCAAAGATGCTCGTAAAAATTGCAGTAAGAATAATCACACCTGGCGCCATAAATTCAATGTACTCACCTTCAAATCCTACAGATTGTATTAGTGGTTGAGTTCCAGAAAAAGTATTTCCAATAACTATAATCCAGATAGCGGGTTGGATTAATCTAATTAAAACTCCGCTTCGAGATTTTTTGTATCTCTTTAATTCCCTCCAGAAAATAGTATAGGTATCATACATCAAAGTATTCATGCTCGCAGCCTCTTCATCTTTGCGTGTTCACGTTTTCGATTAAATGTTCCATCTTCATGTCGGATTTCATGTCCAGTGTACGATATGAAAACATCATCTAGTGTCGGTTGAGTCAAAGAGATGGAAGTAATTTTGATTCCAGTGTTTGATGAAATCTGGAAAACTTGAGGAATCACTTCTGTTCCATTTGATACAAAGAGAGTAAGTTTAGAGCCATCTTCATTAATTTTGTTTACAGATTCTATTTTGTTGATTTCATCCAAGAAAGAATTTCTATGTTCATTCTCTTCAATTACTATTGAAATAACCTCATTTCCCATTGCGTTTTTCATGTTTACAGGAGAATCAATTACTTGAATTTTACCGCCATCAATAATTCCAATTCTATCACACAGTTGATCAGCTTCTTCCATGTAATGAGTTGTAAGAAATATGGTCATCTCAAACTCATCATGAATCTTTTTGATATACCCCCAGATTTTTCTCCTAGTTTGAATATCCAGTCCTACAGTAGGCTCATCAAGGAAGAGAACCTTTGGTCTGTGTAGTAATCCTCCTGCAATATCCAGTCTCTTTCTCATACCTCCCGAATAAGTTACAACTGAATCGTTTTGTTTGTCAGATAATTCAATTAAATCTAAAACCTCATCAATTCTAGAGTCAATCTCATTTTTTGGAATGTGATTGAGCTTTGCCTGTAACAAAAGATTCTCTCGTCCTGTAAGATATTCATCGACAGTCGTTTCTTGCTGGACATATCCAATGTTTTCTCTAACTTTTTTTGGATTAGTCATTACATCATATCCAGAAATCAAAGCTTGGCCAGATGTTGGTTTGAGTAAAGTTGTGAGAATCATCATTGTTGTACTTTTTCCAGCACCATTAGGTCCAAGAAAACCAAAGATCTCCCCATTTTTGACACTGAAAGAAACATCATCTACTGCAGTTACATCACCAAAGGATTTTGTCAGTGATTTTGTTTCTACAGAATTCATAATTTGATCGCAATTCGGAATTATAAATTGCTAAGGATCACAGTTCCAGTCGACAAAAAAATTTAAGGAGTGATTTTGGACTTTTTTCATGAAAGGATTATGTCAGAAATGTCACTCATCAAATGTGGATGTAACAGTCAAGGAAGGAATTCCTATTTGTGATAACTGTGCCAAGAAAAAATAACAAGCACATATTGAAAAAGAAAATGTGAAAGAATCATTCAAGATTCTTGAACTCTTCTTTAGTCATTCTTAAAATGACTTTTTCACCGATTCCCCAAATTTCTGATTTGGATAGAATTTTTGAATGCACTAATCCGTCGGATACTTCGATTGATTCAAGTTCATTTGTATCAGGATTTCTATGCAATCTCTTTACCTTGCCAATTTTGTGGCGATCAATATCAGTTACAGGAATTCCTGTTCGAACAGGAGGTCTACTTAGAAGTAGAGTCTCTTCAGCGAATTTTTCAATGTAATCCTTGGAGAGAAAATAATCTTTGTTAAATCCCTGATGGATTGTAACTCCAGATACGGTAAGTGTGTCTTGGTTTATGTGAATGTGTTTGACTTTACCGTACTCTATTCCTTCTCTGTCTATGACTTTTTTTCCAGTAAATGTATCTGCAGTGGCCACGTTTGATGGCATTCCTTCTAGTTTCACTGACATGGCTTACAATGTTGAGATTTGCTTATCATACCAGATATCAGAAATTTCCATCAATGGGGTTAAATTACTTGACAGATGAAAATTACGCATGAAGATAACAGAAGATTTGTTCAGACCAATTCTAGTTACAAAGGGAAGAAAGACAGGTAGAGAGCACGGAGTTATGCTCAGGGCTGTAAATTACAATGGAAAAATCTATTTTTCAAGACACCGACCCGATGGAGATTGGTTTCAAAATGCATTGGCAAACCCTACTGTAAAAATTCAGTACAAGGACTCAGTCTTTGTCGGACAAGCAAAACAAGTAACTGATGAAGAATTAAACAAGAAAATCTCTGAATTAAAGTATCCCGGAGAAGAAAGGGCAAAGGAAAAAAGAGTCACAATAGAAGTGACGCTAGATTGAGACTAAATACATGATATCAGCAGTGAAAAAGGTAGTAAATACTAAATCTATCTGGTAAAGAAAAGTGCGTATAGATGAATTCAAAGATATCTTTGCCAATTATTGTGGCAATTTCCGTGATTATTACGGCAGGAATAACATATACCGTTTCCTTTGATCAAGAACCAGAAATCAGAGTTGTTACAGAAACACTTGAACCAGAAGTAATCTATGTTGACAAGTCAATCTCAAAATTCTTTGAAGGAACAAATGAAATTAAGAAAATATCATCACAAGAAGAACTAGTTTCGATTATGGAAGCAACATCATCTTTTGGGAATAGTTTCTTTGATCCAAGAATTAGAACCATGACAACAGATGACATGGTAATGTTTGAAACAGCCGAGTCTGTAGGAGTACCAACTGCAGCACCAATGCCTGCTGATGGTTCATCCAAAGTACAAGGTGGGAGTGATTATTCAACAACCAATGTTCAAGTGGAAAACGTTGATGAGCCAGACTATCTCAAAAATGAT
>JAJETY010000047.1 GCA_021268355.1 Candidatus Nitrosopumilus sp. | reverse complement strand
TGGTTCCATTGGATGGATCAAAAAATTCTCAAAGAGGATTAGAAATGGCCATTACTTTGGCCAGATCATGTGGGGCTACAATCACAGGAGTATTCTCAATTCATGCCCCACCACACTCAGAATTCAGAGGTGTTGGCTCTGTTGAAAAATCATTAAACAGGGAAGTTAAAAAAATAATGGATGAATCAAAACTATTAGCTGCTAAAAATGGTATTGTCTTCAAAGATAAATTGATGCGGGGAGATATAGGATATAATATTGTCAAGTTAGCACAAGGTAAGGAAAATTTTGACATGATTGTAATTGGTTCAAGAGGCAGAAGTTCAGCAAAAGAGATGTTCTTTGGCAGCGTCTCAAATTATGTTATACATACAGCAAAGATTCCCGTTGTTGTTGTGAAATAATTCAGAATCCATTCTTTTTAAAATATTTTTGATGGTATTCTTCTGCCTTGTAAAATATAGGGGCAGGAGTTATTTCAGTAACAATTGGATCACTAAATTTTCCAGATGTTTCTAATTCTTGTTTTGATTTTTCTGCAATCTCTTTTTGTTTTTCATCATGATAAAATATTGCTGAACGATATTGTATTCCAATATCGGGACCTTGTCGATTTAGTGTAGTCGGGTTATGATTATTCCAAAATACATCCAAGAGTTCTTCATATGAAATTTCATTAGGATCATATTCAACTTCGACAGCTTCTGCGTGTCCAGTTCGATCAGTACAAACCTCTTCGTAAGTTGGATTGGGCATATTTCCACCAATGTAACCAACTTGAGTAGACTTGACACCTTTTGTTTTGCTTAACAAGTCTTCAACATGCCAGAAACATCCTGCACCAAATGTTGCTTTCAATTCAAAATTTACTTAACATAAACAGAATTAAAACCATTTGTTAAGTCTGGTAACAGAATTTTTTATGGTTTAGATAATCTTTTGCTCACATCAGTAAAGATTTCAACTACCTTTTTTGCTAAATTTTCAATGTTTGCAGTTGGTTCGGCAGAAATCAATAATAGGATTTGAGTGATTGGAAAAGGAAAACTAACAAGAACAGCTTTGTCTCTTCTTGCAGCCAAGTAGTTAATAGGACCCAAACTTTCATCATATTCTTTTCTAATAGATGCCTTGGATACAAATTCTAAAAATGCTTGTAGCCTTGTTTCATCCCCCTCATAGGGAGTAAGTCCTTCTTTAAACCCGCCAGATATCAGCTGTCCATCTTTGTCAACAATTCCAGCAAACCTAATCTCAGATTCTTCAAGTAGTTTTTTGCATTTTTCAGAATATAGATTCAGAGAACCTTCAGAGCCAGTCATGATAAATATAATTATCATATCAAAAATAAAAACCTAGTCAATATTATCAAATTAAAAAAATTCCAATTCGGCCACTAAGTTGAACAAGTTTTTACATGAAATTAATAAGCAAAAACTGAAAAAATAGTATAATGAAGTTAGTAGTAATTCTAATCATTTCAATAATTGTGTTAGGAGTATTTGGATCTCAAAAGACATTTGCTCATCAGCCAACATTTCCAGTTCAGACACCTGAAGATATCTTACAGTTCTGTGAATTTTTCCATTATGAGTATGAATTATTTGGTTTAGATAGATTAGTTGACCTTCACCCCCAATATCCAAATCTAAGAGCATGTGTCATTTTGTACAATCACATTGCATGGAGTAGTACACATCAAGCAAGAGATATTGTTCTAATTGCAGAAATTGAAAAGTATCTAGGGGACTCTAGTTTTCTAAAAGAAAGACACATCACAAAATTCACTACCATGCCTGCTTGGATAATTCAGGATGTAGAAAGATGGACAGATGGAAAATACAAGGATAGTCTCTATGCATTTGGGATTAGAGCACTTATTGAAAACAATATAATTTCTCCAAAGATAATAGACAATACAATTCAGAGAGTATGCATCGAGGGATTATGTGCCAAAGAGACAGATTATGTCACTTATTCTCATACTAGTAAATACGGAAATACAATTACAGAAAAATTTGAAATAAAAAAAATTGATCAGTTTGGAATCACAATAAATTCCAAAATTATCTCAGAAGACGGAATTAAAAATCATCAATTTTTGCTTGATGAAAATTCTAGAATTCCAATTGAACAAAAATGTTGCAGAACTGAAAAATTCCTTTACAAAGCATCAATTGAGATAGGAGATTTTATTGATCAAAAATACAGAGCTTATGGCTCTACAATATATCCAGTTGGCAATCTACTAAGGCAGGCAATAATTCTAGAAGATTCAGATAAAACAAAAATGATTATCATAGACAAGGGAACGGGTTTGTTACTTTATGAAAAATATGAGAAGACGGAGATCACTACAAATTGGGAAAAATCATCAATTCTTAAAACTAATTTCTTTGAAAAGTCAGAAGGAGTAAATTATGAGGGTCTAAAAATTCCCAAATGGTGGAAGACTAGTGCTATGTGGTTTACAGATGGATTGACATCAGAAGATGAATACATTAATGCATTACAATACATGATAGAAAAAAGAATACTCATTGTTTAGATTCAGGTATGCATTTGAGTAAGACATAATCAATTATTCTTTTTTCAGAAGCACTTTTCATTTTGATTATTGATTTGTATAGAATTTTTTCAACGTAGTTAGGATATTTTTCTAAAATAGATTTTTTTAGTTTGTTCCTGTTTTCCAAATAGTAATCAGCCAGTGGGTCATAAACAGAATTTCCAATCAATTTTTCTTTATCTATACGAAAACCAAATGATTCCAAAATTTTTTTCACATTATCTAAAGAGTAATGTTCAGAAGACCAAGTAAATTTTAACATGCCTAAATCTCTAATGGAAGAATTGCCAATAGTGATAGGAATTGCCATTACAAGTAATCCGTTATCAGTCAACACTCTTTTTGATTCAGAGACAAAATCAGAAAGAGGTTTGAAGTGTTGGGCAGATTCTAATGCCAAAACTCTATCTACAGAATTTTGGGTAAAGGGGAGTTTTGTAGATGATGAATTTAGAAATTCTATTTTTTGTTTTTTTCCAAAAGATAACTGAGAATAGTTGATGTTTATATCATACAAAAAAATATCTGGAAATTTTTCTTGCCAAAGATGGGAGGGGGCGGACAATCCGCTACCAACATCCAACACATGTTTAGCAGAGGATAGTTCAGCAAGATTTGCAAAAACCATGCACAAGTTTTCCTGAGCAGAGATAGGATCGGAATATTCAGAAGACCAATATCCAAAATTGAGCATGGAGCCACCAGTTGCCAATTGCATGACAGGCGATAAAGTATTGTAAAGATTTACAGTGTCTTTTTCACTTCTGCGAAATGTCCACAGGAATACTTCTAGAGGGTTAATTGATACCAAAAATAAATTCAAAATTTATTGGATAGAGTCCTATTAATTTCTAGGGCAATCCTTCAGATTCTTCAGCACAATGCTTGTGAACCCATTTTTCATCTTTGTTTTTAGAAATCTCTTTTCCAGGTTGAATTTTGTCACCACAGGAGATACAAGACGTTGCAAATTTTGCTTTCATGTGATTTTAATGATTATTGAAAATAAATGGGATATGTTGGAAATGGTGTCAACTAATGATCAACATGTTTTATTAATTTGAATTAATTAATTCTCACATGAATAATTCAGGAGAATCTTCTACAATGGTGCTCGCAAAATGGTCAGATAGGTTTCTTGCATGGCTAATTGATTTCATCATAATATCATGTATTTCAACAGCAATTATTTTTTCTTTGTTTGGCGATACAAATTATCAATTTGGTGAGTGGTTTTTTTGGATAGAAAACAGTCAATACATTCCAACTAGCCTCTTGTTTTTTATTTATTGGACAATTTTGGAATACAAAACTGGTCAAACTATTGGAAAAAAAATTATGAATATAAAATGTGCAAACATCTATGGGAAATCTCCAACTTTGAAGGGAGTGTTGATTAGTAGTTTTGGAAAATCCTTTTTGTTACCATTTGATTTAGTGTTAGGATGGATTTTGACAAATGAGAAAAGACAAAGAATATTCAACAAACTAGGAGATACAATAGTTGTCAAAATTAAAAATATCCATGATGTCTCAGATGTCAAATATTTGAAGGATTGAACTTGTCAGATTTTCTTTAACTTTAACTCTGAATAATTTACCAACAGATCTATTACTTACCTTAGATCTGTAAACTTGATGTCTCAAAATCAGAAGGAATGGTGGGTTGGATTACCAAAGGAACTTCAAATGGACATAGAGTTAGAAGAGTAGGCAACTCCCTAGTGCAAAGGTAGTGTAATGGTAAAAGTCGTAGGCTTGTTACTAACGGAGATTGTTCCACCATGTTGCTCCACTATACTCTTGCAAATTACCAAACCCAAGCCAGTACCAGTAGTTTTTGTCGTATACATAGGTTCAAAAATGCGTTCCAAATCATTTTCAGGAATTCCAGGTCCAGAGTCCTTTACTTTGATGATAAGATTTTCAGAATCACTGCTTGTCTCAACGTCAACCTCACCTTGTCCATCTAATGAATATACTGCGTTGCTTAGTAAATTGGACATTACTCCCTCTATTTTTCTTGCATCACATTTTACAGAAATATCTTTGTCAGGCAAATTAATCACAATCCCATAACTTGTCTTTACATGATTAACTGCCAATCTCAATATACTCAAGAAAGAACTCTTTTTCTTTTTGATTTCGGTTGTTCTGGCAAAATCCAAAACGTCTTCAATAATTCTATTCATATCCAAAACAGATGTTTGTAATCTAAACCATTTTTCTCTATCTTGAGAATCTAATTTTGAAAGAATTTCCGGAGTTAACATATCGGCATAAGTGTGAATAATAGTCAAGGGGTTTTTCAAATCATGTGCAACTCTACTAGCCATTGTACCAATAGTTGCGAGTCTTTCAGATTTTACCAAATCAGCACTTTTCTTTTCAACTTCAGAAAGTAATGTAATATTTTGTTTGAGGAGATCATCTTCCATATTCAAAAGTCTTTGTTGAATTTGTTTTTCTTTTGTCACATCATTTTGAATAGCAACATAATTTTTGATTATTTTATCATCAGTGATTGGAATAATTACAGTTTTTACCCAATAGTAAGAACCATCTTTTGCTTTGTTTTTAATTTCACCCTCCCAAACTTTTTCAGAAGAAATTGTATCCCATAATTCTTCAAAAAATTTAGGGGAGTGTTCATCAGATTTTAAGATATTGTGATTCTCACCAATTAATTCATCTTCAGAATATTTTGAAATTTTACAAAAGTTTTTGTTTACATAAAGTATAGTACCTTCATTATCAGTAATTCCAACAATTGAGTGATCAAAGAGGCGTTCCTCAAATTCTGAAATATTAAGATTAAGTTTCTTTAATGCAGTTGCAGTCTTCATGATAAGTTAACGTTCTCATTTGATATAATACAAACGGTTGTGGGTAATTTTTAATAATTTGATTAATAGTCGTGTATAGTTTTCACTAGGGAAATTCAATTAATTAAAAATGCATAGCTTACGCTAAGCATGATTAAAAATGAAATCATCGTACAAGTCGTGTATATTCCACTTTGATGAATAAAATGATTCATCGCGCATAGTCTCTATGTAAGTGGCTGAACCGATGTGTTGGTCTATTAGTAAAGGCTGGCTCACCACTCGCCGAAGCTTGTGATCTACACCACCTTCCTATCAACGCAGTCTTCTGCTGCCGACCTTCATCTTGCGAAAGAATATCTTGTCTCGGGATGGGATTCGTGCTTAGATGCTTTCAGCACTTAGCCCAAACGGCTTAGCTGCCCGGCCTGCCTTATCAGACAACCGGTAAACCAGTGGCCACGCTGCTCTGTTCCTCTCGTACTCGGAGCAACTTCCCCTCAGATATTCACGCTTCCATTAGGCAGAGACCGACCTGTCTCACGACGGTCTAAACCCAGCTCATGTTCCCTTTTAATAGGCGAGCAGCCTCACCCTTGGCCCCTGCTGCAGGACCAGGATAGGAAAAGCCGACATCGAGGTACCAAACCGCGGGGTCGATAGGAGCTCTCGCCCGCGACGAGCCTGTTATCCCTGGGGTAATTTTTCTGTCACCTCCGGGCCCCAATAGTGGGCACACGAAGGATCGCTAAGCCAGACTTTCGTCTATGAATTCCGTGCGTTTGGAAATCCATTCAGTCGAGTTTTTGGCTTTGCCCTCTTCAACGGATTTCTGCCCCGTTTGAACTCAACTTTGGGCCCCTTTGATATCTTTTCAAAGGGGTGCCGCCCCAGCCGAACTGCCCACCTGCACGTGTCTCCGGTCTTCACTGGATAAGTGGTACTGCAAAAAGAGTCTGGTGTTACATCGTTGCTTCTTAACATCCCGGAGAATGTTAAGCATGGCTCCCAGATACCCTGTGCAATTCTTACTATACCACAAGCACAAGCTGCAGTAAAACTCCACGGGGTCTTCTCTCCCCGATGGAAGGCGATGGACTGTTCGTCCACCTTATGTGGCTTCACCGGGTTGTAGGCGGGGACAGTGGGGCTCTCGTTGTTCCATTCATGCGCGTCGGAACTTACCCGACAAGGCATTTGGCTACCTTAAGAGAGTCAGAGTTACTCCCGGCGTTAACCGGCCCTTAGCTCGGTTGAACCCAAGTTTTAGGTACCGGCACCGGCCAGGATTCAGCGACTATACAAATCCTTTCGGACTAGCAGTCGCCTGTGTTTTTATTAAACAGTCGGGACCCCCTTGATATTGCAACCTGCGATCCCCATTCCTCATGAAGATTGCAGGCATCCCTTATACCTAAGCTACAGGACTAATTTGCCGAATTCCCTCGCCATACGGTATACCCGTAGCACCTTAGCTTACTAAGCCAGCGCACCTGTGTCGGTTCTGGGTACGATCTTGTACTTTGCTAACTACACAGTCTTTCATGGTCTCCTGGAATCGAGAAAACTCCGCTAACGCGAAGCCACTCCTACCTCGAACTGGTTCTCGTCATTACGACACTCCCCAATTCTCGAATAGTTAGATACAACGACGATTGTACAATCCCTATCCGGAAGCGAACCATATAGCTCAAACGCTCGATACAAGGTACTAGAATATTAACTAGTTTCCCATTCGGTGTACTCTGTTGAGGTACATCTTAGGATCGACTACCTCCAGGCTGATAACGCATTGCCTGGAAACCCTTGCGCTTACGGTGGTATGGATTCTCACCATACTATGCTGTTACTGCCGCCAGGATCTGCAATAGAAACCGGTCCACAGGACGTCACCGCCCTGCTTCGACCCAATCACTACGCCAACCTACCACGAAACATCCATTGATGCCTATCTAAAGTATCGGTATTTTGCTTTAGCCCCGTCCGTTTTTGAGGCATCCCCCCTCGGCAGGTAAGTTGTTACACACTTTTTAAAGGATAGCTGCTTCTGAGCTTACCTCCCTGCTGTCTTGGCGAGAACACGCTCTTTAGCTTGACACTTAGCAAAAATTTGGGGACCTTAACTTCAGTCTGGGTTAAACCCCTTTCGGTCATGAGCCTTACGCCACATGAACCCGTGTCCTTGCTTCTACGATGTATATCCGTTCGGAGTTTGAAGGACCGGTGAGGGATTTCTCCCCCGCGCCGCTCTATCAGTGCTCTACCGGAAACACTATCTCCACAAAGCACGCCCTGCGAGACGCTTCGGTTGGAACTAGCGAGCGCCAGACTAGATTGGTTTTTGACCCCTATTCCCAAATCATACAAACGATTTGCACGTCAGAACTGCTACAGACCTCCAGCGGGCTTTCGCCCGCCTTCGTCTTGTTCAGGAATAGATCGTCTGGCTTCTAGCCTAACTGCTATGACTTAACGCACTTTCACACGCTTCTCCTCACAATGTTGCGAGAACTCGGTTTCCCTTCGCTTCCACCTTGAAAGGTTTAAGCTCGCCATAACAGATAGCTCCCTGGCCCGTGTTTCGAGACGGAACGCGTGACACTGATGATTTGGACATCAAATCTTTAGTTCTATTGCTAGAACCTCCAATCTGAAAAAATCACCTTTCATGCCACGCACGTCTGTAACCAATAGGTTTCATGCACTTTTCACCCCCCTTCCGGGGTACTTTTCAGCTTTCCCTCACGGTACTAGTACACTATCGGTCTTGAGAGATATTTAGCCTCGGATGCTACTTTCACCCATATTCATTGCCCACTACCAAGGACAACTACTCGGGTATGAATAGGACCTTTCACATTTCGCTTACGGGGGTATCACCCTCTATACCATATCGTTCCAGATAACTTCAGCTGTGATCCAGGATTCCATATTATCATACCAAAACACCACATCTCCCGAAGGATTCAGTTT
>JAJETY010000007.1 GCA_021268355.1 Candidatus Nitrosopumilus sp. | reverse complement strand
CCTCGAGGGCCCTCCTTTCATTTTGTAATGTATATTTTTGAAAATTCCAATTCACTAAAAATAATATTTTTTAAAAAATTCCGAATTTACTAGATTCCATTTCTTCTTTTATTGCGAGCTTGAATCTTGGTGATTTGCTCTCCAAATTGTTGGTTAGCCAAGTAAGAAACTTTTTTTCAGTTCCTTTACCCTTCAATTTCTCAAAGTCAGGACCCATCATATCTACCAATTTCTGTACAAGTGATTTATTCACACTTAACACAAAGAAATGCCATCCAAATGCAAATTCTGAATCTGTCATCACAAAGTCTTCCTCACCGTGAACCATTTCCTCTAAAAGAGATAATTGTCTGGTTAGTGCTTTGCTAGTTTTGTCATAATCTACTGCTGAGACGTTGATATGCATCCGTCCTTCCATGATTTGTTTATGTTAAAACAAAATAAAAGGATTGCATGGATTATTCTTTTAACATGGGTTCAAAATCTATGTCAAAATTCATTTTCATCAGTTTGATATATGTCTGAATGGATTCTGGGATCTCCTTCCCACAAGCAACTCCTAATTTTTTTGCGTTTATCCATATTACTAAGGTCTGGATAATGGTTAGAAAACGATCATTTTTGATTTCAGGCGATCCAATTGACTTTGTGTATCTTTCTGCAAATTCCCACGCAGTTACAAAATCAACACATTTCACACCAAAAATTGCTAGTAATTGCTCTTGCATTGTTTTTGCTTTTTTGAATGGGACTTTATTGATTATGTATGGAAAATCTACTTTGTCTGGAAGACAGTCTGGTAAAGGTCCCCATACGGTAATAATTTTTGTTTCTTGGTTTAGACTTTCAAATTTTTTCAACATTTGATTTGTAATTTCTTCATCTGAAAACCAAAACAAAATTACAGTCGCATCAGATATTTCAGAATTTAAAACATCTTGGCATCTGAATTCTGCATCAATTTGTTTTTCTTTAAGATTTTTCTTGGCAATTTCAATTTTTTCAGAATTATTGTCTATTCCAACAGCCTTTTTGACTTGAAACTCCTTAACTGCAATTTCAATTCCTTTTTCATCTCCACATCCCAGATGATAAAAAATATCATCTTTTTTCAGTTCTGCAAATTTGAAAATTTCTCTAAGAGATCTTTCGGGTAGTTGTACATCTTCTCCACTCAGTAAATTTTCAGGTAAAGTCTCTAGATACTCATCAATATTCAATGAATATTATCTCAAAAACAAGAATTTATTCTCTTATGCTTTCTAACTTTGAAACAGCTTGCCATAACTGAGTTCTGACATATGAAGGCATGTTAGGATCTTGCGTTACATCATCTAGCAAACTGATTGTATTTGCAGCTCTAACAGACAATGAATATTCTTCATTATTCAAATCAGTAATCAAATCTGTAATTGACTTTTTGATTGTTTTTGGAGTTGAATTACTAGCTATGATCTGATTAAGTGTGTCAATTGCTTCTTTCATTGATTCTTTATTCTGTTTATCATCTGCCATTTTTTTCCACCTTTTCTTAAAAATTAGAAGTATATAGTTACATCTCTACAAATACGCTATCAGACTCTACTGTTACCTTGTATGATGTCAAATCTCTAATTTTAACTGGGAATTTCAACATTTTTCCTGTTTTACAGTCAAATTCTGCAGCATGCCATCCACAAGTGATGACACATCCATCTAATTTTCCCTCAGAAAGACTAGATCCAGAATGAGTACATGAATCATCAGTTGCACAATATTCTCCATCAATATTTGCAACTAGAATTTCTCTTCCGTCAATAGAGACCTTGATCATTTTTCCAGGAGGGATATCTGATGTTTTTCCTGCGATAATTTTTCCCATGGAAGTTTTTATCTGGTGATACTTAATATTTTTTCGTATATATGATTAGAAACGCAGAACCCTCTGACAAACTTCATGTTTTGAAATTCTGTCAAAATACTTTTTCCTGGGGTGATTATGTCGAACACGTTTGGGATTTTTGGTTAAATGAAGATCTGTTTTTTGTTTTTGAAAAAGAACTACCTGTCGGTATCATTCATTCGTTTTTTTCAAAAGATCAAATTTGGATTGAGGGAATTCGAGTTGATCCTAATCATAGAAAACAAAAGATTGCATATGATCTAGTCACTCATGTTGAATTGGTAGGAAAGTCAAAAGGAGCAGTATTTTCATTTATGTTAGTTGATGTTGAAAATTCAATTTCTCTATCCCTAGCAAAATCTCTCAAATACGAATTATTCCAAACCTGGAATTTTTACGCTTTGGAGCCTAAAAAAAACTCAAATTTCAATGTGGAGTTTTCAAGATCCTTTGATGAAAACAGTGCCACACATTATGTGAAATCATGGAGGTGGCTTCCATTTGATGATGCAGTAAAATCTCAATTAATTCAGGAAAATAAAATTATTCAATCACAAATTAATGGAAAAATTTCTACAGCAATCATTTCTAATTCTGAACACTTTGATAATACTCTAATTGTTACATTGTTTTCAGAATCTGATGATGCAACATTACAAATTATTTTGTTTTTACAAAATTATGCTATTGAAAATAATCACAACAGAATACAAATTTTAACTAAAGAGAAATTGTTTGATTTTGAATCACTAGAGAAAAAACTTTCTTTTCATTTATTGAGAAAAAATCTAGGGTGATTTTACAACTTTTATTGTGTTATTCAAGGTACCTAAACCTTCAATCTCCATTTCAACTTTATCTCCGTCTTTAAGGAATACTGCATTAGGTTTGTTTAGCATTACTCCTGCAGGAGTTCCTGTTGAAATTATGTCTCCTTTTTCTAATGTCATGACTTTGGAAACTTTGGATATGATTTGAGGAATTTTGATAAACATGTTGTTAGTTGACGAGTTTTGTCTTATCTCTCCATTAATTTTGGTAGTCAATTTCAGATTTTGCGGATCTTTAATCTCATCTGCAGTTGTAATCCATGGTCCGCATGGTGCAAATGAGTCAAAACCCTTTCCTCTGGTAAACTGTTTGTCTTTAAACTGAATATCTCTGGCTGATACATCATTGAATACCATGTATCCGAAGATTACATTTTTTGCCTCTTCAACGCTGACATTTTTACAATCTTTTCCAATTATCATGGCTAATTCAACCTCGTAATCAAGTTGTGTCACAAAGTCTGGGCATTCTATGGGGGAATTATTTCCGTTAAGAGCAGTTCTGGGCTTGATTACTAATGCGGGATCTTCTGGAGCTGTTAATCCTTGTTCTTTTGCATGATCTATGTAGTTAAAAGCCAAACAAATTATTTTATTTGGATCTGGAATGGGTGCTAATAATTTGAATTTTGATAGTTCCTCTTCGTAAGGCAAGTCTTGAATTTTATTTTTGACTTCATCAAACCATCCATCAAAAAGAAAATCTTTGACATTGTATGGGATAGGGACTCCTGTAAGATATGTAATCTCATCTTTTGTTGCTACTTTGTCTCCTTTGATAAATCCGTAAGTTTCTTTATTCTCATGTACCAATCGTGCTATTTTCATATCAATCACTTGTGAGTAAAAATTGCTTGATTTTGTGAATCTTTTCTACAATATCCAAATCTAACAAATTGAATTTCTTCTCCTTCTTTTAATTGTAAATATTGAGGTTCTGTATAAACGTCTAATTCTTCTAAGCTTTCTTCATTAAACTCTTCATCATTGAATAATGTCTTTGGAATGACCATTTTGATTTCGTGAGCTGTTTTTTGAGGTACCCATTGAATTTTCAATATGTTGGAAGAATCTCCCTCTCCCTCAAATTCTCCTTCAACTTCGCCATTGATTTTTGTAATTTTTACATTACCTAATCCTAAAAGTCGAATTGTTGATTGCTCTTTGATTAATTCAACATCTTCTCCAGAAATGTAAACATCTTCAGTGACTTGGATTTTTCTTTTTCCCATATCGTTGATTGGGTGGTTGGGAATTTCAACTTCTGATATTGATAAATTTTTTATTTTTAATTTTCTTGGATCTTTGACCATAAACAATCTCATGCTGTTTCCATCTACAAATTTTCTATTGAATGCTTCAAGAGCGTCAAATGGTGCTAGTGTGTTTGCTTTTGTCATTCCTAATGACATGATGAATTTTCTAATAGCTTCCGGTTTGATGCCTCTTCTCCTGAGTGCCTCTAGAGTGGGGAGTCTTGGATCATCATACCATGAAACTTTTCCCTCTTCAATCAAGGGTTTGATTATTCTCTTTGAAATGGGCATTCCTTTGAATTCAAGTCTCGAAAAGAAGCCTTGTTGAGGTTTTCTCATGCCTAATGCATCTAAAATGGCGTCAATTAGCTCTTTTCTCAATTCAAATTCTTTTGAACGAAAAGCATGCGTTACTCCGTCTACACTATCCTCAATAGCTACTGCAAAATCATAACTAGGCCAAATTCTATATTTGTCACCTACAGTGTAATGTTTCTCATCAATAATTCGTAACAATACAGGGTCTCTCATCACTGCATTGTCTGCTT
The DNA here is from genome assembly GCA_021268355.1 of Candidatus Nitrosopumilus sp. Classification (GTDB taxonomy): domain Archaea; phylum Thermoproteota; class Nitrososphaeria; order Nitrososphaerales; family Nitrosopumilaceae; genus Nitrosopumilus. Next base: position 41,989 of record JAJETY010000007.1, on the reverse strand, counting down.
TCATATCTCCTCTGAATCTGACTATTGCTTCTCCTGGCTTGAATTTTTCTTGCATCTTTTCCCAATTTTTATTATTTTTTTCAATATTTTCCATACTGCATTTGCAAGCTTTGCGTTCTCTACGATTTTTACTAATGTCTTCTCTCTTACAGGTACAAATGTATGCTTTACCTGAATTGATTAATTCAATTCCTTTTTCATAAAATAATTCCATGTCGTCTGAGGTATTTTTTACTTGATCAAACTCTATTCCGAGCCATTCTAAACCGACTTTTATTGCAGCATGATATTCCATCCGTTCTGCTTCTGGATTTGTATCATCCATTCTAAGAATGAATTTACCACCGTACATTTTTGCATATTCTGAATTAATTATTGCAGCCTTTGCGTGTCCTATATGTGGGTAGCCATTTGGTTCTGGTGGAAATCGCGTAACTACTTTTCCTTGCTCTGCATCTTTTAATTCTGGTAATCCTTCTCTCTCTTCTATTTTCTCTTTGGGTGCTAATGCATCAGGAAATTTTTCTTCCAATTCATTTTGTTGTTCTTCTGCAGAAAGTTGATTCACAGATGCAACTATGTCTGAAATCTCAACTGAAATCTCTTTAACTTTTGTTCGAAATTCAGGTTTTGTTCCAAGAATTTTCCCTAAAATTATTTTATCTTGAGTTTGACCTCCGTGCTCAAACGCATTTTGGAGCGCCATTTTTCTAATTTCTTTTTTTATTTCTTCATCCATTTTGATTTACCTGATGATGTTTAGACACTTCTCTTTACTACAAAATCTAATAATGCAATAAGTTCATTTTTTGCCGAACCAGAGTATTTTGAGAGTGATTTTTCAGCTTTTTCAGCATATTTTAGTGCCTGCTTTCTAACATTTTCTTCTATTCCAAGCGAACGTATTACTTCAACTGCCTTATTGAGGTCATTTCTTGAAACTTTGGAATTTCCAAATGCTTTTAAAATTATTTTTTTATCATTGCCTTTTGCAAGTTTGATAGCCATAAGGATTGGAAGTGACTTTTTACCTTCTCTAAGATCATTGCCTACAGGTTTTTTGGTAATTTTTGGATCACCCATGACTCCAATCAAATCATCAGTAATTTGAAATGCTATGCCAAGATTCCTTCCAAATGAAGAAAGATTTGAAATATCTTTGTCTTTAGATGTTGCACATATTGCACCCATTGCACATGATACATCAAACAACGCTGCAGTCTTTTTTCCAATCATTGTGATGTATTCTGCTTGTGTTGGAATTTTCTTTTCTTCTGCCATTTTGACATCAAGAAGCTGTCCTTCACAAACATCCACACAAGCTTTTGCAAGTCTTGAGATGAGTTGTGTTGTCGCTATTGGATCTAATTTTGTATCTGAAATTACTTGAAAAGCTTTAGAAAATAATACATCTCCCGCAAGAATTGCAATTGGCATCCCAAACTTTCTGTGTGTTGTTGGAACACCATGACGCATTTCATCATTATCCATGATGTCATCGTGAACTAAAGTGAAATTATGAACCATTTCTACTGCACTAGCTGCAGCCATGGCATTGGAGGGCTTTCCACCTAAAATTTGACAACTCCTAATTACCATGTATGGTCTAAGTCTTTTTCCACCATTAATGATTAAATGACCAGCTGCATCGTAGAGCTTTTTTGGATTTCCTTTTAATTTAGATTTAAGATACTTGTTTACTGTCTTTGCATTTTTTTCAATTTGCCTAGTTTTTTCCATTTACTAATCTCCATTTTTCTTGTGGCAAATGTGTTTTAATTGCATTTTGCAAACCTTCATGAACATCACTGGTCATCCATGTGGATAACACATTTGCGTGTTTTTCAAGCATGGATTTATCTGATTTGTCTAATAATTCCAAGGCAATTAACATCCATGGACAATAAATCTGCGGATTTGTTTTAATTTCCAAAAGTAACTCTGCTGCTGAAATCCACTTTATTTCGTCTATTTCTCCTTCAATTTCTTTTAATTCGGTAGATTCATCAATAATCCCAATTAAAGTTCCACAGACTTCGTTCTCTGAACCTACATCCTTGTAAGGTACGTGATATTCAAATTTGTGAAGGTAATCTAATTTTCCTTCAATCCCTAATTCTTCTGGCATTCTTCTTTCTCCTGACGAAACATAAGTTTCAGATTCTCTTGGATGGCTTGCAAATGTTCCGTCCCAATCTCCTGGCCATAACATCTTCTCTTTTGCTCTTCTTGTTAGAACCAGTCTTCCATTTTTATCAAACAATAATGCAGTGAATGCTCTGTGAAGCTTCCCGTTTGGTAAATGACATTTCACTTTTTCTTCTTTTCCAATTGGATTGTCGTTTTCATCAACTAGTATAACAAATTCTTCCGTCATTATTTTCCTCTGAACAATGTTCCTTCAAATTTCCTATTTTTAACCGCTTTCACGATTCTTTCAGGTTTATTTCCATTTACAAAAAATACTTTCATTCCCATCTTGGAAATCTTTGTTGCTTCCTCAATTTTTCTGGTCATTCCACCAGTCACATCCATTTTATTTTCAGAGATTGTTGGGTTTTCCCCTTTTAATTCACGAATTAGTTTTTTAGATTTTAGATCAGAGTAGACACCATCTTCATTTAAGGCAAAAATACAAAGTTTAGGCTTGAGTATTTTTGCAAGATGTGTCATTATTTTATCTCCTGATAGAATGTATGTTTTGTTTTGTCCGTACCATAAAGCATCTCCAAATGTAACTGGGATTAGACCTGATTTTGAAATCTTTTCAATTTCTTTAACTTTTTTTGTAATTGGCTTATTTCCCGTCATGAAATCTGTTGGAGGAAGACAATATGGATTTAATTTATTTTTTAGAAATGAATCTAAAATTATCTTATTCAACTCAATCATTGAGTTTTTTACAATGGACACTCCCCTCAAATCGTATTTCCTTTCTTTTGTATGCATATCATATTTGACAGACCAATAATGTCCGTAAGAACCTCCTCCATGAACAATGATTATTGGTTCTTGGATCTTTTTTAGACTCTTTGCAAGATTGTCAATTGTTTTTTTTCTTGCTGACAATGGTTTTTCTTTGTTAGTGATAATTGAACCTCCTAATTTTATGAGAATCATGTTGTTCCAAATTATCCATATAATTAAAAAGTATCCAGTCCTTTGAAATCAATTTTCACAGAAAAACATTCAAAATTTTTGTCTTTGAATCCTTTGATGGTGTTCTCAAGATTTGATTCATCTGTGAGAGCAAAAATACATCCTCCTCCTCCTGCACCTGTAATTTTCGAACCGTATGATGATGCTTTTCCAATTTGAACCATATCTCGCAATTTGTCATTTGAAATTCCTATAGTTTCAAGAAATTCTTGATTCTGGGTCACTTTTTCACCCAGTCCTTTGATGTCGTTTTCTTTTAGTAATTTTAAGACATTTTCAACAAGAGCTGATTCCTCACTGCATAATTTTGAAAATTCTTCTTCATTACTTTCTTTGAATTTTCTTACCTCAGCTACTACTTTCTCTGTTGAATGCTCAACATTTGAATTTGCAATAACTAGATGGAAATTTGGTTCAGATTCTATCTTTGAGAATCCCTTTTCCTTGTCATACTCCATCAATCCTCCAAAAGTGCATACAGTACAATCTGCACCCGAGGTATTTTGAAAAATTGTTTTCTCTGCCTCTATTGCTAGTTTGAGAATTTCTTCTTTGGAATTGTTTCCAAATAATTTTGAAATTGCAGCAGCTCCTGCCACACAACATGCAGAAGATGAGCCTAAACCTACTCCTAATGGAATCTCTGATTCAACTTGTATCTTTATTCCTGAATTTTTATCTTGAATTATTTTGTTTGCCAAATAGTAAAATGGCTTTAGCGGAGAAGTAATTTCTGAAATTGGTTCGTTTGGTTCTAATTCAAGTTTCCCGATATTTGAGATGATTGAAATTTTTCTTTCAGAAATTTCTTCAGCAGTCACTGTGATTCTTTTGTTAATTGCACAAAGAATTGCTTTTACTCCGTAAACAACAAAGTGTTCTCCAAAAAGAATAACTTTTCCGGGAGCGGATGCTTTTGATATCAAGTAAATACTTTGAGAATTTGATTTATTTATTCGATTTCCTCTTCGGTAATCTTTGTTTCAAAATCATCAATTTCAACGGTCATTGGATCATCTTCTTTTAATTCTCCTTTTTCAATGAGAATTTGACGTACCAATAACCAGTAAACTGTTGCTAGTGCTTTTCTTCCTCTATTGTTTGCAGGAATTATGACATCAAGATTTGATGTGATGTTGTCTGTATTTGCAATTCCGATTACTGGGATACCTGCATTAGTTGCTTCGGTAATTGCTTGTTCATCAACTTGAGGATCTGAAATTAAAACTAATTTTGGTTCAATGTAGTATGGTAATGATGGATTTGTCAAGGTTCCTGGCATGAATCTTCCTAGTAGTTTCTTTGAACCCAAAGTGTCGCAGAACTTTTCAATTGGTGTCTCTGCATACTGTCTTGCAGAACAAACTATTAGATTCTCAACGCCTAGTCTGTTGATGAATTTTGCTGCGGTCTTGATTTTGTCTAATGTTATATCCAAATCAAGCATGTAGAGTCCTTCAGGACTGGCTTTAGTGATGAAAGGTTTCATGAATTTTGTCTTTACCTGTGTACCTACTCTAATTCCTGTAGAGAGGATCTTCTTTTTGATGTCTGTTGCTTCTGCTTGTTGGCTCATACCGATTTTAAATTTCTGCCATACCGCGTATTAAATCATGCTCTGATAGGCGTAATAATTCATTTAATTTTGCCACTCTTTCTCCTCCTACGACGCCAACTTTGAGCATTTTTGACTTTGTAGCAAGACCGATGTGTGAAATCTGTGAATCTGTAGACTCGCCTGATCTATGTGATGTGATTAATCTGATATTGTTTTCATTTGCTAGATTTGCAAATTCTAGAGCGTCAAACAGACTTCCAGCCTGATTGACTTTCAAAATTGCTGCATTACATGATTTCATGTCGATCGCCTTTGAAAGAATTCCCTTATTTGTGACTGTCAAATCATCTCCTGTAATCAGGGTATTTGGAAATTTTGCTGTTAATTCTGACATGTCCTCAAATGCCTCTTCATGAACTGCATCCTCTGCATAAATTAATTTGAATTTTTCAATAATGTCTGCTGCAAAATCAATTTGTTCAGATGTTGTATTTTCAAATCCTGCTCTATCATAAACATACTTTGATTTTTCTTCATTCCATTGTGTAGATGAAGCAAAGTCAACTCCTAAAGAAACTTCTTTTCCTAAAGTGAATCCTAAATTCTCACAAGCTTTTGCAGAAACCTCTAATGCTTTTTGGTTTTCTAATTTTGGTGCCCATCCACCTTCATCTCCTCTTCCATTTGTGAAATTTGGATCTTCTTTTTCCAACACACTACGTAATTCTTTGTGAACTGCCAAGTTTGTTTCAATAGCGTCTTCGATACTTTTTGCACCCGTAGCACAAATCAATATTTCTTGAATGTCTGGTGTTCCTGGTCCTGCATGAGCTCCTCCTCCTAAAATATTCCCTAACGGAAATGGAAATTTGAATGATGATTCGTTTGATAATGTTTTGAATAATGGTTGATTGAGTGCTTTTGATGCTGACTCCATGGATGCAATTGTTACTGCAAAAGCAAGTGCTCCTCCAATATCTGAATAATTCATTGAACTGTCTAAACTTTTCAGAGTGTCGTGAATTACTTTAAGATCAGATGATTCTAAACCGATAAATTTTTGAGAATTTTGTTTTAAAACTTGAAGGCTTTCTTCGGGTTTTCCATTTCGAAAACTTACTGCTTCATATTTTCCAACACTTGCACCTGATGGAGCACAAACTCTTCCTACAAACTTTCCATCTGATTCAACATCTACTTCGATTGTTTTACTACCTCTACTATTGAATAAAATACGTCCTTCAATTGAAGTGATTTTGGCCAAGTTATTCTAACTCAGATTGAACTTCTTGTTTTCTTCTCTGAATTGCTTCATAGAATGGAATTACTTGCTGAATTGTTTCTAAGGTGGTTAGTAACATCCTTCTGCAACAATATCTCTCTATTCCAATTGAGTCTAGAGTTTTCTCTGGATCTTCTCCAGATTTGATTTTATTTTGATAATCATCATATTTGTCAGCAATTAGATTTCCACATGTAAAACATCTGACAGGAATTAACATACGAACGAAAAAGTAATCAAGGATTATAAAAACCATACATGAAAAATTCTTTGCGGGCGTCGCCCAGCCTGGCCAAAGGCGCTAGCTTGAGGGGCTAGTCTCTTAGGAGTTCGTGGGTTCAAATCCCATCGCCCGCATACAAATTTTAAAAATTATTTTTCGAATTTTTGTAATGTTTTGATTAATTCGGTTCGTCTTTTTTCTTCAGTAATTGCAGATCTAACATCATCAACCAAAATTCTATTTACGTCGATTTTTCTTCTAGCTTCCTTTACCACTTTGTCATACATAGAGAATGTGTAAAGCTGAAGATACAGGTTCTCCATAATCTCAAAAACTCTATTGGCTTCATCAACTTCTCCAATTCTTATCTTGTCAAAAACCATTCTTTTTAATTCTCCAATGCAATCTAACAGTCCTAAAACATATGATTCTGGCATGACTCCTAATTTTTTATCTGATGGGATTTCTTTTTTTTCAACTACGGCGATTAGACATGCTGCTTCAACAAATTCCTGTTCAGGTGTTATGAGGTATCTTCTAAGATCTCCAGTTGCCTTTTTTTTGTATTTTTTTAATAATGATTCTGCTTCCTTTAGATTATTTTTTCCAGTTTTTGTATCGTTTTTGTGAATTGCGATTATTGATCTACTACATAGTACAATAATTTCTCTAGTATTTTTTAACAAAAATTCTCTTGAATCTTGAATTTCTCCCAAAGTTTTTGAAATTTTATTCAATGATGGTTTTACATTTTTTAATGTCATGTGCAGTATTGGTATTAACCAGGATAAAGCCGTTTTCTAAACTCTTATTTTACATATGATTCTCATGTAAATTATGGAAATAACCGTTGAACAAATGTACAATATTGAAAATAAAGGTCATGATATGGGATTTTTAAAAAAATTCATGATGGAAAATGCAGGTGCTGCTGCAGTTAAAAGACTAGTTGAAAAACTTGGAAATGTAGAATCAAAAAATATTTTGATTTTTGTGGGAATGGGAAATAACGGTGGAGATGGATTAGTTATGGCTCGTCATCTGGCTGGTTATGGTGCTAAAGTAACCGTTATGCTACTTGGAAACCCTGAAAAAATCAAAACTGAAGAGAGTAATTGGAATTGGTCAATTTTAGAAAAAATGCCTTCTGTAAAACTAATGACAGGAGGTTCAACTGATTTTGATTTTAAACCTGATGTCATTGTTGATGGAATTCTAGGAACTGGAATTTCAGGAGAAATAAGAGAACCTTATGCATCAGCAATTAATTACATCAATCAAACTGATTGTTACAAATTTGCTGTTGATGTTCCATCTGGTCTAGACCCTCAAACCGGTGAGACTGCAAATATTTTCACAAAATGTGACATGACTGTTACATTTCACAAAATGAAACAAGGAATTCCAAAAAGAAAAGATTTGACTGGTGAACTCTTTGCAGAAAAGATTGGAATTCCTCCAGAAGCTGAGGTGGGAATACTGTGATAGTCCATCAAATTCAAGTTGGAAACATGCAGAATTTTTCTTACATTGTTGTAGATGAAGATTCTAATGAATCCATCATCATTGATCCATCTTGGGATCTCATAGAACTGGAGATGTTGATTAAAGAAAATGATTTGAAAATTAAATACATTGTAAACACTCATCATCATTTTGATCATACTATTGGAAATGAGGAGATGGCCAAATCTACAAAGGCTCCTATAATTCAACATGAAAATTCCGAACTGAAACATGATATCACTGTCAAAGATGGAGATGTAATCGAATTTGGAAATTCAAAATTAAAAGTTCTTCACACCCCTGGTCATTCAAAGGATAGTATTTGCTTGATAGGTGATGGAAAAATTTTCTCAGGTGATACTTTGTTTGTTGGAAATTGCGGTCGAATTGATTTACCTGGTGGGAGTGCTCAAGAGCTATATCACAGCCTATTTGACATCCTTTACTCATTAGATGATAATTTGGTTCTATATTCTGGGCACAATTATGGCCATAAAGAGACCTCTACACTAGGACAAGAAAAAATCACAAACATGATACTGCAAAAAAGAACAGAGCAACAATTTCTTGATATGATGGGTTAGTGATTTGTTGGAAGATTTTGAATTATCTGGCAATCTAGATCTTGCTCAAAATTTCGTTGATTCCATAAAATCTGGTAGATTCCTTTTTTCATTTGTAATATCTTATACTGAGACATCTGAAATTCCTGGAATCACTTTTGCAGGAGCTGATAAAGACTCGATTCAATTCACTCCCCCAGCAGACGCTGAATATCTCCATTATGGTTACTGTAAAACTATTGATAAAATCCCTATGACTCCTGATGGAAAACCTACTCCTGGAATCTTGACAAAAACGGCTCTAGAATCAGCAAGTATTTCACATTTAACAATTAATGCCGGAAGCAAAATCACTCCCCAATTACCTTTTATTGAATCTGGTTTGCCTTTTGGAAAAAATATTTCTGTTGAGGATGCAATGAGTGATTCTATTGTTTCTCGTGCAGTTGAATACGGTCAAATTCTTGGTAGAAGTTTGGCGTCATTAACTGATTGTTTGATGATTGGTGAATGTATTCCTGGTGGAACAACAACTGCTTTGGCATTACTAAAGGCATTAGATTTTGATGCAAAGGTTAGTTCCAGTATTCCTGATAATCCAGTTGAATTGAAAAATCAAATTGTATCTTCTGCACTTGAAAGAATTGATTCAGAACACCCATACAGTATAGTTGCAAAAATTGGAGATCCTATGATTCCTTTTGTTGCAGGAATGTTGTGCTCTGCATCTAGTGTATCAAAAGTAATGTTGGCAGGTGGAACTCAAATGGCTGCAGTTTTGGCATTTGCCTCAAAAATTGGATTTAATGAGGAAAACACTGCAATTGGAACTACCTCTTACATTACAAATGATAAGAGCGCAAATTTCAGTGAACTTGTTCAGGATATTGCAGACATACCTATAATTTCCGTAGATCCAGGCATGAAAAACTCCAAATTTTCAGGCCTGAAGGCATTCTCGGAGGGATTTGCAAAAGAAGGGGTTGGGGCTGGAGGAAGTATTATCTCTTCAATGATTAAAACTGGAAATAATTCTGAAACTTTTTTGAATTTGGTTGAAAAAGAATATCAGCGATTGTTTACTTGACTGTAACTGATTTTGCAAGATTTCGTGGATAATCAGGATCTGCATCTCTTTCAAGTGCTCCGTAATATGACAATAATTGAATTGGAATGATTTCTGAAATTGGGTATAGCACCTCACTGATTTTTGGCATTTCAATCCAATAATCATAAACATCACTTTTTACATCTGAAACTCCGATAATTTTTGCGCCACGAGCTTTAATCTCTCTTGCACTAGTCAAGGTATCTGAATATGTTGAATCATTTGGGTTTAGAATTATTACAAACACTTGGGAATCCATTAAAGCAAGGGGTCCGTGCTTTAATTCTCCACCTGCAATTCCTTCTGCATGAATGTATGTCAACTCTTTGAGTTTTAGTGCTGATTCTGTTGCGATTGGATAATTTATTCCGCGACCTAAAATGTAAATGTCTGAAATCTCTTTCAACTCTTTTGCTATTTTTTGAATGGTACTAGGATTGTCCAATGTTTTTGAAATTGATTTTGAAAAATTTTCAAAATCAATTGTAATGTCATTATTGCTTAACTTTTGTACGATCTTGTATAATATGACAAGTTGTGATGTGAAACTTTTCGTTGCGGCAACTCCTATCTCTGGACCGCAATTCAAACCTATTAAGACATCTGATTCCCTTGCCAAAGAAGAAGTCAAAAGATTCACAATGGAAATGATCTTGCAATTTGCTTTTTTTGCAATTTTCACTGCGTCTAAGACATCTGCACTTTCTCCACTCTGTGAGATTGCAATAAGAATAGAGTTTTCCTCAATTGTGTTTGGGGCAAACTGAAGTTCGCTGGACATTATTGGTTCAGCCTTGATTTTTACGTATTTTGATAGAATTTGCTTGGCAATTAATGCTGAATTATAACTTGATCCACTACCTGTGACGTAGATGTTTTTGGCATGTCTGAGGTAGTCTGCCGCTCTATCAATTTCACTAATGGTTTTTTCTCCTGCTTTGAGAATTGTTTCAGGTTGTTCGTAGATTTCTTTTAGTGTAAAATGTGCATAATCTCCTTTGTATGCGTCACCAAATTCTTTTGAAACTTTTGTAATTTCATATCCTGAATGCTCTCCATCAAAATCAAAAATTTTGAATTTGTTTTTATCTAATATCACAAAAGTTCCATTTTCTATGTAGATTGCATTATCTGTGAATTCGATGAATCCTAAAACATCACTTGACAAAAAGTAATCCTCTTTTCCTACTCCTAAGATTAGTGGTTCGTGAAATCTCGCGGCAGCTAATTGCCCATCTTCAAACATTACAACAAATGCGTAATGTCCTTTTAGTTGTGAAACTGTTTTTAGAATTGTTTCTTTGACGTCATTTGTTTGCTCATGATTTTTTTGGATTAGATTTGCAATTATCTCGCTGTCTGTTTCACTTTTGAAAACATATCCTTCACTTTCTAATTGTTTTTTTAATTCTTCAAAATTTTCTATAATTCCATTATGTACGATAGCAATTTTTCCGGAGTTACTTGGATGGGGATGTGCATTTGCATCGGTAACTTTTCCATGGGTTGCCCATCTGGTATGGCCTATCCCTACTTTCCCTGGTAATGTCTCTAACTGCACTTTTGAATTTACTTCTTGTACTTTCCCAGTACCTTTTTTCAATTCAATCTCGTTTTCTGATTCTGTTGCTACTCCAACACTGTCGTATCCTCTATACTCCATTCTCTTTAGTCCTTTTACAATAATGGGAGCTGCGGATTCTTTTCCGTAATAGCCGATAATTGAACACATTTCTATTCTACCTGATATTGGGTGCTATTTACTGATAAGCCTAATTATTCTATCATTCTGTTGAAGAACTTTCATCTTTCTTTTCTTCTGCTGGAGCCTCTGCTGCTACTTCTGCTGGAGCCTCTGCTGCTACTTCTGCTGGAGCCTCTGCTGCTTCAGTAGGATTTTCAGTTTTTGTCTTCTCTAAAACCTGTGGTATGTTTGATTCTGGTGCAAAATGAATAGTGTCTTCTTCCTCAACTGTAACTGTGTATGATGGAATGTCCACTTTTCTTTCTCCAATCATAATGTGACCGTGAACTACTGCTTGTCTTGCTTGATATGGAGTTTTGAATCCTAATTTCTTTGTAACAATAGTTTGCAATCTTCTTGCAAGTAAATCATTCGCAGTCAAGTTAAGTACATCATCTAATGTTGCATCTCTACTTACTAAACCAATTCTTGCAAGAGAGTTCATCAGAACTGGTTCTTTTTCTGCTCTGACTTCTTGTCTTAAAGAGAGTAAAGATCTAGCTTGTTGTCTAACACGTGATAGTTCAGTATGTGCTTTCCATAACTCTCTCTTTGTTCTTAATCCAAATGTTCCAAGAGTTTTCAACTCTTCCATTTTTAATTCATAATTAAGAGGTCTTTTTGGTTTTCTCCAAACTCTACGTGGATATTTTGGATCTCCCATTCAAAACACCTATTCCTTTTTCTCCTCTGCTGCAGGAGCTGGGGTTTTTGCAGCTGCGGCTGTTGGAGCTGCTACTGCTGCTGGGGCATCAGAAGATGATGATTTCTTTGCAGGAGCTGCCATTCCACCTTTTGCAACGCCGACTGCTCCGCCTTTTCTACCTGATGTTCTAGTTCTTTGTCCTCTTACTTTGAGACCACTAAGATGACGATAACCTCTCCAACTTGCAGTAATTCTTTCTCTTTCAATATCATTTCTAAATGTAAATGGAATATCTGATGTTAACAAATGTAAATCGTTTCCAGTTTCAATATCTTTTCTTCTGTTGAGGAACCATGATGGAAAACTTGATTCAATTGGATTTGTAATTAGTTTTTCAATTGCCTGAACATTTTCCTCAGTAAGGTGACCTATGTTTGAGTTTGTTTCAATTTTTAATGTGTCTAAAATTGCTGTAGCGAAACTATATCCAATTCCCTTGATCTGAGTTAATCCTACGAGAACTTTTCTCTCTCCTGGGATATCGTTACCCACAATCCTAACAATGTGTCTGTATTCTTGAGTGCTCAAGTATTCCAAAATTCAAGAAAACCCCGATAAAAACCATGCTAGGCACCACTTTTGGTTCATTTTCAGGTTTTGCTCATTCTGTGCCTAATTACACGTGTTTCTTGGTTTAGTCTATCTAAAATCCTCGTCTTCTGTCCAATCATTACCTTGAACATTCCACTGATTGCATTGACAGCATTTTTTGATGCCTCTTTGGGGATCAATATCGATACAGAAGCAATGGGTCCCTTTTCCTGATGGATCATTGCCACAAAGTTTTTGCATAATGTGTAATCGGATTTTTTCTTAATTATCTTATTGGATAATTGAAAAGTTATAACATCCTTTGAACTAATTCTTGTTGAAATGACTGATACTTTTGATCGAGAAAAAGTAGTTGATTGCATGTTTGATCCTGTAACCTCCTCGATTTTGGCGGAATTGGAGGATGGTACCAAGTCATGCACTTTTTTGGCAGAACAGGCCTCAATTACTGAAACAGAAGTTCTAGAAAGATTGGCTTATCTAATTGATCATGACTTTATCCTCAAAAAAACTAATGGAGAAAAATCAATGATTTCTGCCAATTCTGAGAAACTAACTAGTATTGTTGAAAGTAGTGAGAATTTTGATGAAACAATTAACGGTCTTGAAAAACTAGACGGTTATCTAAATTGATTTTTTTCTACTTTTGACTCTGTAGATTCCGGAACCTATCAAACCCGCCATTCCAATAATCAAAACATATGATGAAATGAAACTCAATGATTTCTTACCTGCATCTGGAAGTGGTCCTATTGCTCCAAACACTTGAGTCTCTTCATTTGAATCACTTTGAATGATTAATTTGTATACGCCCGTATCAAAAATCTCAAATTCTTCCTCAATAGTTTCATCATCAACATTTTTTGATGCAATTTGATTATCTAATGGATCTAATACTTTTGCTGAAATTTTATTTTCTTTGAATTCCATTGCCTGAACTGCAAAAACTCCCACCGATGATTCTTCAGAATTGAATTCTCCTGAAATAATTAGATTTTGACTAGAGCTAATTGCCCCGTTGTCTTGATAAACACCCTCTAAAATGATCTGATTTCCCATTGCAAGTAGAATTAAACCAATAACGATAAGCACTCCTGATAGAACTAAAATTATTCCTGCTTTTTCCATGATTTTGATTTTTTTATCTTTAGTTTAAACCTAATTTTTTCTAAATTTAGCCCTGTTTAATAAAATTAGATTAGTCTAAAAAAGTTAGCTTAGGTTAAATTTAAATAAAGAATTTTTGATTTTTGGCTTATGAAAATCACCCGTTCAAATACTATGATCTTACTTGTTTCAATAATTGTTGGAGTCTCTTTAGTTGCAGTTTTTCCAACTTTCTCTGATGCACAATCAGAACAAAAAACCTTTGTTACTCATTCAGGTGCTGTTGTTAGAACATCAGGTGAAGTAATAGATCCATTATACACTGTTTCAACAGTTGACTTTGATCCTGATGAATTTTTACGAAACTTTGAGTACGGAAGAGTTTCTGTATCTGAAACTGGTCAAACTATTAGAGAATACACTATAGTTGCTGAAGACGATAAAATTCAAGAAATTTCTCCAGGTGTCTTTTACAATGTATGGACTTTTAATGGAACAGTTCCTGGACCGACAATAAGAGCAACCGAAGGGGATCTTCTAAGAATTCATTTCATTAACAATGGCTCTAAAGAACACACTATGCATTTTCATGGTATACATCCTGCTGGAATGGATGGTGTTTTTGAACCCGTTGGTGGCAATGGCGGACAATTTGTTTATGAATTTGAAGCTGGTCCTGTAGGGGTTCACCCATATCACTGCCATGTCATGCCACTTGAAGAACACATAGTTCATGGATTGTATGGTGTATTCATTGTAGATCCAAAAGAAGGTCGTGCACCAGCTGATGAAATGGTTATGGTTCTAAATGGTCTTGATACTGATTTTGACACTGAGAATAATTTTTACGCTGCAAACACCATTCCCTTCTACTATCAACACCATCCAATTCAAATCAATACTCATGAATTGATTCGTGTTTATGTAGTCAATATGGTTGAATTTGATCCGATTAACAATTTCCACCTACATGGAAATCTCTACAAATATTATCCAACAGGAACTGATATTGTTCCCTCGTTTTACACTGACATGATAACTATGTCTCAAACCGAACGCGGAATTATGGAATTTGAATATGAATATCCAGGAAAATATCTATTTCACGCACACAAAGTAGAATTTTCTGAAAAAGGATGGGTTGGAATTTTCCTTGTTAAAGAAAATCCGGAAATTAATCAGGACATAGAATATGGAACTTAGTAACAATTCCTCTAAAGTAAAGATGATTGCCAGTGGAATCATTCCTTTTGTATTTGTCATAATAATGATGGCATACATTTTTGGACCTGGAGGGGATTTGATAGATCTGGGAATCCCGTTACCTGAAGTCACTATTGAAAAGGTAGATTTTGTTGATTCTGAAATTCATGCAACTGTAAGAAATACTGGTCCTATACCAGTTAACATAGTGGTGGCTGACGTCAATGATAGAATTCACCCTGCCGCTGTTGAACCTGATGGGTATCTAGAAAGATACGAAACCGCTCTAGTTAGGATTCCATTTGAATGGAATGAGGCAGAACCCTACACTGTTGGAATAACTGTTGGTGATGGAACTAGATTTGAAAAAGAGATTGAATCTGCAGCTCCTGCATTACAACCTACTTTAGATCTTGCTGTATTTTTTGCAATTATCGGAACATACGTTGGAATAATTCCTGTGATGATTGGACTCCTTTGGTTACCTTTTATCAAAAAAATTAGTAAATCAAAATACCATTTCTTTTTGGCATTAACTGCTGGATTGTTGCTTTTCTTAGCTTTTGATTCAATAGAAGAAGCAGTTGACGTTTCAAATGAAAATTTGGCAGGAAGCTTTAATGGAATATTGCTTATAGCGACTGTCATTGTTTTATCTTTCTTAGGGTTGTACTACTCTGGAGAAAAATTAGTTCAAAGGGCAAAATCTTCAAAACTTGCAAAACCTGTTGCCATAGCTCTCATGATTTCTATAAGCATTGGATTGCATAATTTTGGTGAGGGGCTGGCAATTGGGGCTGCTGTAGGTATGGGCTCTATTGCATTTAGTACATTTTTGATTGTTGGATTTGCTCTCCACAACACTACTGAAGGTATCGCAATTGCAGCTCCTATGTCTAGGGAAAAAGTGATGATAGGAAAGCTTGCTGCAATGGGAATGATTGCTGGTTCGCCTGCAATTTTTGGTGCTTGGATTGGCGGATTTGTTTATTCTCCTTTTACTTCTGTCATTTTTCTTTCAATAGGGGCAGGTGCCATTTTTCAAGTAATTGTAATTTTGATAAAATGGTTAAGAGATGAGGGTGACAAAAATCTCTCTAGCGCATCTGTAGTGTCTGGATTTGCTGTCGGAATGCTTGTAATGTACTTGACAAGTATTTTGATCTAGTTTGGTTCTGGGTGAATTGTAATTACTGCATTTGTTATTTCAGATCTGATGATGTGTTCTATTTCTGAAGTTAAATCATGAACTTTTTCAATTGATAGTTCTTTGTCAAATGAACAATCAATATCTATTTTGAGTATGTTTTCAAAATTCAATGAAACAATTCTTCCAATTTTTTTAATTTGTGGATATTTTTCTAAAATTATCTTAATTTTCTCCTCTGTGACTTTATCCTCTACATTGAAGTTTTCTGGAACTGTTACAAAAGGTTCCAAATGAATTGTCGCATGTTCTATTTCTGGAATATTGGATTGAATTTTCTTTTCTATGATTTCAGATATTTTGTGAGCTGATGAAAGATTAATCTCTCTGTCTACCATGACGTGTAAATCAGAAAATGTCTTACCTTTGGTTTTGTGAGTACTAACATTGTGGACTCCTTTTACCCCTTCTACACTCTTTGCAATATCTAGAATTTTTGCATCTAATGGTACATCCTCCCAATTAGGCTCAAAATGAATGGTTATTGATGCGTTGGGAACTTTATTTTTGATATTTTTTTCTACATTGCTGCTAATTTCATGAGCTTTGTCAAAACTGGTATCTCCTCTTAATGATATTGTAACATCTGCAAAAATTGTATCTCCAGAGCGTCTCATCAGAATGGGATTGGCATCAATAACTCCTTGAGTTGACAGTGTTATGTCTCTAACATTCTTGACAAGATCTGGAGAAATAATATCTGTTAAATCAAGAGCTGTTTTGTAAACCAGTTTTACACTGAGAATTGCAAGTAATCCACCTAAGATTAATGCTGCAACAAAGTCTCCTTGATACAATCCATAAGAAACTAAAATAATTCCAACTATTGCAACAACTGTCGAACCAAGATCCATAAATGCATGATAGAAATCTGCTTTGAGAGTTGCCCCTCCAATTTTTTGAATTGAACTTCTCAAAAGAATTATTCTAAAAATATCGATTCCTATTGTATAGAGTCCACCAATAATTGCAAAAATTCCTGGTAATACGGATGGTGGAGGACTTTGTATTCTGTTTATTGATTCGTAAATGAAAAAACAAGCAATCAGAAAAATTGCTATTCCTCCAATTAATCCGCCTAGTGATTCTATTTTTCCATGACCGTAGGTGTGTTCTTCATCTGGTGGTTTTATTGCCATTCTAGCAGCTAGCAGTAAAACCAGAGTTACAACACTGTCCAATAGGGCATGAATACTATCTGTTACAAGTGCCAAACTATTTGATATGAGACCAAAAATTAATTCTACTAAAAATGCTGAGAAAATAGCTAATAGCGAAATCTGTAATACTTTGGTTCTCTGCACAAACATTTTCCTTATTTTCTAATAATTTTTATCACATATTACAAGTTTCTAAGGAGAATTTCTACGATAACGTTATTTGTAAAGATACTGGATTTTTCATGTTGAATAAAACCTGGGTATTTCTTCTGGTATTTTTGTCATTTTCACTAATTCCTCTAATCGAGGCTCATGCCTCTAATCCAAATCTTTCAGTGTCTGCCGAAAATTCAGAATTTGGTAATCGCTTTGCAGGATCTATGGTAATTGAGGTAGTTGTACGAGATTCAAATATTTCTGATACTGATGAAGGCAAGGGCGAACCTGATGTAACCCTAAATGGCAAAACCCTAAGAATGGTTCAAGCCACTGATGGAAATTGGTATGCGTATTTTGCAAATGTTGACAAGGCAAAAATTGCTGATTCAACGGTGGGTCTTGCTGGAAAGGGATTAGACTTTGGAGAATTTTGTAGTAGGGACACTGCCTCTTCAATTTTTGGAATCTCTCTTAGTGAAACTGATGGATTTGCAATTCCTCGACCCGCATCTGTTACTGGTTCAACAAATGGCAATTCTGCCTTTACAGAATGCACATCCAGTCCTACAAGTACCAATAATCAAAATAATGTAGTTAGGAATGCAAAATCCATTAACACTAATTCCAACATATCTGTTGGTCAAATTGGATTAGATGTAGATGCATGGCCATTAATTCAACTTTATTCCTTTGATGATGTTACAATACAGTACAATCCTGGTGGAGCATCACAACAAGTATTTCTAGAATATGATGAAATAGAAAATATTTCAGTAGACATTGATAGAGAAATGTATCCGAAAAACTCTGAAGTTTTTCTAACTCTAAATGACATTCAACTTAATCAGGATCCTACTGACGAAGATTCATGGACTTTCAATGTTGATTCAACAATGGCAACTTTCTATCAAGCATTTGATAATTCTGGAAACAATGACGCAAATGGAAATGCTGGCTTGGTAGATTTAGCACCATATCTATCTAATTTAGGATTTGAAGATAATGGAAAACTGTCTTTGTCACTTGGAAACATAATGAAATTGAAAACAAATAGTGATCAGCCCACTTCTTCAGTTTCTGATGGAGTTTCAAAAACTTTTTCTAAAATTGTTACTTTGACAGAACAAGAACCAAATTCTGGAATATTCTCTAGTTCTGATAATAATGATCAATCAATAATCGGTATATTGGATGATGCGCCTAGAGGACAAACAGGTAAAATCACTTACAATCAAGATTCTATATCTGTGATAACTGGATTCTCTACTGCCTCTGTATCTTTTGATGGAGAACCTGTTTTAACAATTGGAACTGGTGATTCACTACGACCTGGAACAGAGTACACCGTATTGCTAAATGATTCTGATCAAAATCTTAACACCGGAAGCAAAGATCACCTTGATGTTTTTAGGGATTCAGCACTCATTCCTACAATCACTATAGGAAATCCTGTCACATTGGAACATGCACACAGTGTTGAATTTCATTCATCTTCACCCGTTTTGACTGGAGGTGATGATTCTAATTCTTCAGTACCTGATTCAAATTCTGATATTTTACTAATTGATACTTCTAATGTCTCTAATGCGTCCTATGAAATGATCTCAATTAATTTGGGCATTTCTGCTTCATCTTTAGCCGCTTCCTTAATCGACTCGTCAAAATCTAACACAAGTGGAACAAACTGGATAAACTATGATTTGAGATCATTTGAAAATGAACTAGAAATTTCCGATTTTAGTAGTACTACATTTGCACTGGCTTTTGGAAACCGTGACTCTGCTCCTCAGATAGTAATTGCTGATAATGGAGATGTATCATCCTCCCAAGGATTTATCAGAATTGATGATGTTGATGTGGAAGATATCCAGAGGAAAACTGGCAGTGTATTTCTTATAATTGACTTTGATGATTCTGACACTGTCAAAGTTTCTAGCGAATCTAATAAACTTCCCATAGTCTTTGATTTCTTTTCTTTTGGATTGGAAAATAATCAAAGTGTAAACAATTCCATTTATCGTTTTGAATTAGAAGAGACTCAAGACAATTCATCTGTTTTTGAAGGAACTTTTGAATATGCAGTTACAAATCAATTAAACATTTTAGATCCCAATTTTATTCAGACCATCCAAACCATTGATGATGAAGTAAAAATTATCATTACTGACAGACTGATAGACGAAGATGGTGTTTCAATTTCATATGCTGACTTGGACTCAGTTGGTGTAACAACTACCACTTCAACCAAATCAGACGTTGCAACACATTCAGGAAAAGTCTCAACAACTTCTACAACATTCCGATTTGGACAACCTGTTACAATTACTCTAAGTGACTCTGATCTAAATTTGAAAAGTGACACTGTTGAGATTTATCAAGTGATCAATGATCCAAATTCAGTCAATGTCGATACAGTTGGAAAAAATGGAGAAATTTTATTGGAAATAAAACTCAAAGATGTTCGCTACAAACGATGTACTGTTAATGGAATTGAACATGGTGGTTTGGCATCGACTGGATTTACACTTGTTGAAACAGGTCGTAGTACCGGAATTTTTACAGGTGTATTCAAAATGCCCTCTCAGATTTGCGATAAAACTGGCTCAAAACTAATCTACACTTCTGGTGGAAGCCTTGACGTAAGATATTATGACTCTCGTGATGCCTCTGGAAATGCAAATATCTTCAGCTTGCTTGATTCAAAATATTCAGTGTCTTATGACACACCTGCAAAATTAAGTCATGACAAAGTTGTACTTCCAACAGTTGGTTCTTCAAAAGAAGTTATTTTGACAGGAAGTGTTGAAAATCATAAACGTGGCATTCCGTTATCAATTCAACTCACTAGCCCAGATGGAACAAAACAAAATTTTGGCGCATCACTAAGTAGTAGTGGAGGTTATCGTTCAATGTTTACTGTACATGCAAACACTTTGCCTGGAACCTATTTTGTATTTCTTTCATATGATGGAAAAAACATTGGAACGCTTTCATTTGATGTAGTCTCACAAAATGTCCCTGATTGGGTCAAAAACAATGCTCGATGGTGGTCTTCAGATGATATCTCTGATGGTGAATTTATTGGCGGAATAGAACATCTCATAGAAACAGGAATTATTTCCATTGAACCCTCTGAACGAAGTTTACTAGATAAAGAAGTTCCTGAATGGATCAAAAATACCGCAGGATGGTGGGCTGATGACAAAATACCTGAAGGAGACTTTTTAAAATCGATCCAATACTTGGTCAAAAAAGGTATAATTCGAGTATAATCTGGTCAATTTTTCTTTCATTTAATACATAAATACCGACTACCCATGAAACAAAATGTTCATGAAACTATCTAGTGCCATAACTTTTGCATTATTATCCATTTCAATTCTATCCTTTAGCTTTAGTGGTTCAGCATTCGCTGCTAATTCTTACATTGATGTCTCAACCGCATCCAGCACCATAGCAAATGGTGGGACTATTGTAATTTCTGGTAATATTGTAGATTATGAGGATGCAGGACATGCACTCGTTTTAAAAATTGTCTCTCCTGATAATAGTATTGTTTATGTTAATCAATTAGTTAATGCAGTAAATCCTGACGGCTCATTTGATACTACGTTAATTGCCGGTGGTCCTCTCTGGAAAAACTCTGGAGATTATAGTATAAACTTCTTTTATGGTCCAACAAAGGGTGATGTTACTGTAGAATACACTGGTGGTAAAGCAACTCCAACCCCTACACCAACCCCTACACCAACCCCTACACCAGAGCCTGAACCAGAGCCTGAACCAGAGCCTGAACCAGAGCCTGAACCAGAGCCTGAACCAGAGCCAGAGCCTGAACCAGAACCAACATGTGGACCTGGAACTGAATTGGTAAATGGAATTTGCCAAGTTGTTAAAGTAGATGAGCCAGAGTCTAGAGGCGGTGGATGTTTAATTGCAACTGCAGCATATGGAACTGAATTAGCACCACAAGTTCAATTCCTAAGGGAAATTAGAGATAATACTGTAATGAGTACTGCATCTGGTGCATCCTTTATGACAGGATTCAACCAATTATACTATTCATTCTCACCAACAATTGCTGACTTGGAAAGGGAACACCCAATGTTCCAAGAGGCAGTCAGAGTATTCATCACTCCGATGATTTCAACATTGTCTATAATGACATTGGCTGAAGATGGTTCAGAAGTTGAAGTATTGGGATTAGGAATCTCTGTAATTGCTCTAAACTTAGCAATGTACATTGCAGCACCTGCATTAATTGGATTCAAAGTTCACAAATCTTTGAAATCCAGAATCTAATCTTTTAGTTTTTCTCTAGGTTATTATACTGAAAGACATTATCTATTTTCATGCATATAGAGTATGAAGAATTCGAGTCGATTGAAGACTTCTTCATGTATTTGGCATCCGCAGCACCTCCAATGAAAAATACAATTCCAATAAATTCTTACAAGGATCATGTTATGTCGTTTATTCCACTTAGTCCTTCCACTGGCGAAACATATCTCATGTTGTATGCCAAAGGTTCACTTGAATCTGGAATCTATGAATTTGATGTTTCCTCAAAATCATACAAAAAAGTAGAAAATATTGAAAGAGCTGATAAGGTTTACTTTGTCTCTTTAACACCAAAAAGAAATACAATTGCAGATGCTGCAATAGAAAATCTATAATTTCTTTGTTTGAATTCTTGGAGCAGTTACTGATCTGCTTCTAGCATATTTGTCAATTATCTCATCTGGAGTTCTTCCATTGAAGAGATCTTTGCAGAGGCCTCTGAGATATCTCATTATTGCCCAAGTACCTGCTTTGAGAATTCCATACATGAAGACTTTCATTGGAGGACCATAGGTTTTGTTTCTTAGGATAATTGGAATAATGTCGTTGATAACACGTAGATTATTCTCCCAACATTTCCAAAACAGTGTAAATTGTGCTTCATTCAAGTTTCCAAAGTGCATTGAATTCTTTTCGCTAAAGTCTTGATACAATAATGGGGCTACTAATCCTCTAAAGTCCATCTCTCTAAAGTCACTCATCATATCGATTGTGTATTGGATGTCGTCTGGTGTCTCATCTGGCCAACCAATGATGATTGTGGCAGCAGGGAACCAATGGTTTTCATTAAGAATTTTTGCACCTTCTCTAACTACACTTCCCCATTCTTCTGTTGAAAATGGTCTTGTTTTAACACCAAGATGTTTCTTTACCATGTCTGGTGCAACTGTTTCAATTCCTAAGTTAGTGGCAAGCCATCTTCCTGATTTATCTTGACCGTTAATGTGAGAAATCTGTTCCATCAATGTTGGATCTGCTGCAACAGCAGAAAATGTCATGTGTGTAGTTCCGATAAAGTTTGCACCCAATCCTTTTAGTGACTTCCACAAATCAGTAATTGCATCTCTGTTTGGAACAAAGTCTCTGTTATCACATCCATAAAGTAACATTTCATCAGAGTGTAACCATATTGAATCAAATCCATAATCTAAATTGGTTTTTGCCTCGTGTTGCAATCTTTCAATAGGAAGATCTTTCTTTGATCTTTTATTCACATCACAAAAGTCACAACCTCTTCCGCAACCTCTCATAGCTTCGATTAAGGAATTGATTGTAGGTCCTTCAATTACTGGAATATTTTCAAGGTTTCTAACAAAACAGTGCATTAATTCTGGTGCATCATTTTTTTCTAAATCTTGGAACAAATCAACTGCCAGCTCATCTGCCTCACCAACAACTACTGTATCTATTCCGTGAATTTTCATTCTGTCAGATTTAGCTAATTCCCATGCGCCATTTCCTCCAACTACAACTTTGAAGTCATATTTCTTTTTGAGTTGGATAATGCTTGCACACATTTTTTTAAATTTCATTGCGACATATGACAATTTTTCTGGTGACATTGTTGTGGTTACTGGTGCCATTCCTAATGGATCCATTACATTGATTCCAACAACTTTGGTATCTGGACCAATTGATTTGTGTAACATATCTGGATGTCCAATGAAAACATCATTTCTATTGTAGCCGCCTTGAATCAAGGAACTCTCAATTCGTCTCAATCCAATTTGTGCAACCTTTGCCTCTCCAGTAATAGGGTCTGTTTCAACTGAAGGACAAAATACTTTATCAAAAACCCATTCAGGGAGAACCTCATATGGTCCACATGCAATAAATCCGTAAAGAAAATTTCCTCTGTAATTTGTCATTAAACTACGATCAGCAGTAAGTACAACACGTTTGCCAGCCAACTAACACATTTCGTTAAACTATGTTATATATCATTTACGAGGTTATTTTGCCTCAAAAATTGTAAATTTTCCTTATTCTTTTTTTCTTATTGTTCTGTTTGCAATATTTGCTGCAATTCCACCTGCAGCAATACCATTGTCAATGTTTACAACAGATAGTCCTAATGAGCAACTCTGAAGCATTGAAGCGAGAGCCGCTATTCCTTTTTCCCCATATCCGTATCCAACTGAAGTTGGAATTCCGATTATGGGTATGTCAACCAGAGTTGAAACTAATGTCGCTAGTGCCCCTTCCATTCCTGCAGCAACGATGATGCAATCTACATCTTCCTTTACCATTTCTTTTAAAATTGGAAATATTCTTTGAATTCCAGCAACTCCTACATCATAGCTTGTAATGCATTTACAATTCATTGCCTCACATACCAATCTCGCCTCTTCTGCTACTCCTATGTCTGAAGTGCCTGCAGTTAAGATGCCGACTTTTCCGCCCTGAAATTTGATGGGTTCTTTGAATAATAATAGTGTGGAGGATTTTTTCCCCACTTTGACTTTAACTTTTAATTTCTTTGCAAAAGTCAGAATCTTTGGATAATCTGTTTTCTTTAATCTTGACACAATAACTGAATTTGATTTTTCCAAAGTTTTTTTTATGATTTTTTTAATTTCATCTAATTCCTTGGTCTCTGCAAAAATTATTTCTGGAATTCCTCTTCTCTTTCTTCTGTTAATGTCTATTTTTGCAATACCTTCTATCTCTTCAATTGAATAAAGTGATAGAAGTTTTTTTGCCTCGCCAATTGAAATCTTTCCCTCCTTGACTGATTTTAAAATTTCATGAGTTTCCAATGGTGGTTTTAGGGTTGATGGATAAAAAAAGGCTTAGATTTCTACACCGGAAATTGCACTTTTAACACTCTCAACTGCTTTGTTAAAGACTTGCTTTTCCTCATCATTTAGATCTAATTCTATAATTTTTTCTACACCTTTCTTTCCTATAACTGCTGGAACTCCGATAGTGACATCAGAATGACCATATTCTCCGTCAAGATATGTTGCGACAGGGATTACTTGTTTTCTATCTCTAACGACAGATTCAACAATTGCTGAAATTGCATTTCCTGGAGCATGTACTGTTGCACCTTTTAGTTCAATGACTTTTGCTGCAACTTGTCTTGTATTTTGAACTAGTTCATCCAACTTCTCTTTTGGAAGAAATGATGATAGTGGGATTCCAGATACTGATGAAAATCTTGGGAGTGGTAACATGTTTTCACCATGCTCTCCAATTACAAGAGCTCTTATGGAGTCACGTGAATGTCCTGTTGCTTCATGAATGAATTGTCTAAATCTGGATAAATCGAGCATGCCACCCATGCCGAAAACTCTACTTCTGTCAAATCCTGAAACCTTGTAGGTAATGTATGCCATTGGATCTAATGGATTTGTTACTGGGATGATCATAGAATCATCAGCATATTTTTTGACATTTTCTACTACACTTTTTACAATTGATGCGTTAATCTTCAAAAGATCCATACGGGTCATTCCTGGTTTTCGTCCAGAACCTGCAACTACTACTACGATGTTGGAACCTTTCATATCCTCAAAATTGTTGGAACCTTTCACTTCTACATCAATTCCTTGTTCTGAAAGCATATGGTTAATGTCCATAGCTTCACCCTGAGGGAGACCTTCAGCAACATCTAGTAACAAAATTTGATCATCCAATCTCTTTAATGCTGAAAATAGTGCAGCATCTCCGCCTACTTTACCTGAGCCAATAATGGTAATCATGAAAATCACTGTTAATTTTCAATAATTAAATCTAATGAAATCTCGAGCCGATCAGACGAATTTATATGCATTTTTGATAATTTTCAATCAATGGTTTTGGTAATTGATCCTCAAATTGCTGGAATATCTGGAGACATGCTTCTATCTTCTCTGATTGATTTGGGAGCTGATAAGAACAAAGTAATTGAAGGAATCAAAAAATCTGAAAAATTTTTCTCAGATTCTACAATCAAAAATATTGATTTCCAAAAAACCAAAAAAAGAGGAATTGAAGCTCTTCAACTAATTTTAGAAATTGATGAACATTCTCATGAAAAGAAAGGTTCTGAAATAAAAAAGGCAATCAATGATTCCACACAATCATTAGAACTTCCTGAAAAAGCTAGGGCATTTGCTGAATCTTGTATTAATTCGCTTATTACCTCTGAATCCAAAATTCATGGGGTTCCTGAGGATTCAGTCCATTTTCATGAGGCATCAAGTATTGATACTCTTGTTGACATTGTTGGAATTACAATTGCTCTGGAAGATTTGGGATTGTTTGATGAAAAAATTATCTGTATGCCTGTGTCTGTTGGCGGTGGCAGCGTGACTTTTTCGCATGGGACAATGTCTAATCCTGCAAGCGCAATCCTTGAGATTTTCAAAAACTCTTATCTGAAAATAAAGGGAAATGATGCTGGGGAAGAGTTGACCACTCCAACTGGAGCATGCATTTTGGCAAATTTGACAAATACTTGCATGGATTACTACCCTCCAATGAAAATTAATTCTATTGGCTATGGTGCGGGGCAAAAGGATTTTGAAAATTTTTCAAATGTCTTGAAATTGGTAAGAGGTTCTGCAAATAATTTAGAAAATGATTCAGTAAAAATTCTTGAAACCAATGTTGATGATATTTCTGGTGAGATTCTTGGAAATCTTATTGAAAAGATTATGCAAAAGGGTGCAAGAGACGTTTCTATTTATCATGGAATCACAAAAAAAGGCAGACCTACCAATTTGGTTTCTGTAATATGTGATGATCAAACTATTGATGCAATAGTGGATACTTTAGTTCTTGAAACGGGTACATTGGGAGTCAGGATATCTGAATCAAATCGATTTATTGTGCCAAGAACAAATGAAAAAATTTCATTGTCACTTGATGGAAAATCCTTTGATGTTAGATACAAAAAATCAACATTCAAAGGAAAAACTGATTTTAAAATAGAGTTTGATGATCTTAAGGATATTTCAAACACAATAGACAAATCCCTTAAAGAAACAGAATCATTACTTCGAAAAGAAATTGAAAAACAGGATAGTAAATGACCAAATTAAATGAACTAGTAAATTGGTTTGCTGATAAAAACAAAGTTATGATTGCTTTATCTGGCGGTGTCGATAGCGCTTTGGTTGCATATGCCGCATTTCAAAAATTAGGTGATTCTGCTATTGCAGTAACTGCTGATTACAAAACATTGTCTGAGGAAGAACTTCAAACCGCAAAACAAGTATGTTCTGAGATAGGTATTAGGCAACTTCTCTTAGACTATGATGAACTTGAAAATGAAGAATTTGTAAAAAATGACTCGAATCGATGTTTTCACTGTAGGGTTGAATTAGGCGACCACTTGTTAAAATTGGCAAAAGAACACACTGTTGATGTAATTGTCGATGGGACAAATTTAGATGATTTAGGTGACTATAGGCCTGGAATTGAAGCATTACGTCAATATGGAATCAAAAGCCCACTAGTTGAAACAAATATTTCAAAATCACAAATTAGAGATATTGCAAAATCCGTGGGTTTGTCTGTGCATGACAGGCCTTCAAATTCATGTTTAGCTTCTAGAATTCCATGGGGTCAAAGAGTCACTGCTGAGAAACTAGCCAGAATTGAATTTGGAGAAACCGTTGTAAAACAAATAACAAAAATCAAACAAGTTAGAGTTCGTGATCTTAATGGTGCTGCAAAAATCGAAGTAGAAAAAAATGACATTCCTCTATTTGATAATGTTGTATTAGATAAAATCACAGAAAAATTAAAGATGATTGGATTTACTTCTGTTGAAATTGATCCAGAAGGCTATAAACCGGGAAAAATTAACGTGATTGCAGATTGATTTATCTCGATAATGCTGCATCAACCCAAATTCACAGTGATGTATTAGAATCAATGATTCCATTCCTCAAAGAACAATACGGAAATCCATCTTCAATTCACAGATACGGTAGATTATCTCGTAAAGCAATTGAAAAAGCAAGAAAGCAAATTGCATCTCTAATTAACGCTGATCCTTCTGAAATTTTTATCACCTCTGGAGGTACAGAGTCAAACAATACTGCATTAAGAGGAATTGCTACGAAACACAATTCTGGAAAAATTATTACATCTTCCATTGAACATGATGCAATTCTAGAACCATGTAAAAAATTATCCCAAGAAGGATTTGAGGTCATTTATCTTCCAGTTGATAAATTTGGAATGATTAGAATATCTGATCTTAAAAGTCACTTGTCTGATCAAACCCGAATTGTTTCAATCATGTTTGGAAATAATGAAGTTGGCACAATCCAACCTATTTCAGAAATCGCTAAACTCTGTCATGACCGAGGTATTCTCTTTCATACTGATGCCGTACAGGCTGTGGGCAAAGTGCCAATTGACGTTCATGGATTGGGTGTTGATTTCCTATCCATATCCTCTCACAAACTATATGGTCCAAAAGGCATTGGCGCATTGTATATCAAAAAAGGCGTTGACCTTAATCCTATGATTTTGGGTGGCGGACAAGAACATGGCTTGCGTTCTGGGACTGAAAACGTGGCAAATATCGTTGGTTTTGGAAAAGCATGCGATATCGCAAAAAATAATCTAAATGAGAATATTTCTCATATGAAAAAAACCCGAGACTTTTTGGTTGAAAAAGTGTCAAATGAAATTTCTAAAGTAACTGTTAACGGTCATCCCGAATTTCATTTGCCAAATAATGCACATTTCACTTTTCTCGGTGTGCATGGTGAAGATCTAATAATCAAGCTTGATGAATATGGAATTGCAGCTTCAACTGGTTCAGCATGTTCCGTTCACACTCAAAAGGCATCTCATGTTTTGGAAGCAATGGGATTTTCCCACGAGCAAATAACAGGTTCACTAAGATTGACAACTGGAATGTTTAATGACCAAAAGGAAATTGAACAGACAGTTGAAATTCTTAAAAAAGTCATAGATGAGTTGAGAGCCGTTTCTCCCTTTAAGGAAAAATATTCTTTCTCTTAAAATTAAATTTTAATTTGGATTCTATTTTTTGTTAGGATTACTGTTGCCATAATTCCAACTAATAGAACCATCATTGCAATCGTTCCAAATTCTGGAACAATGTATGTGCCAATTATTTCAATATCTGAATCTCCTTGTTCAAAGTTAATTGTGATTACTCTTGAATCTGAAAGCACAACTGATTCTTGATATGGTACTTCAACACCATCAATCAAAATGATAAATGTGTCATCTTTTCCATCTTGTTTTTCAGCTCCAATGAACTCTCTTGGTAAATCTAAATCGATTTTTCCTTCATCAGTTGAATCAATTTGTACTATTAATGCAAAAATGTCCGGATCCACAATCATGTTTTTGACTGTGCCTCCCTTGATTGTATATTCTACATCAAAAGTTCCTTGGCCTCCTGCATCTACTTCAAAATTAGTCGTGGTTTCAACAATTTCTGATTTTGGAGTATAGCTGAACTGAGATTCTGCTATGTTCCCTTCTCCGTAAAGAACTCTAACTAGATAATCGCCTGCTTTGTTCCAAAGCGGACCTTCTGCAATGACTGTGTGAGAATAAGTTCCATCTTGTGCTACTGTGATTTGTGCTATGTCTACTAGATTTCCTTCGCTGAATAATTGAAGTGTTACTGGTGTTTGCCCTACAACTGTTGTGACTAATCCAGATATTACTATGGTGTCGCCTTCGTCATAATTCTTGTCATCTGTCTGAACTGAAATTAATGACTCTTGGGCAAAAGCTGGAACTGAAGAAATTATCAATAAAGAAAGTATACCGTAAAAAATTCTAGAATTCACAAACTTTGAAGGTCATGTTTGTATATTTCTTTTACTATTAAAAATGAAAAAATGAAAAAAGATGTGATTTTAGATTCTTGGCATAATGCTAAGTCTTGATTTTGCAGAAACTGCAATTATTGAGATAATTGCTACTGCTAGAATCATGGCTGCAATTGTGCCAAACTCTGGGACTACAAAGGTACCGATAATTTCAATTTGTTCAGTTCCTGCTGGGAACATTACTGTTACTTTGTTTGCAACAATCTCAACATCATCCCATTCTTCACCGTCAACTAATACCATGAAGATACCGTCTTGGACTGTTTTTGATGGGGTTACTGTTAATGTTCCATCATCAGTTGCGCTGATGTTGATAACAATTGAGTTATCATTTGTATTGAGAGTTGCACTTGTTACTTTACCACCTAAAATAGTAAATGGTACACATTGACCACTTGCTGTAATTTCCTTTGCACCACATTGTTTGGACGTTGTTGGTGTTTCATAGGTTGGAGTATGTACAACTCCACCAGTTAATTGAACTTTAACAGTGTTCTTTTTATCAGCACTGCCATAGTTTGCCTTAATGGTGTAGGTACCGTCGTATTTCCACATTGCACCTGCTGTGTTTAATGATGTCTCAAAACTACCATCATTTGCTACAGTGATTTGGTCAACTGTGACAATAGAGTTTAGAGGACTCACAACAGTTATTGTAACTGGAAATCCAGATGCTACATTTGCTACTTGCCCCATTACCATAATCATGTCATTATGTCCATAACTTGTTCTATCTGTCCAAACAGATATTGGAATATCATTAAGCAACATGTTATTTGCTGTTGCTCTTGCATCTTCCATGGAACATCCAACACATGCCTCTTGATATTGAGCATATGCTGATGACACGGTTAAAGTACCGACTGCAGTCAAAACGGCTAGTAGCGCGAACGACGTACGGTTGTTCATCTTGTTGCGAATTGAACCTGTCTCTATTTATGTATATTTAAAAAATGAAAAAAGATGTGATTTTAGTATCTTGGTATAATGCTAAGTCTTGATTTTGCAGAAACTGCAATTATTGAGATAATTGCTACTGCTAGAATCATAGCTGCAATTGTACCGAATTCTGGCACTACCATACCGTCTTGAATATCTACTTCAGATGAAGCAGTATATTTTGGATCGTTAAATTGTTGTGCTGTAACAGTGTAAATACCATCTTGTGTCCATAGTGGTCCACCTGTTTTGATGGTTGCTGTAAACTCTCCGTTAAGCATTGGTGATACTTGATCAATTGATACTACATTTCCATTTGGAGCAGTTACGGTTAATGTGATGTCTGCACTTACTCTATCTGTACTTCCAGTAACCACAATTGTATCGGATCCCATTTCGGTTTCGGCGGTACTAATTTCAATTCCTGCATCTCTTGTAACATTTGGTTTGATTGGTTCAAACACATCTGAAGAGTAATTGGATTCAGTTACAGAAGTTTTTTCTGCCATTCCATCATTTACTTCAACAAGAACTACCATTGTATACAATGCTGTGTTGCCTTGTTGTGCTTTGATTTCATAGAATCCATCTTCAGTCCATGTTGGACCAATTTTGAATTCTGCACCAAACATTCCTTCAGCATCTGGTGTTGTTTGACCAACAGCAACTACATTATTTCCACTTGGAGACTTTACAGTAAATGAAACATCAGTGTATCCTGAAACTGTTTTACCTGTTAGGGTAATTGTTTTAGAACCGCTGTCTGCCATTGCAGTAATGGTCATTCCTTGTGTTTGAGCAAATGCATCTTGTTGAATTGAGGTCACTGAAATTAATGACACTGCCAAAAGGGCTATTGCCATAGATGTTGTAGAACGTTTAAAATTCATTCTAATTTTCCCCAAGTAGCCTTGGTATTTATGTATATTTAAAAAGAGAAAAAAGATGAAATTTTAGATTCTTGGCATAATGCTAAGTCTTGATTTTGCAGAAACTGCAATTATTGAGATAATTGCTACTGCTAGAATCATAGCTGCAATTGTACCAAACTCTGGGACTACAAAGGTACCGATTATTTCAATCTCTTCAGCCCCTGCTGGGAATGCTATGGTGAGTGTTCTGTCTGTTGATGTTGATTTTTCATCAAAGTCTACCTCTTCTCCGTCAACTAGGACGAAAAAGTCATCATCTGCACCATTGATTGTAGCATCTAATACTGATCTAGGGATTGTTAAAGTGATTGAACCATCTTCCATGGCATCAATTGAGATAATTAGTGAATTTGCATCCACATCAGGAATGACTCCAAGTAATTTTGCACCTGTGATCTCATATCCTATTAAATCAGCTGAACCTTGGACTGAAACGGTTGTATCGCTTACTTCAGAAGTCATACTACCTGTTGGTTTCTCTACTTGTGTAGATCCGCCAAACTCAAAGGATGTTGTAGCAGATCTATTATCATTACCATATTGAACGGTAATTGTATAAGTTCCCTGAGCTCTCATCAATGAACCTCCAGCAGTGATTTCAGTGCTGAATTTCTTGTCTGCTCCAACTGTAAGTTGTGCAATTGAGACCATGTTTCCATTAGGAGCTTTTACAATGAGACTTACAGGAGTTCCTGCATATAGATCTCTGACTTCGCCTGTTACTGTAACAACTTGGCCCTCTGAATAGGCTGTTTTATCTGTAGTAACAACAATCGAATTTTGTA
Source organism: Candidatus Nitrosopumilus sp. (assembly GCA_021268355.1). Taxonomy (GTDB): domain Archaea; phylum Thermoproteota; class Nitrososphaeria; order Nitrososphaerales; family Nitrosopumilaceae; genus Nitrosopumilus. Next base: position 9,935 of record JAJETY010000007.1, on the reverse strand, counting down.
TTTGTCCAAATGCTGGTGCCATACCAATACCTGCAACTAGAATTGCTGATAATGCTAACACCATCAATTGTGATTTCATTGTTTTTGCACCTGAATTAATCCTATTTAAGGTTGTGAAAAGATTAATTGACAAAATAGAAAAATCACTATTTGCTTGACGAATTTCAGATTAGATATATATTAACCTGAACGTGAGGTTTTGACAGTTTGTGTGCATTCATTACTGTTACATCTTATGTTCGACGTGGAGGTTATGTAATTGGCAACTAAGAAAAACCAAATCCTTGTACCTGATCACATCTATGTTCCAACACATGAAATTATTTCAAAACAAGAAGCTGAAGATGTTTTAAAAAAATACAATTGTAAACCAACTGAATTACCATTAATCTTTGTTAACGATCCTGCAATTTTGGGACTCGGTGTAAAACCTGGTGATATGATCAAGATCACAAGAAAAAGTCCAACTGCAGGTGAAAGTCTCTATTACAGATACGTGGTGGAAGTTTAGATGGCAGATCCTTCAACAAAACGTTGGCCAGTAATTCAAGATATCTTGAAGCGAGAAGGTATTGCCCGTCAACACCTAAACTCATTTGATGAATTTTTAGAAAGAGGATTACAAAGTATTATCAACGAAGTCGGTCAAATTGATATTGAAAACGCAGAATATCCTTACAAGATTCAACTAGGTAAAGTTAAACTGCAACAACCAAGAATGATGGAACTTGATGGCTCCATTACTCATATTACACCTGCAGAAGCAAGATTGAGAAACGTTTCTTATTCTGCCCCTGTAATGATGGAGGCAAGTGTTGTTGAAGATGGAAAAATTCTTGAATCCAGATTTGTTCATATTGGAGATGTTCCAGTTATGGCAAAGTCAAATGCATGTATCTTACATAATTTCTCTACACAAAAATTAGTTGAACATGGTGAAGATCCAAATGACCCTGGTGGTTACTTTATCATCAATGGTTCAGAGAGAGTCATTGTTGGACTAGAGGATTTATCCTACAATAAAATCATCGTTGACAGAGAAACTGTTGGCGGAAATATTGTTCACAAAGCCAAAGTCTATTCTTCAATTGTTGGTTACCGTGCAAAACTAGAACTTGTAATGAAAAATGATGGATTGATTGTTGCCAGAATTCCTGGTTCTCCCGTTGACATTCCAGTAATTACTTTGATGAGAGCACTTGGATTGGAATCTGATAGAGAGATTGCAGCTGCAGTTTCTTTGGTCGATGAACTCCAAGATGAATTAGAAGGCTCTTTTGAGAAAGCAGGAGATGTCCCAACTGCAAAAGATGCCATCGTTTACATCAGTAAAAGAATTGCACCTGGAATGCTTGAGGAATTCCAAATTAAACGTGCTGAGACTTTACTTGATTGGGGTCTATTGCCTCACTTGGGAAAACACCCTGAAAACAGAAAAGAAAAAGCACAATTCCTTGGAGAAGCTGCTTGTAAATTATTAGAACTAAAACTTGATTGGATTAAACCAGATGACAAAGATCACTACGGAAACAAAGTCATCAAATTTGCAGGACAAATGTTGGCAGACTTGTTTAGAACCGCATTTAGAAATCTTGTCCGCGACATGAAATACCAACTAGAGCGCTCTGGACAAAAACGTGGAATCAACGCTGTTGCTGCTGCTATCCGTCCGGGAATAATTTCTGATAAACTAAACAATGCCATTGCCACAGGAAACTGGGGTAGAGGTAGAGTAGGTGTTACTCAATTACTTGATAGAACAAACTATCTCTCAACAATCAGTCATCTTAGAAGAATTCAATCCCCACTTAGCAGAACTCAGCCAAACTTTGAGGCAAGAGACTTGCATGCAACACACTTTGGAAGAATCTGTCCAAGTGAAACTCCTGAAGGCTCTAACTGTGGCCTTGTAAAAAATCTCGCACTATCTGGAATTATCTCTGTAAACGTTCCTTCTGAAGAAATTGTAGAGAAACTCTATGATCTTGGAACTGTTCATTTCTTTGATGCAAAAGAAGATTTGAAGAAAGATGGAGCAAGAATATTTGTTGATGGAAGACTGATTGGTTACTACAAAGATGGTGAACAACTAGCAGAATCATTAAGAGACTTGAGACGAAACTCAAAGATTCATCCACACGTTGGTGTATCATTTCATAAATCTGAAATCGAGGGTTCTACCAGAAGACTATATGTTAACTGCAATGCAGGACGTGTACTCAGACCATTAATCATTATCAAAGATGGCAAACCATTACTCACTACTGACTTACTAGATAAAATTTCGAAGAAACTCATCTCATGGACTGATCTTTTGAGAATGGGTGTCTTAGAAATGATTGATGCCAATGAAGAAGAGAACTGCTATGTAACTCTTGATGAGAAGGATACAAAGAAACATACTCACCTTGAAGTTTTCCCACCAGCAATTCTTGGTGCAGGTGCTTCAATCATTCCATATCCTGAACACAATCAGTCTCCAAGAAATACATACGAATCTGCAATGGCAAAACAGAGTTTAGGATTCTCAACTCCTATGATGAACACTAGTACCTATGTCAGACAACACTTTATGCTATATCCACAAGTCCCAATCGTCAATACAAAAGCAATGAAACTTTTGGGATTAGAAGACAGACCTGCTGGTCAAAACTGTGTCGTCGCTGTATTGCCATTTGATGGTTACAACATCGAAGATGCAATTGTTCTTAGCAAGGCATCTGTTGACAGAGGTTTAGGAAGAACATTCTTCTTTAGAATTTATGATGCTGAAGCAAAACAATATCCTGGTGGAATGCGTGATACCTTTGAGATTCCAAATGCTGAAGATAACATTAGGGGATACAAAGGAGAACGTGCATACAGATTACTAGAAGAGGATGGCGTTGTTGCAGCAGAATCCCCAGTTAAAGGTGGAGATATTTTGATTGGAAAAACTAGTCCTCCAAGATTTATGGAAGAATATAGAGAGTTTGAATCATCTGGTCCTTACAGAAGAGACACATCAATTGGTGTAAGACCATCAGAAACTGGTGTTGTTGATACTGTAGTTATGACTCAATCTAACGAAGGTGGAAAGATGTACAAGATTAGAGCAAGAGATATGAGAATTCCAGAAATTGGTGACAAATTTGCATCAAGACATGGACAGAAAGGAGTTTTAGGAATTTTAGCTAAAGCAGAAGACTTGCCATATACTGCAAGTGGAATGTCACCTGATGTTTTGATTAACCCACACGCATTCCCATCTAGAATGACAGTCGGAATGATGATGGAATCCATTTGTGGAAAATCTGCAGCATTACGTGGTGCAAGATTTGACGGTTCTGCATTTGTTGGAGAAAAGATGGATGAAGTAAGAGAAGTAATGGATGCACACGGATTTGAATATTCTGGTAAAGAAATAATGTATGATGGAAGAACTGGAAAATCATTCCCAGTTGAAGTTTTCATTGGAGTCGTTTATTATCAAAAACTACACCACATGGTTGCAGACAAGATTCATGCAAGAGCCCGTGGTCAAGTTCAGATGTTAACTAAACAACCTACAGAAGGAAGAGCAAGAGGTGGTGGTCTTAGATTCGGTGAAATGGAGAGAGACTGCTTGATTGCCTATGGTGCTTCCATGATTCTTAAAGACAGATTGCTAGATGAATCTGACAAATCTGATATCTTTGTATGTGAAAGATGTGGTCTTGTTGCTTATCATGATGTTAAACAAAGAAAATATGTCTGCAGAGTTTGTGGCGATAAAGCCAAAGTCTCATCAGTTTCAGTTGCATATGCATTCAAACTGCTCTTACAAGAGATGCAGAGCCTCAACGTCGCACCAAGATTGTTAATCAAGGAGAAACTATAATGTCCATTCAAGCAGTTAAAGCAATTGACGGAATCAGATTCTCTGTTTGGTCTCCAACTGAAATCAGAAAATACTCTGTTGCAGAAATCACTGCACCAGAAACCTATGATGAAGATGGATTGCCAGTTCAGGGAGGTTTGATGGATGGTAGACTAGGAACTCTGGAACCTGGACAAAAATGTCTTACTTGTGGAAATACTGCAGCAAGATGTCCTGGACACTTTGGACATTTGGAATTAGCAGAACCTGTATTGCATATTGCATTTATTGATAATATTTACAAACTTTTACAATCAACATGTCGTTCTTGCGCAAGACTAAAAGTTCCACAAGAAGATCTTAACATCTTCAAAACTATCAAAGAGAAACATGCAGCATACACTGTAATCTCTCAAAAACGTATTCCAGAACAAATCATTGAAAAAGCAAAGAAAGCAAAAGAATGTCCTCATTGCGGTAAAACACAATACGAACTAATCTTTACAAAACCAACAATCTTTGTAGAAAAAACAGAAATTGGTGAACACAGATTACTTCCAATTACAATCAGAGAGAGATTCTCACAAATCATTGATGAAGATTTAGAATTATTATCCTATGATCCAATAACTGCTAGACCTGAATGGTTTGTGTTGCAGGCATTCCCTGTACCACCAGTAACAGTAAGACCATCAATCATCTTGGAAACAGGAATTAGATCTGAAGATGACTTGACTCACAAGATGGTAGATATTATCAGAGTTAATCAGAGATTAAAAGAAAGTAAAGATGCAGGAACCCCACCTCTTATCGTTCAAGACTTGGTAGACCTTTTACAATATCACACAACCACATACTTTGATAATGAAGTTTCTGGAATTCCACAAGCTCATCATCGTTCTGGACGTCCTCTCAAAACATTAACTCAAAGACTCAAAGGAAAAGAGGGAAGATTCAGAGGTTCACTTTCTGGAAAGAGAGTTGACTTTTCTAGCAGAACTGTAATTTCACCTGATCCTAACTTGGACTTGAGCGAAGTAGGTGTTCCTGAAGCAGTTGCAATGAAACTAACTATTCCTGAAATTGTTACAGAATGGAATATTGAAAGAATGAGAAAACTCGTAATTAATGGACCTGAAAAATTCCCAGGTGTTAACTATATTGTCAGACCAGACGGTGTGAAGATTAGATTAGACTTTGTAGAAGACCGTTCAACAATTGCTGAGACTCTTGAGATTGGTTACTTGGTAGAAAGACATCTTGCAGATGGTGACATTGTTATGTTTAACAGACAACCATCACTTCACCAGATGTCCATCATGGCACACTATGTCCGTGTACTTCCAGGAAAGACATTCAGATTGCATCCATCAGTCTGTCCACCATACAACGCAGACTTTGATGGTGATGAAATGAACTTACACGTTCCTCAAAGTGAGGAAGCTAGAGCAGAAGCAATTCTCTTAATGAGGGTTCAAGATCAATTAATCTCTCCAAGATATGGTGGTCCAATCATTGGCGCACTAAGAGACTTTGTAACTGGTGCATACCTTCTAACTAAAGATGATACTGTATTGTCTATTCAAGAATTCTCAAACCTTGCAATGCTTGGTGGTTATACTGATGCATTACCAAAACCTGCAACTAAAACAAAAGATGGTCCAGCATACACAGGAAAACAACTCTTCTCACTGTTCTTGCCAAAAGACTTCAACTATGTCATTACTTCAAAGTGGTCAAAGGGAACAAAAGGACAAGCAAAAGATGTTGTAATTAAAAACGGCGAACTAATCAGCGGTGTAATTGACAAATCTTCAATTGGTGCTGAGGAACCAGAAAGTGTACTTCACAGAATTGCAAAAGACTATGGAAACGCTGTTGGAAAAAGCTTCCTCAACTCTATTCTCATTATGGTAAAACAATTCATTACTCACTATGGCTTTAGTTATGGATATGGCGACCTAATCGTCCCAGACAAGGACAAACAACAGATTCTTGATGATATTCAAGAAACTTATGATGTTGTCAGTGACTTGACTGATCAATACAAGAAAGGAACTCTCAAACTCACTAGAGGTATGAGACCTGAAGAGGCTTTAGAGGCATACATCGTTAATGAATTAGGTAAAGCAAGAGATAAGGCAGGTTCAACTGCAAATGATTGTCTTCCAGCAGATAACGCAGGAAAAATTATGGCTACAACAGGTGCAAGAGGTTCATCACTAAACGTAGGTCAGATGGCTGGAGCCCTCGGACAACAGTCAAGAAGAGGAAACAGATTGCATGACGGTTACAACAACAGAGCATTAACTCACTATCAAGAACATGATGATAATCCTGATGCACACGGATTTGTAAAATCCAATTACAGAGAAGGACTCTCTGCACTAGAATTCTTCTTCCACGCAATGGGTGGTCGTGAAGGACTCGTAGACACTGCAGTCAGAACACAACAAAGTGGTTACATGCAGCGTAGATTGATTAACGCATTAGAACACATTAGACTAGAATATGATGGAACAGTAAGAGATCCTCACGGACACATTGTACAATTCCTATATGGTGAAGATGGAATTGATGTACAAAAGAGTGACCACGGTGAAGCATTTAACCCAAGTAGATTAATTGAATCTCAAAAAATTATTGATTCAGGTAAAAAGGCAACAAAAGAAGAGATTGAAACTTTGACAAAGAAATACACAAAGACATTCAATCCAAGATTAACTTCTCTTGTAACTGATGCATTAGCAAATTCAGAATTAAGTAAAGAAGGTGTTGAGACAGTTTGTAAGAAGGGGTTGCTACTATACAACAAAGCAAAAGTAGAGCCAGGACAAGCAGTCGGAATTATCACTGCACAGTCAATTGGTGAACCTGGTACTCAGATGACCCTGAGAACATTCCACTTTGCAGGTATCAAAGAGAGAAACGTAACATTAGGTCTTCCAAGATTAATTGAACTTGTAGATGCAAGAAAGAAACCTGTTACCCCAACTATGGATATCTATCTTGATGAGGAATCAAAGACTTCCAGAGAAAAAGCAATTGAAGTCGCAAGAAATGTCTTACAAACCAAAGTAAGTGCCTTGATTGCTGACAGTGAGACTGACTATTCTACTCAAATTAAACTAATTTTAAGTGAAAATAGACTCAGAGAGAGAGGCTGCTCTATTGCAGAAGTAGAGGCCGCACTATCTTCCAACAAGAAATTCAAGATGGAGACAACTGGTGAACTAATCACACTGAAACTAGTTGATGAATCTGATACTGCTACCGTAATTGCAATTAGAAACAAAGTTCTTAACACAACTGTCAAGGGTGTACCTGAGATTGAACGTGTAACACTTGTCCAAAAAGATGATGAATGGGTTATCCAAACAACCGGTTCCAATGTCGCAAAAGTTTTGGAAGTTCAAGGAATTGACAAGAGAAATGTTAGAACAAATAACGTCTTTGAAATTGCAGGAACCCTTGGAATTGAAGCAGCAAGAAATTCATTGATCAATGAACTTAACAGTACTCTAGAAGACCAAGGACTTGAAGTTGATAACAGATACATCATGTTAGTAGCTGATTTGATGTGTTCAAGAGGATACATGCAACAAATTGGTAGACATGGAATTGCTGGAACCAAAGACAGTGTCTTGGCAAGAGCAGCATTCGAGATTACAGTTCCAACAATTGCACACGCTGCACTTGGTGGAGAAATTGAACAACTCAAAGGAATCACTGAAAACGTAATTGTTGGAAGTAACATTCCAATCGGAAGTGGTACCGTTGACTTGTACATGCAAGTAAGCAAGAAAAAATAGTTAGATGATAATTATGGCAGATGAAATTTCAACATTAATGGCAAACTCCAAAGACAAAGTTGTATTGCTTAGATTAAGAAACAACAAAACTGTTCAGGGTGTGCTAAAAGACTTTGATATTCACATGAATCTTACTCTAGAAAACGCTGAAGATATTACTGAAGAAAAACCTACATCCATAGGCAAAGTTTTGCTTCGCGGTGACAATATTTTGGCAATTTCTCTTCCTGATGAAGAGTCAGACTAACAAGCCATAAATCTAAATCAATAATTATCTAACCTATTGCTTGATTTTTTATTTTTAATTTTCATATTGCCATTTGCAACAGCCCAAGAAATTCCTGATTATGACAAACCATATGCTCCGATATTTTTTGACAGACCAATCTATTCATGGACTGACAAAATTCAAATCAAAATTATTGCTCCAAGCTGGAATACTGACAAAGACTTGATTGATTCAATTGGTGATGATAATGAAAATCCAATCAAAGTCTCAACACGAAGTCACTCACTAGAGCCATACAGACTTACTGAAACAGATGTATCTAGTGGAATTTTTACTGGAGAAATAATTCTTACAGGATTTTTGCACGACGCAGATGGTGACGGGGATTATGATACAACTCCAAGAACTATTGGCAATGGTCCGACAAATGGATTTCTGGAAGTCCAAAGAGATTCTGCAGTTACGGTATCTTTTGAGTTTGCAGATGGAGTAGTTCTGTCTGAATCAGTTCCGGTTTCTTGGAATATTGGAAATGTGGAATTTGTCGATGATGTCTTTTACAATGGTGATTATGTGGTTGTTAGAGTAATTGACCTTGACATGAATCTGAACCCTGAAGCAATTGATCAACTACCAATTGAAGTTTATTCTGACTCTGATGTTGGTGGAATTACTGCAAATGCAATAGAGACAACTGAAAGCTCTGGCTCTTTTGTTGCCACTATATCTCTCACACAGAATTCTGCATCAAGTGGAAACAGACTATATGCAATCCCTGGAGATACAATATCTGCCAAATACCACGACCACACCCTACCAAAACCCTATTCTGAATCTGATAATTTGGAAATTCAGGCTCAATCTAGAATGGAGTCTGCAGTTCCTTCGACTATGAGATTAGATAATTCAGCCGTTAACATTTCTGACAGTTTTGGAAATTATTTGAATTCTGTTTCTTCAAATCAACAAGTACAGATTGTCGGGAGTTTGTCAAACAATCAAGACTTTGATCAAAAGTTCGTCTACTTGTTTCAAGTAAAAAATTCTCAAAACTATGTAGAGTCTGTTTCTTGGATACAAGGTCAATTGACGTCCGGACAAAATCTTCAAGTGTCACAATCTTGGATACCAAAAAATTCTGGAGAGTATGAGATTGAAACATTTGTGTGGAGTTCACTAAAAGATCCTACGGCATTGTCAAATTCAATGTCAAGATCAATTTCAGTAGAATGAAAAAGTATCAATGATAAGTGATTATTAAATATAAAACTGAGTGTTATTTCTTGTGATGCGACTTCTACTAGGGATAACTCTAGTGTTAGCAACTTTTGCTCCATTGGGATTGTCTGGCGTATTTGCCGATTCATTTAATGTGGCATTTAACAAAGACAATTTTCAAACTGGTGAAACATTAGTAATTTCTGGACAGATAATTGATTTTGGAATGCCTGTGATTGCAATGAGTATTTTTGATCCTGATGGAAAAATTCTATCTGCAAATAATTTGGATCTTTCATCAGATGGTAGTTTTTCAAAATCACTCGTCTTAGAATCCCCATTTTATGAAATCCCTGGTGAATATCTTGTAAAATTTGATTATGGACAATTATCTGAAAAACATGTTTTTGTAATTGGAGACAGTGTATCTCCACCTGAAACTGTTTCTGAAGAGACTTTAGTGCCTGAAATTACATCTCTTTTGACCGAAAAAGACCATTATGTAGACGGAGATACAATCAGAATTTTTGGAACTGTCTCAATACTGGAATCGCCTACGGTTCTAATTGGTGTCCATGATCCATATGGAACTCCTGCAGGATTTTATTTTGGAAACATAGACAACAACTTGGAATTTTCAACTAGTTTTCTAGTAAAGGATGGAGTTAACTTTAAAGCTGAAGGAATCTATTCGATTAAAGCTCATTATGCTGAAACCAACACGGAATATTTCTTTGAATATTCCAAGGAGATAACCTCTGCCAAAGAAACAACAACTCAAGAAACAACAACTCAAGAAACAACAACTCAAGAAACAACAACTCAAGAAACAACAACT
>JAJETY010000064.1 GCA_021268355.1 Candidatus Nitrosopumilus sp. | reverse complement strand
TTTGCAGCATTAGCATTAGCAAATAGAAATGATACGAACGCAATTTCAAATATAATAAAACTTGTAAAGGATGAACGCTCTATGGTAAGATCATGTGCAGTGGGTGCACTAGGTCATCTAAAAGCTAAAGAAGCAAAAGATGTTTTTCTAGATTCAGTTTTAGATGAAAATTTGGAAGTGAGAAAAAGTGCGTTACAGGCAATAATTAATCTAAAATTTCCAATTTCTGAAGATAGAATTGAGAAAATTTCAGAGAATGCAGATTCTGAATTATTGAAAATGATTTCTAAATTAAAATAGTGGACCGGAAGGGATTTGAACCCTTGATCCGATGCATGCCATGCACCTATCCTACCAGACTAGACGACCGGCCCATATTCAGAATTCTGAATCATTTAGATTCTTCAAATTGGTTATTAACGTTTAGCGGTCAAATACAAAATCGCAGTATGAAATTAACACAATATATTTAACCGTCAACATAATGATTGAATCGTTATGGTAGTAGATAACAAAGCGACCGTCACATATGTTCAGTTATTAAAAGAAGATCTTGTAATTATTAGATTAGTTCCAAAAGAAGGTCCAGTTCCAGATTACAAAGCTGGTCAATTTATCACATTAGGATTACCAAATCCTGTGGAAGGAGGAAAAATTGTTAGAAGAGCATATTCAATTGCATCACATCCAGAGAATAGAGATTATATCGAATTAGTAATCAGATGGGTTAGAAAACCACTTCCAGGAAGATTAACTACACAATTGTTTAATGCAAAGGAAGGAGATGAAATTCTTTGGCTAAAGCCAACTGGAAGAGCTTTGTTAATCAATGAAGAACTTCCAAATGGAGAAAAAGACAATAGAAGAATTATATGCATTGGTGGAGGAACAGGTCTTGCACCTTTTGTTAGTTTTGCACAACACCTACATGACTCTGGAGATAAACGGGAGATTGTTGTGTTACATGGTGCAAGTTACGTTGATGAACTAAGTTACAAAGATCTTCTAACTGAACTTGAAAATGAGAGTATCAAAAGAGGTAAAAATGAATGGAATTTCAAATACAGAGCAGCAATTAGTAGACCTCAAGAATGGTTCAATAGATCATGGGCAGGTCAAGTAGGCAGAGTAGAAACATTCCTTAGACCCAGAGATAATGGAATGTCCCCATTAGAAGAGTTAATTGGCGATAAAATTACTAAAGAAAATACAATTTTCTATGTTTGTGGTTGGCAAGGTACAATTGATGGTGTGATGGATTTCCTAAAACCAAAAGGCTTTGTTACCGAACATGACAAACGTGAAGACGGAAGTTTTGAAGTCAAGTACGAATCATACGGATAGAGTTATTTCAAAATCAATCATTGAAATATGAGATTTGTTTAGTGAAACTAATTGATCACTGCACTATATCTTGCGCATCTTAATCCAGTTACAAAAGCTCATGTAGAAATTATTGAGGAGTTAAAAAAAGATGCAGATGTTGTTAAAGTAATGCCAGTCGTATTCAAAGATGGTGAAAAAGAAATTAACAGTAAAAGTTTCCCTTTTAATTTTAAAACAAGGAAAAGAATGTTAGAATCAGTATTTGGAGATTCAATTCAAATTACTGATGATTACGCTTTTTTTGCACCGTTTAAGAAATACATGCCACCGTTGTTTTCGCCAAAATCATGGAAATTACGTAAGCAGATTTTGCGTGGAGTAGAAGGAGATTTTTTCTCATATACAGGAGACAAAGCTGAAGGATACATGTTAAAAATTTACAGATTAAAACCAAAGATAGGCGAAAGAAAATCACTTTCTGCAGCATCAGTTAAAGAAAAATTGTATGACGCAGCACTAGGAAAAGAATCAACATGGAAAGAAGATGTTCCGGAAAAAATTGCCAAGGTCATAGAGGAAGATTGGGAGACAATAGAGAAATTTGCAGAATTGGATGATTTAACTACAAGGGTGGCAGGAATGAAATTCCCAAAAGAAGGCTGGTCAAAATAAATAGAGATTAATACAATACAAGTAAAATTTTTTCCATGAAACTTCCACTTTCAAAATATGTTTGGTTTGATGGTAAATATGTTCTAACAGAAAAAGCACAAGTTCCAATTACAACACATGCAATACATTATGGAACATCCATCTTTGAAGGAATTCGAGCCTATTGGAATGGAGAGAATTTACATATTTTTAGACTCGAGGAACATGTTAAACGATTTAGAAGATCTGGTCAATTTTACAATATTTCATTAAATTTTTCAGATAAGGAAATTTCAGATGCAATAATTGGAATCTGCAAAAAAAATAAACTCAAGAAATCATGCTACATTCGACCATTTTATTTTGTGGGAGATTATGGAATAAGCCTCCATGTTACTGAAAAAGCTCCAACAAATGTTGCAGTTTTTACATTTCCTTTTGGAGATTTATTCAATAAGAACGGAATTTCTGCAGGGATTGTTTCCTGGAGAAAATTTTCTGACATGTCAACCCCTCCCCAAGCAAAAATGGGTGGAAATTATCTAAATTCAATCATTGCAACTCAAGAAGCAAAGAGAAATGGTGTTGATGAAGCAATTTTACTTGATCATAGTGGGAATGTAAGCGAAGCACCGGGTGAAAATATTTTTATTGTTAGAGAAGGTCAAATGGCAACTCCTTCATTAGCATCATCAGCATTGGAAGGAATTACACGAGATGCAATTATCAAGATTGCAAAAGATTTGGATATTGATGTTGTTGAAAGAGACATTACAAGAAGTGAACTTGGAGTATCTGATGAGATATTTTTAACTGGTACAGCTGCGGAGATCACACCAATTATTTCACTTGACGGTAAGAAAATAAGTAATGGAAAGCCAGGAGACATTACTAAAAAAATGATGGATGAATATACAGACATTGTAATGAATAAAAATGATGATTATTCTCATTGGTTGACTTCGGTGTACTAGATGAGAATTGTGCAAATTGGTACAGGAGGTTGGGGTAAAAATCATGCCAGAGTATTATCAGAATTAGGAGTGCTTTGTGCAATTTGTGATACAGATAGAAAACGCAGTAAGGAATTTGGAGAAAAATATTCAGTGAACCATTATGAATCACTTGATGAACTTTTATCATCAGAAGAATTTGATGGTGCGTTTGTAGTAACCCCTACATCCACTCATTCAAATATTGCAAAAAAATTACTTGAATTAAAAAAACATGTCTTTGTTGAAAAACCTCTAACTTACAAAACTGAAGAAGGTGAGGAATTATTAAAATTAGCAGAGAAAAATAAGGTTATTCTTACATGTGGATATATTGAAAGATTCAATCCAGCTGTAGGAAATGTAAAAAAAATTGTTAAAGAAAAAAAATACGGAGATCTAATAATGCTTGAATTTCACCGAGAAAATAGAATGCCACTACACATTAAGGATGTAGGAATAATTTATGATACTTCAGTTCATGATATTGATACTGCAAACTGGTTATTTGATGAAATGCCAAATGTTGTATTTGCACGAGCAGGTCAAATAAGACACGAACATGAAGATTTTGCAACAATCATGTTAGGTTACAAAGATAACAAGGTTGCAGTCATTACATCAAATTGGATTACACCAAAAAGAATTAGAAATTTTAATGCAATTTTTAGTGACGCAAGAATTTCATCAGACTTTATGACTCAAGAAATCAAAATTGAGAAACAAGAACAAGTCGAATTTATAGAAGGTGAAAAAAAGGAACCTTTGTCAATAGAGATTCAGAGTTTTATTGATTCCATAGAAGGTAAGGTGGAACATATCGTTAAAGCGCAGCAAGCTGTAAATGTTTCAAAGATTGCAGAGGCAGCACTTTTATCAAGCCAGAAAGGAGTTCCAATATACTTAGATCTAAAATGAATAAAACAATGATTGACATCTTAGCATGTCCAATTGATAAGAATC
>JAJETY010000029.1 GCA_021268355.1 Candidatus Nitrosopumilus sp. | reverse complement strand
TATTCTTCATCATACAAAACTCCCTCAACATCAAAAATTGCTAGCAATTGATTTCAATTTTCGAAAAATTTGCTAATTATATTAAAGTTTAAACTATATTGAGATCCAAAAAACGCTAGTAATAAATCACCGTAGTGAATCTAATAGTCATGGAAGAATTAGAACATAAATTTGAAGTCGATATTAAAGAAAGAGAAGGACGACAAAAACTACCAGATGACGTCAAAGCCGAACTAAAAGCATCAGGAATGATGGATGACAAAGGAAAATTGAAATTAAAAGGAGTCAGTCCAAAAATGCTCAAAAGAATGAAACAAGAGTTTGTATCTTGTCCAGTTCTAAAGGATGACATTCATTTCATACAATGTTTTGTTTGTCCAAACTTCCAAAGTAGAGTTACTGGTCAAGTCCTATGTAAAGGCGATTCTCTCAAGTAAGAAAATAGTACAGAATCACGAAAAGCTCATTAGTAAATTTATTGTGTGAATTTTAGTTTGAGTAAAGAAGACGTCGGAATTACAGTTGCAAAAAATGATGATTTTAGTGAGTGGTATACACAAGTGGTTCTCAAAGCAAAATTGGCAGATTATGCTCCAGTAAAAGGATTAATTGTGCTCAGACCTGATGGGAATTCTATTTGGGAATCATTAAAAAACACATTTGACAAAAAATTTGCAAGAAATGGGATCAGGAACGGATTTCTTCCAATTTTAATTCCAGAGTCACTATTAGGAAAAGAACAAAAACACTTTGCAGGTTTCAATCCCGAAGTATTTTGGGTAACACACTCAGGAACAAATGAAATTGGAGATAGGCTAGCATTACGACCTACGTCGGAAACATTAGCATACACACTATATTCAAAGTGGATTCAAAGTTGGAGGGATTTACCACTAAAGATTAATTTTTGGAACACTGCATTACGTGCCGAAATTAAAGCAACAAAGCCATTTCTTAGAACATCAGAATTCTTGTGGCAAGAGGGACACACTGTTCACATTACACAAGAAGAGGCTGAGGAAGAAGTCATGAAAATTTTAGAAATTTACAAAAATACTGTTGAAGAGGAATTAGCAATTCCAGTAACAACAGGAAAAAAAAGTGAGAAAGAAAAATTCGTAGGAGCCGTATATACAACGACAATGGAATCAATTATGCCAGATGGAAAAGCATTGCAAATGGGAACATCACATTTCCTTGGACAAAATTTTTCAAAACCATTTGAAGTGAAATTTGCTGATAAAGATAATGTAGAACACTTTGCATGGCAAACATCATGGGGAGTTTCATGGAGATTAATTGGGGCAATGATCATGGTTCATGGTGACGATCAAGGTTTAGTCTTACCACCTAAAGTTGCACCAACACAGGTAGTGATTGTTCCAATCTACAGAAATGATGAGGGTAAGGAAAAAGTTCTTCCAAAAGTGAAAGAAATACAAGAAAAATTAGAATCAAAAGATATCCGAGTTCAAATTGATGATAGAGAGGGATTATCACCAGGATACAAATTCAATGACTGGGAGATGAAAGGAGTACCAATACGAATAGAGATTGGGCCTAAAGATATAGAAAAACAAAGCATAGTTGTAGCAAAAAGATACAATCGTGAAAAAATTAATCTAGAATTCAAAGATATAGAAAAAATAGTTTCAATCTTAGAAGAAATTCAAAAAAGTATGTTAGAAAAAGCACGAAAACAATCAGAAGAGAATACAAAAAACATTTCAGACTACTCAGAGTTTAAATCACAAATTGATGACGGTGGATTCTTCAATGTACCATGGTGTGGAAAATTAGAATGTGAAGAAAAAATAAAGGAAGAAACAGGTGCAGACATACGCGTTATTCCATTTGGAAGTGAAACTACGAATTCAAAATGCATGTATTGTAGCGAACAAAGTAAATTCACTCCAATTTTTGCTAGAGGGTATTAAGAATTATCAATAGAGCAAATACTCATTATTTTCTTTGCAGTTTTATCAATTTCCACATTTGCTTCAGCAGAAACAAAAAGAACCATTTTATCCAATGGAAAAGTAAATGTTACTACATTTTTTCGTCTTGCAGCAGCATATCTTACTGAACCAAGATTTTCATCAAAATCTTGTCTAGTTCTTATTCTCAAAACAGCCTCAATGAACATTTTTTTACGTTCGTCTTCACTTTTGAGTGGTTTAATATTATCTCTGAATGAACCTGTAATCAAATTTCCCATCATATCTAAGAATCCCGCAAAACGAATTTCAGGTTCTTGAAGTAAAAGTTCACATTTTTCCAATAATTCATCTGACATATTTAATAAAAATAAAGTCATAATAAAAAACAATTTTCAAAATTTCACTTTTGATATCATGGTCAAATATAATAGTGGAAAAAATTATCTACGATTGTGACTAATAATACACAATTAGAGCAAAGAAAACCGCTTTTAGAACAATTCAGAGAGACTAGAAATAGAACCCTCGAATTAGTTAAGACTCTTGAAAAAGATGACTTTGTAGTACAAACTGCATTTTTTATGAGTCCACCAAAATGGCACGTGGGACATGTGAGTTGGATTTACGAGGCAATCATGAGTAAATTAGACAAAAATTATGAATTTTACTCAAAAGAATTTTCAGAATATCTTAATTCCTATTATCAACAATTTGGAGTTCCACATGATAAAGGATTACGTGGAGTTATTTCAAGACCTACGGTTGATCAGATTTTTCAATATTTTAATACAATTAATCAGAGAGTAGAAAAATTTATTGAATCTAAACCACTTGATGCAGATGCTCTTAGGTTAATTACTATGGGATTTCATCACGAGTGTCAACATCAAGAACTTTTGATATATGATCTTCAACATCTTCTTGCTGAACAATATACACCTATTAACAAAAATCAGATTACTAAACAAAACATAGCTCAACAAACTTCTGTCGAAGTAAAAGGTGGATTGTATGCTATGGGATTTAATGGTGAAGGCTTTTGTTATGATATTGAACTTCCTGAACATAAAGTGTATCTAAATGATTACAAAATTGATGTTTATCCTATTACAAATAAACAATATCTTGAATTTATTGAAGATGGCGGATACAACACATTCAAGTATTGGTTATCAGACGGATGGGAAAAAGTAAAGGCTAACAAATGGAATGCTCCAATGTATTGGGAAAGAATAGATGATAAGTGGTTTATCAGAGATTTTTTAGGAATTAGAGAAATTAATCCAAACGAGCCAGTATGTCATATTAGTTTCTATGAAGCTGATGCATACTGTAAATGGGCAGGAAAAAGATTACCAACAGAGGCCGAATGGGAAAAAGCAGCTTGTTGGAATGAAGAGACTCAAAAAAAATCAATATTCCCATGGGGAAATAATCAACCAACCAATACTAAATGCAATCTTCTAGAATCATATCATTGGGGATGTACAGAAATTGGCACATATCCAGAAGGAATAAGCCCTTCAGGCTGTCACCAGATGATCGGGGATGTTTGGGAATGGACATCATCAGAATTCATAGGATATCCAGGTTTCAAATCAGGATTTGATGAGTATAACGACAAGTGGTTTACAAATCAAAAAGTTCTCAGAGGAGGTTCATTTGGAACACCAAAAATGTCAATTCGTGGCAGTTATAGGAATTTTTTCAGATTGGATGAGAGATGGTTATTTTCTGGTTTCAGATGTGTAGATGACATCTAATTTTTTGAAACCAGGGTTAATGAAAAATATTTTTTATCATCAAACCACGTGCGTTTAAGATCAAAGCCTATGTCATCAAGAAGATCATGAATTTGAGATAAAAGATATTTGTGAGAATACTCAGTATGGATTAGTTCATCTTTTTTTAATTTCAACTCTAAATGAGATTTTGAAATAATAATAGACTGATCAACTAATGATTTCAAATACATTTCAATTCGTTGATCGTTTTCATTATAAATTGCACGATGTGAAAAGTTACTCAGATTAAAATCGGCATCTAATTCATCATTGATTCTAGATAGTACATTGAGATTAAATTTAGCAGTAACACCGTCAGAATCATTATAAGCAGATTCAAGAATTAATTTATCTTTAACAAGATCAAGACCAATCAGAAATAGATCACCTGGTTTCATAGTTGCATAAACTTTTTCTAAAAATCTATATCCATCAATAGGTGAAAAATTACCAAAACTTGAACCCAAAAAAATAATTAGATTACTTTTATCATCATACGTTTTCAAAAATTCCAAACCACCCTCATAAGTATCAATTATTCCAGTGATTGAGAGATTTTTGTAATCATTGAGGAGTTCTTCAGAACTTTCCGTTAGAATTTCAGAAATATCTATGGGGAAATATTCAGTATTTTTTTGAGTCGAAGTCAAGAAATCTAAAATTAATCGAGTCTTTGTGGATGAGCCGCTTCCCAATTCTACCAATCTAAAATCATTTTCTAAGAATGTATCCAATTCAGATTCTAGGTTTTTGAGGATGGAAATTTCAGTTCTAGTAGGATAATATTCAGGAAGCGAACAAATTTTTTCAAATAAATCTGAGCCATTTTTATCATAAAAAAACTTGGGATGTATGGATTTGTTCACTCTATCCAGGCTGGATGAAATTTCTTCTGCAAAGGTTTTTTCAATTTTAGTTGCATGAGGTTTAAAATACTTTAATCTAGAATCAACAATGTATTTTTTATATTCTTTATTTTTTTGTACAGAGTTATTCAAGTATTAAAATGACCATACGAAGTAATAAAAGCTTTAAGCATTTCTTTAGGCATAAATCATATTTCTTGATATACTTCTAAATACAAAGATTATTGTTGAATGAAATTATCAGAATAGAGCATTTAAAAAAATATTTTACAAAAAAGGGAATGTTTGAAAAAGAATCAAATATTGTTAGAGCAACTGATGACATTTCATTTTCAGTAAAAAAAGGAGAAGTGTTTGTATTAGCAGGAGAATCAGGTTCAGGAAAATCAACTATTGCAAAATTAATTTTAGGATCAATAAAACAAGATTCAGGAAAAATATTTTTTGAGAATCAAGAGATTAGTGAAAATTCTGTAAATTTAGAAAAAATAAGAATGGGATGTCAGATGATTCATCAGGATCCATATGACTCAATTAATCCAAGAATGAAAATTGGAGATATTATTTCCGAACCATTGGAAATTCATAATATTGGAAACAAAAATGAAAGGAAAAAGAGAGTTATCGAAGTACTGCACGAAGTGAAATTAGAACCAGCTCAAGAAATTGTCAAAAAATATCCACACATGTTGTCAGGAGGACAAAGACAAAGAGTAGTTTTAGCAAGAGCATTATCATTAAAACCCAAGGCCATTTTAGCAGATGAGCCAGTTTCAATGCTGGACGTATCGATAAGGGCAGAGATGCTAGAATTGATGCAAGAGTTACAAAGAAAGTACAATATTTCTTTTATCTATATCACACATGATTTAGCAACTGCGAGGTATTTTGGTCAAAGAATAGGAATTTTATACATGGGTAAAATTGTTGAAATTGGACCAATTGATCAAGTGCTTCTTAGTCCAAAGCACCCATACACGCAGGCACTAATTGATGCAATTTCAGAGCCAGACCCAGAGAATTTGAAAAAAGAAAAAGAAATCAGAATTAAAGATCCATCAAACATAGACATTCTAAAAGGTTGTAGATTCAGAAATAGATGTCCATATGTGATAGACAAGTGTACGGTAGAGCCAAACTTAGAGAAAATTGATGATGAACATTATTCAGCATGTCACGTAAAAATCAATTAGGATGTTCTAACTGAAGGCATACGTTTGTCTTTATAAGTAACAACATTAGAAACGCCATTTTTTGGAAATACACCATAGATCAATTTTGCTTTTTGAACTACAGAATCTTTTAGAGAGACCATGATGAATTGACTTTCTTTAGATCGCTCTTCCAAAATATTTGATAATCTTTCAGAGTTGGGTGCATCAAGGTGTGCATCAACTTCATCAAATAAATAAAATGGAGATGGTTTGAGTTTTTGTAAAGCAAGTACAAATACAATGGCAGCTAATGTTTTCTCACCACCACTAATAGAGGTGGATTCTCTTTTTGGTTTATTTGGAAATTGAATCAAGTAAGAAATTCCGGAATTAAATATATCATCTTCGTTTTGTAATTCTAGCCAAGCATTTCCACCAGTCATTTTATTAAAAATTAATTTAATTTCTTTATCGACTTTATCAAAGGCGTCCAAAAATGTTTGACGTTTATCTTTTTCAATATCTTCAATGAATTTAACAATAGAGTTTCGCTCCTCTTCTAAAGAGTTCTTTCTTGTAGACATTGAACGATAACCATAAGATACTTCAAGGTATGTTTCAGGAGCTTTAGCATTTAGTGCGTTTAGTGAAGCAAGTTCTGCTGAAAGTCCTTGAACAATTGATTCGACATCAAACGTTTCCATGTCTTTATCAAAACCAAATGCAGATAAGATTTGTTGTAATTTCACCTCATTTTCAATTAAATCATGTAAATCTCTATTCAAAGAATCAGATTGCCTTTCCAAGGTATTGATTTGTTTAGTCAATTCCCTATCATTATCAGATAATATTTTGAGTTTATCATCAAATTCTTTGAGTTGTCCTATTGAGGAACCGGATGTTTCGATAAGATCTTGCTCTTTTTGCCTTAATTTAACTAGAACTTCATTCTTAGATTCTTTTTGGATTTCCAATTGATTAATTTTTGAGTATAATTCCTCTTTTTCCGAATTTAATGAGATTTCTTCATCATGAAGGCGATTAGACTGGGATTTTTCACGATTGTCTTGAGTTTCCAGTGTTGTTAATTGAGAAGATTTGTCACGATATTCATTTGTAATTGTAGTGTATAGTTTTTCAGTTTCTACTTTTTTTAGATTTATTCTAGATAATTCATTTGCAATACGTGTTTGCTCCCCACTAGCATAGTTTTGTTCAACAATTGAAATACGTTCCAATAATGATTCAACATGGGACTCATTCGTTAAAACTTCTGATTCAATATTTTGATCTCGAGAAGTCAAATCAGCAATTCTTTCAGAAAGTTGTTTTTTCATATTAATTGCAGATTCAATTCTTGGTGTAAGGGTAGTATAGTTCTCGTTTGTAGATGCTAAAGATTTTTCAGATATTGAAAGTCTTTCAGAATTTAATTGAATAGAGTCATCCAGCTTTTTTATGGCATTCTTTTTTAACAAAAGATATTTCTTAACAGCATTAATTGATTGGAATAATCCATCAACATCACTACTCATGGAAATTAATTTTGTTAGTTTTGAAATTTTTGAATCAATATCAATAACAACAGTTCCACCTTTTGCCTCAAAGAACTCACCATCCATAGTTACTGCTTTGTATCCAGATTGAGAAACATTATAGGCAGACTCCCTAGTTTTTGTTAGGACAATATTTCCAAAGAGGAATGTTTTAAGATCAGCATAAGCAGGTTTGCACCCTACAAAATCAGAAAGTACTCCAATAACACCTGAATCTGTGGGTAGTTTTAGATTGAATTTAGGAATCGAGTCCATAGGAATTATCTTTAGTTTAGATAATTTTCTAGATCTTGCAAATTCTGCAATTCCAAGAAGAGTGGCAAAGTCTTTTACAACTATAGCTTTAATCCAATCAGAACTAACAGCTAATACAGAACGTTCATAGTCTTTTTCCCAAGAAATCATTTCATAAACTAAACCTTCTATTCCAAGTTGTTCAGCATCTTCTTTTAATTTTGCAACAGTATAATCTTCATGCATGAATCCTTTAACAGTTTTAATTTTAGATTCATAGCGTGTTGCAGCTTGATTAGATTTTTCTAAAATTTCAGCCCACTCATCCATATCTGAAACAATTTTTGATTTTTTAGATTGAAGTTTTTGTATTCTTGATTTCAATTCGATGATTGTTGCATTATGGTTGTTAATCATAGATTCAAGTTTATCTTTTGATGATGTTAAATCGTAAATTCCCTGTTCAAGTCCTTTGAGTTTTGTAGTGTTTGATTCAACTTTAATTTTTGACTCATCTTTTTCGTGTTGAAGTTTAGAGAGTTTAAGTTGTGCATCATTTAGTTGAGTTGTTAATTCTTTTATTTTTAGGTCAATTTCAGATTTTTTGGCTGCAGCTTCAGATTGTTCATCTAAGATTTTAGTTCTTTGAATATCAACAAGTTCTAAATCAGAGTTTATTTTATTTTTCTTAACGTTAGTTTCTTCAATTGATTCTTTGATTTTTAAAATCTGAGTATCAATATCACTTCTTGCATTATCAATATCCTCTAATTCTTTTTGGATTTCTGGAATTCTAGAATTGATTTGTTCTATTCTTTTCTTGGATGCTGAAATTGCACTATTATCAACTTCGTATTGCTCCATTGCAGTGGCGATTTCAATGTCAAGTGAAGATTTTGCTTGAGTATAATCATTAGCTTCTGTCATAAGTTTGGATTTTTCAGATTCCAAAGTTTCTATTTCGGTTCGTAGAGAATTTCTTTCATTATCAAATTTTGTGATTTCAGTGGTTACCGTGTATAAAGTAGATTCTTTTGATTCTTTTTGACTTGAAATTACCTTTAGTTTGTTTGCCGCAGCTATTGCTTTGTAACGATTTAATTCACGCTCAAGAATATCGTGGCGCAATTTCTGGTTGCGTTCCTCCTCCAGTTCATCTATTCGTTTTTTGATTTCACCCATTTTTGCGAGTGCTATTTCTAATCTCCTATCGGCTTCATCTAGTTGTTTTACAGACTCAGCCTTTTTTTCATCAAAATATGATAATCCAATCAAATCCTCAATTGTCTTTCTTTTTTCTTCAGAAGTAAATTCTGAAATTCTAGTAACCGTTCCCTGTTGAACTGCATTAAGTTGGCCTAATCCAGCATTTGCCATATCTAGAAGGTCAAGAATGTGACTTCGGTTTGTTTTCTTTTTATTTAGATAGTATGTGTTTTCTCCACTTTCATCCATTTCTCTTGTAATTTCAACTGTGTCTGAGTCCACAGGGATTTTTCTGTCAGAGTTATCAAAGTGAACACTGGATCTAGCCATTTTAGGTCCACGTCTATTTCCCTCAATATCATGAATTAGTGATCGTAATTTATCAACTCTCATTACTTTTGGTTTATTTTCTCCCATAGCAAAAATTATGGCATCTAAGATGTTACTTTTACCAGAGCCATTAGGACCAGAGATCGATACAAGTCCCGGTTCAAATTGCACAGTGGTATTCTTAAAACCAAATGATTTGAAACCAAAGATCTCAACTTTTTTTACGTGAACCAATAGAAGTAATTTCTCAAATCATGAGATAATCGATGTTTAACAAGTTTAGTTGACACTATTGCTTAATTTTTCTTGTTTTAGTATGAAATTTTTCGTATCGGTCTTTCATACTTGATCGTAATGAATGAATTAAATCATCGCCTAGGTATAATTAACAAAAGTTCATTTTTAAAACATGGTAAAATTAGGAATAATTCAAACTATTTCATATCAAAGTAATCTAAAAGGTATTGAGAGAGTTGCAGAAATACTCAAAAAGTTAGGAAGAAAAGAAACGGATATTGTGTGCCTTCCAGAGCAATGGTTAAAGGAAAATACGATTTTAAACTTTGACTCAGACTTTGAAGAATTTAAAGAGATAGCCAAAGACTTTTCCATGACTGTTATTCCAGGGGCATTTTACAGCAATGAGAAGAAAAATACCTCAATAATTGCCCCAGTGATTGGACCTGAGGGAGAATTCATAGGAAAACAGGAAAAAATACACCCATTTGATTATGAAAGAGGGAAAGTCAAGCCTGGAAATGAGGCTAAAATTTTCAATACAGCTTGTAAATTTGGAGTTGTAATTTGCTACGACATGGTATTTCCAAATGTAGCAAATACTTTGGCTAAGAAAGGAGCCCAAGTTCTTTTTTCACCTAGCAGAATAGTTAGAAGAGGTATTGATTCGTGGCAAATGTATGTTCAAGTAAGAGCACTTGAAAATAGAATTCCCATTTTAGCTGCAAATGTAGAAAATAATAGATTCGGAGGAAATAGCATGGTTGTGGATTTAGCAGAAAACAACAATGTGGTTAATACCAAACTTACAACACTTAAGAAAGAAAATTCTGTTTCAAAAGAATTCAATTTAGAAAAATATGTGAAAAATAGAGAGATTAGATTTTCAGACGCTAACAAATTTAGATGATTATTCACCAGATACAAACTTTTCACATGCAATCTTTGCAGCGACATCCGAAGTTTGCTCAATTGGATGTTTCATCAAATATGCACTAGCAGGTTTAATTGGTCCGCCAATTCCTCTATCAAGAGCAATTCTAGCTAATCTAATTGCATCAATTACGATTCCAGCAGAATTTGCTTTATCATCAACATCTAAACGAACTTCCATATTGTAAGGGATGTTTGCCCACTGACGACCTTCAATTCGCATAAACATCAATTTGGTGTTGCCTAAGAATGGAATAAAGTCTGATGGACCAACATAGATTTGATCATCATCTAATCTTTCATCAAGTTGACTTTGAACACTCTCAGTTTTAGAAATTTTCTTAGATACGAGTCTCTCCTGTTCCTTCATGTTTAAGAAATCAGTATTTCCACCAACATTGATTTGGTATGTTTTTTCAATTTTAGTTCCTCTATCATTACATAATTTAGCTAAAGTTCTGTGAACAATTGTTGCGCCCACCTGCCCTTTAATATCATCACCAATACAAGGAATATTCTTCTCTTCGAATTTTTTTGCCCATTCTGGGTCGGATGCTATGAAGGAAGGAATACAATTAACGAAAGCAGTGTTTGTGTCCAAGCATATTTGTGCCCAAAATTGTGTGACCTTGTCTGAGCCTACAGGTAAATATGATACAATGATTTCAGCTCCAGTTTCTTTAAGGATTCTTTTTACATCTTCTGCAATTTCTGCGTCAGTTTTTGTACTTTTGATTGGTTTAACTCTATTTTCAACCCACAAGCCAACGCCATCCAGAATAGGACTTTCATAGACCTTGCCATCAGATTTTGGCATTTCATCTTTGGGAATCCAATCAACCATGTTGGGGTATTCATAAATTGCTTCATTGATTGGTTTTCCTACTTTATTTTCTCCAACATCAAATCCACATACAAAGTCAATATCATGAATTCCGTATCCTGCTAATTTTTCATGGATAATTCCTATTACTTGCTGGGAAGGATTTTTCCGATAATATTCAATTCCCTGGATTAGTCCTGAAAAGCAATTTCCAATTCCTACTAATCCAACTTTTATTCTTCCTGCCATTCGAAAAGTGGTGATATTGGGCGGGTTTAAAGTTTTCTTAAATAATTGAAAAATAAATTAATGTTAAGGCAGAATTTTATACTTGACTAGATCGAATTAGAGCATGATTGATCCAGGTCGTCCCGTAAAAGACATAGAAATTCATGCTAACACACCCATAGAAAAAATATTTGAAGAGTTGTCTCAATCTGGCGGATTTGAATCGGTGAATCTCTCATCAGGTGTAGAAATTTTATCAGAAATGATTTCAGACAAACAGTGTCTAAAATTCATCTCTTTTGTAGGTGCAGTTGTATCTACGGGATTAAGAGGGATTCTAAAAGACATGCTCAAAAACAAGTGGTTTGATGTTGCAATTACAACTTGTGGTGCTTTAGATCATGATATTGCAAGACATTTTTCACATTATAAAGAAGGATCATTCACAATGGATGACAATGAACTTGCAGATCAAAACATCCACAGATTAGGCAATGTTCTTGTACCTATGGATAGCTATGGACCGCTGATTGAAGAAAAGATGCAAGAATTCTTAGAAGAAGAATATCAAAATGGCATTAAAGAAATGACAACAGCGGAAATTTGTAAAATGATTGGAAAACATTTAGGAGAAGATTCATTTCTTTATTGGGCATATAAAAACAACATCAGTGTTGTAGTTCCAGGTATCATGGATGGGGCAGTTGGTAGTCAAATTTGGTTATTTACACAAAAACATAATGACTTTAAATTAAACATGACAGGAGATGCAGATTTACTTTCAGGATATATTTTCAAAGCTGAGAAATCAGGTGCGTTTATGATTGGTGGAGGTATTTCAAAACACCATACATTGTGGTGGAATCAATACAGAGAGGGATTAGATTATGCATTCTATATCACCACAGCACAAGAATTTGATGGAAGTCTCAGTGGTGCACTGGTGAGAGAAGCAATTTCATGGGGTAAAGTAACACAGCAAGCAAAACAATCAACACTACATGCAGAGGTTACAACAATCTTACCTTTTATCTATGCAGCACTAGTAACAAAATTGAAAGATTAGACAAAACCTATTATCTAATAAAAATAACATACATTCATGTTTCATGAAATTAGGATTAAAGAATTAAAACCACTTAATTTAGAAGGCGGGTTTCTTATTGACGGATTTCCATCTGCTGGTTTCAGCAGTGCAATTGCAACGGAATCAATGGTACATACATCACAATTTAATTTAGCAGGAATTATTGATTCAGACACTTTTCCGCCAATCAGCATAATCAAAGATGGTAAACCAAATTACCCTTCAAGAATTTTTGTGAATGAAGAGTTGAAAGTCAGTGTATTTTTATCATATCTTACGCTTGATCAATCACTTCACAAAGTTACAGCTAAAACAATGCTCAAATGGGCACAAAAACACAAAATTGGATTAGTGGTAAGTAGTATTGCAGTTAAGTCTCCTGACGGGGGTGAAGATTTGATAGGAATTGGGAGTACTGATTCAGCCAGAGAGAGAATAAGGAGTGCAGGATTGAAAGTTTTAGAACATGGAACAGTTCCTGGAATTCCTGGAACATTGCTAAATGAAGCAAGTATTACAGGACAAGATGTAATAGTGATTATTTTTCACACAAATGGAGAAGGTCCTGACTTTAAGTCAAGTGCACAACTTTGTTTGGCAATGTCAAAACTAATTCCCGGAACTTCTTGTGACATTTCGGCATTAAATCAAGAAGCAGAAAAAGCACAAACTGTAATCAAAGAAGCTCAGGAAGAATCCAGTCATCTAAAAGATTCTATGTACATGTAGAAATCAGATTATGTTTATTTTATTATCGAAATAACATCAATTGAAATAAATGGAACAGTTCTTTGAATTTGCAGTTCTAGTCATAGTTATTTCAGCATCTGGAGTAATGGCTCCAGGTCCACTTTTTGCTGCAAACATATCATACGGACTAAGAGAAGGTGCCAAGTCAGGTATCAAAATGGCCACAGGTCATGCAATTGTAGAATTACCTTTAGTCATATTGTTAGGGATAGGGGTTTTTTCATTAGAAAGTTTTCCGAATTTTAGAACTGTAATTTCGATTTTAGGTGCAATAACTCTTTTTAGTTTTGCAATAATACAAATCAGAGCAGTTCTTAGAGAAAAAGAATCTACCATTGCAAATCCCAAACAAGGTGCTTTGATCACAGGTATTTTGTTAAGTGGATTGAATCCATTTTTCATAATTTGGTGGATAACAATAGGATTCAAATTAATTTCAGATGCAATGATGATTTGGGCATTTTCAGGCATGTTAATCATGTTTGGATTGCATATTTGGATGGATTATGCATGGTTAGGAGGAATTTCAATTTTAGCATCAAAAAGTACAAAAATTATTTCAAACAAAAATTACAAAGTACTTATGATTGGCTTAAGTCTAATGTTGATTTATTTTGGAATAACTTTCTTGGAAGAAATAGCAGATTAGCCACAATCAAGAATTTCTATTGTGGGCTGACATGAATCATTAAAAGAATCGATTTTTTCAAGAATTGCTTCACAAAATTCTGGATCAGATGATTCTTCAAAAATTTGGATTTCATTTAAAATTGTCATATGTTGAATTCCACAAGAAGTATTTGAAAATAATACTAAAAGTACTGATGTAAGGATTATACTAGCAATAATTAGAATAATTTTTAAATTATTCTTTTGAGATATCAATTTCCATGGTAGAGACATTTCGTTGCTTACCATCTTGAGAGGTTAATGAATCAGATGAAATTCTCACATCACTTACAACATATCCAACAGAGTTCATTCTCTTGACAATCATTTGAGAGACATCTACAGCTTGAGTGATTCTTTTTCCTCTAGCTTTAATGGTAACAGTATGTCTTGTTGAAAGTTGAGTCAAAGTTGCAGATACATAAGTCATAATAGGTTTTGTGCCAACAAAAATTACATCTCTATCTTCAGAAGATTTAGAAATTTCTTTTTGATTAAAAGCGGAATCTGGTTCTGGTGTTGGTTCTGGTGTTGGTTCTGGTGTTGGTTCTGGTGTTGGTTCTGGTGTTGGTTCTGGTGTTGGTTCTGGTGTTGGTTCTGGTGTTGGTTCTGGTGTTGGTTCT
>JAJETY010000036.1 GCA_021268355.1 Candidatus Nitrosopumilus sp. | reverse complement strand
TTTTTTAATTCCTTATCCATTGTACCAATAATAGATTTGTTGGATTTGGTGTATTCTAATAATTCTTTATCTGCAAAAGAACCTGATAACGGAATTGTTTTAAAATTTTTGATAAAATCTAATGTTTTTTCAATTTCATGTTTTTTTTCAGGAACTATTTGTAATTTCAAGAGTTCTGTTTTTACAACCTCAGGAACAATAAATGAAATTGTACCTATTTCCACATCAAGTTTATCAATATTTTTTATTCTTCTTGTAGCAAGATTAATCAGAAAACTGGTATCGCAGATAACTTCAACCAACTATTCCTGCACCAATTAGTCTCCATCTTTCATCAATTCTTCTACTTAGTGCTACATTTCCACCTTCAAAAATGCATGCAGGTCTTCTTAATTCAATCTCTGCATTTTTTGATTTCACTTTGGTTACTTTACCTAATAATGGCGCTGTTCCAATGTTAATTCTGAGTAATTCTCCTGTCTGTATTGGTTGTACTTTAATATCCTCGGTAGTACCTACTGCAGAATCAAATAATGAGACGTCTATTTTTAATTGAGTGGAGTTTTCTGGGAGTGTTCCAGGTTTGCCTATAACTGAACCAATAAATGAGTCGCTACGAGTCATCGAAGGATCTAATTTAGTTCCTATGGCAACCAATCCTCCAGGTTTAACTGACTCAACAATACCTGCGGCAGTTCCTAGTGAAGTAATTTCTGTAACCAATGGTTCATAGGTTTTTTTCTTTTCATTGAGAATTCCAGGCTTGATTTCAATTTCATCTCCAACATTAAAAATTCCTTGAGTTAAGCTTCCACCTATAACCCCTCCCTTGATATCTTTTAGTTTCGTACCAGGTTTGTTAACATCAAAGGAACGTAAAACATGCATTACTGTATCTTGTTTCTCATTTCTTTCAGGAGTTTTGATACTGGCTTCTATTGAGCCGATTAATGCATCAATATTCAACCCAGATTGAGCTGAAATTGGGATTATAGGTGCTTTTTCAGCGTAGGTTCCCTTGACAAATTTTGTAATGTCTTTATAATTTGCAATTGCGTCTTCATAAGATAGTAAATCAACTTTATTTTGAACAACTACAATCTGTTGAATTCCAAGTGTTTGCAGTGCTAAAAGATGTTCTTTTGTTTGTGGTTTCGGAACTTTTTCGTTTGCTGCAACTAGTAATAATGCACCATCCATTAATGCAGAACCTGATAGCATGTTTGCCATCAGACTCTCGTGTCCAGGACTATCAACAAAACTAACAACCCTTGATAATTCACTTTCTCCACCACAGTTGTTGCATTTTGGTGTTGTAGAGAATCCTAGTGGTTCCTCACAAGATTTGCATTTGTAAAATGCAGCATCAGAATATCCAACTCGAATTGTGATTCCACGTTTTAATTCTTGACTATGTACACTTGTCCATGAACCAGTTAATGCTTGGATTAGAGTAGTTTTACCATGATCTACATGACCCGCAGTACCAATGTTAACACATGGTTGATATCCGTATTTTTTTATGTACCAATCAGGAAGTGTATCTCTCCAATGCATGAGTCAAAATATAGAATCGGTATATGTTAAGTTATTCTTTTTTATCTTCAGTTTTTTCTTCTGTGGATTCTTCTACAGGAGCTTCTTCAACTGGTAATTCGCCATCAAATTTACAATTTATTTGATAAATTTCTTCAGACACTGTATTTCCACGCATTAATTTTCTTACTCTTTGTCCTTTTTCAGCATCTTGTAGTCCTACACCCTTTGAAAGAAGAACATATTTTCTTGCAGCTCCATGAATATCATTTCTCATTGGAACACCAGACTTGTCGCTACCTCCAGTTAGTTTTAGTTTTCCACTTAGTCCCAAGATGGAAGCATCAGTTTCTTGTCCCAATTCTAGACCGAGTAGGGGATTAGCATCGCTATCTTTGAGTTCTTTTGACATTGACTTTCCTTTTGTATCGGAAATGGTAATCTTGAAGTTTGCCAAGTATTCAAAAAAAATCTAGAACGACTAATTAACCTTTTGACATCTTTTTTAAATTAATAGAGATAACGGTGGATATGGATGAGGAGATAAGATGTCCAAGATGCGATAATAAGATGGTGGACATGCAGGCTTGTCATATGTTTTGTCCTAATTGTGGATCACATCTAGATTGTTCTGATAAAGGGAATTATTGGTAGATTAAAGTCCTGGTCTATCTGGAATGTATTCAGAAGACATGTTTATTGCTTGATCTTTCATGATTTCAAGATATGTATCGTAATCTGCTTCAAAATTGCAGTGAGGGCATTTTACGGTAGTAATGTCATCGTCTAAAACTGCAACTTTTTCACATTCAGGACATCTTGCATCCATAAGATAATTTGTAAATCAAGATATTTAATCATAATTAATCAATAGGGCTCAAGCGGAGTTTGTCTAGTCTGGTAAGATGTCAGCTTCCCAAGCTGAAGGTCGCGGGTTCAAATCCCGCACTCCGCATTATAATTCACGAATTGCTTGTTCTATTATTCCTCTATCAGGAGCCTTTGGAAAATATTTCAAATAACTTTTGAGATCTTCTTTTGCTTCACTGTTCTTTTTTTGTTGCTCTCTGAGATAAGCACGATTTTTGTAAATTTTTGCAGAACGTTTTGGATTAATTTCAATTGCTTTTGAATAACAATCCTCTGCTTTTTCAAAATCATTATTTTTTAGATAAAAGTTTCCAAGACCATTATAAGTTAGATACGAACGATCATTGAGTTCTAAACATTTTTCATAAAATTTTATGCATTCTGATGATTTTTGTTCATTCATTATACTACCTATAAGATGAAGAGCAGTTGAATTTTTAGGATTCAATTTTATTGCTTGGTTTAATGAATTGATTGCTTCTGAAGAATTTCTTAGTATATTTTGTCGCTCAGATTCAAAGCATAGTCGATTTGATTTGTTAAAAGAATCATTTTCAAGTTTGATAGAGGACATGATATCTTCAGGAGCAAGTATAATCAATAATTTTCCTTCTTCAGACCATTCTTTTTCAAAAACATCTTCAGGAATTGCTCCTTCTTGCATTTGACCTTCTTGATTTCCCTTCTGAATATAATGTAAAATTGTTTTTTCTTCATCATTGTAACCAGTAATAATTGATGCGTGTTGAGTAACTTCAGGGATTCCTGGAAGAATTACTATTGGAGGAACTCCTGAATCAATAATTTTTTTTAGGTCTTTTAGTGATGAATGAATAATTTTACACACCAAGCCATGTCTTTCGGCAGACTCTATTCCTTCGATTAAAATACTTCCATTAAATCCAGCATATTTTTTTGCAGTTTCTTTTGCTTCAGACATAGGAAGATCAATATTCCAATATTTCGAGACAACGTTGATTGGTAATGGAAGGCAAATGTTTTCTTCTTCAACTAACGGTAAGAGTAATTCATGATCCTCTTGTTCCATGAATAAATTCTGTTTTAGAGTAATTAAAATCATTCAAAGCAGACAAAATTTTTCTATCAGATTATTTCCATCCTCGCTCATTTCAGGATGGAATTGAGTTCCAAAAACAGGCTTTCTAATATGCATAATAATTTCATATCTACAGTTTTTGGATTGACCAATAGAAATTAGATCAAGAGGTAATTTTGAAATCTCAAAGCTATGACTTTCAAAAACTTGTAATGATTCATGATTTATAAAATTATTTTTAATGATCTTTACGGTTTCGTTTCCTTTTTGAAGAGAAGGACTTTTTTTTATTGTTCCTCCTAAAGTGAGAGCTAAAATCTCTGCACCATAACATATTCCAAGTAATTTGCAATTATTTTTTATGGAATAATTAATGATTTTAGAATTTATTTCATTGGTCTTTTTTTCATTTTTCCTTCTTCCAGATAAAATAAAAGAATCATATTTTGATAAGGATTTTAGATCTAAGATATTTGGTGTTTGAATTTCAAATGAAATATTTTTTTCTGCAAGAAAATCAGTTAGAGTTTTTGTATAGATGGAACCATTATCTACAACCAGAAGCAATTAGTTGCCTACCTCAATTGAGACATAGTGAATCTCAGAAATGCCGTCTTTTACATATATGGTTCCAATATTGAGATTGTTTTCCTCTTGCCACATGAAGACTCTGTCACTTCTTGGAGTTACAAAGTCATCAATGAACTCTGATAGGAAGTCTATTGTTTCCTCACGATCATTTTCGGTAAAGAAGAACAATTCTCCTTCATTAAATGATAATGGAATTTGTATTGATGTAGGTTCTGAAACAGTTATTCCATTTTCCTCAAATAATTGTTTGATGATTTCAATTCTATCATTTCTATCTAATTCAATATAATCAGCATCAGCTACAGTAATAGAACCTGCTACGCCTGAAACTTTCTTCAAGTATGCTTCAAATGCTTTTTCCTGAGTATCACCTAATCCAACAAAGTATTCTCCATTGAATGCGGCACCAACTGCTGCAATTGTTCCTAATTGTGCAACCACACCACCAGCACCAGCAGTATAAACTGGAATAAAGTAAACGTCATGAGCGCCTACACGATATAAAATATTATCACCAATTCTTGGATTTCTCAATAATGTCTTTAATTGAGCAAATTCAGGGTCTCTATCTAATGCTTCTCTAACTGCAGTTGGACCAATTAATTTGGTTGTAGAATTTAGAGGAACTTCATAGAATTGTAAATTACCCAAGTTAGTAAGATCATTTTCAACGACCATGTATCCTGCAAGATTTCTTCCTTGAGAACCTCTCAATTCGAGTGACAACAGTCCTAGGAATTCAGTTTGGTCAAATCCTGGTGGCTTTGCCTCTACATAATAGGTATCAAGACCACGTGGAATTTCATAGAACTCATTTGCTTGAATGAATGTTTCAACATTTGTAACATGATAAACATTGTACATTTCAGTTTTCCAGTTAAACAATTCAACAGGATATCTAATTTGTTCTTCTAACCATGCAGGCATTGGTTGGAATTGTTCTGCATATTGACTTGCAAACATTTCTGTAAAGAAATCATCACCAGTTTTTAGTAATTGAATATCACCATCGTATGAATCAACTAGAGCATATCCGACTAGACGTAAGTATGGATTTCCTACAGACCAAGGTACATCTCGTGTGTCAAATCCAATAATTAATGGAATTAACCAATACGAATTTTCCCCATCAGTAACTGGAAGTGAATCTAGTTCTTTTCCAAACAAATCATATAGGAAATAAGGATACAAGATTTCCATTCTGTCATTGACATCTTTGTATCTCATTATGTGAACAGATTCTCCTGGAAATGATAGCAAAAAGTTTGGCTCAAAAATCCAACTCAAAGGTGGTGATACATCTAATCCACCTAAACCAGAATAGGATACGCCACCAAGTTCTGCACTTTCAGAACCTCTGGAACTGGGATAAGCAGACCATGTTTGCTCAAACAATCCACCTTCACCATAGTAAATTTCTCTTTGTTTGAAAAACTGGTCACTTTCAACTATTTGTCCATCTGTAGCTTCCAAAGTTAGGAATCCTTCTGGAACATGAGTGTAAACAAGGTGCTCATTATACCATCTATTTTCAAGACTTACAGAGGTTGGAAGAATTGGTTTCATGGAAGCTGTCCAATACAAAGTATTGTTAAATCTCAGAATATCATTATCTTCAAAGTCAACATAAGGAATCAAACCAATTTCAGGCTTTAGTTTGGCAAAAGCTGCTTCCCAATCCCACACTCTAATTACATCTAGAACATCACTGTTTTGAGCCACATAGTTTTTGATATTATTTGGAGATACTGATGTTAATTGTACATCATGAGTGTTTTCTTGAACATTGTTTAATTCACCAAGATATCGGTTTACACCAATTTGTTGAGCAGTGTAGGGTCCCAAGAATTCAATCTTTTTTGCATCTGCAATGCTATTATTTACAGAAACAACTCCTGCGATAATCATTCCGATTGCAATTATTGTAAGGATTCTAATGTAAACATCTCTTTTGAACATATGAGTTAGAACACGTGCTCTAATTCTATCAACTAATGAAAATGCAATTAATGCAAAACCAATTACTAGTGTACCACCAATTACGTATCTTGTGTTATAGTCAATTTGATCAGTGAAAAAGAGATTAAATCCAGCCCAAACAATTCCAATACCAATCATTCCTTCAATAGAAGAGACATAGTTTAGATAACGTGGTTTGCCTTCATTAGAGTCTTGTACAAATGAAGTGATTACATTAATTATTCTGTGTAATCCTATATACAAAACTAGACGCAATCCGATTGCTGCAAGAATTGGAGGAATCAAAATTACTAAAGCAGGAATCATTGGAACTACATTTTCTGTAGCATAACTTGGATCAGTTTCAGGTGTGATAAATGGTAATGAAAATAATTTTGGCAAGTTTTCTATTCCTAGATAATTTCCGTCAAAGAATGACATTGCGGCAAATCCGAACATAATATTTGCAAAGAATGCACCAAAGAGGAAAATCTTGGTAATTTGCCAAATGACAAATTGTGCAGAACTTAGTTTGTAGTCTCTAAAGCTTGGGACCACGTTTGAAATTGGTTGTTGTCCACTTTTGCCTAAAAATCCAATTGCAGTATTAATGGCATACCAGAAGATAGAAGATCGTCCAGTGATATTTACACGAACTAGAGCAATTGCAGATAAAATCAGGGTAGAAACAAGTGTGTAGTAAAGTGGTTTGGAAAACTGGTCGCCAAATTCTGTAAAATTCATTGATAAAATTACTGCCTGATTACCTACAAGTGCAAAAATTACAATGCCGATTATTGCAACAATGCCTAATCGGATGTATTTTCCTGCATCAGGTGGTGGAGTCTGCTTATCAGTAGAGGCGCTATACAAAATCACGTTGAGTTGAGTTTTGGTAAATTAATGTCTTACCAGCAAAATTAGGCAATTGTTGCTAGTTTTTTGCAAATCATATAGACTGCAGCAAATGTGGGGACACTCACTTTTTCGTTATTGAATGGGCCAAATTTTTTATTTTTGAGTTTAAACTCTATTGGGCAATTTGCCACTATTTCCACAGATTCTTCACTGATAAAACATGAATCAGAATAAGCATCAAATTTTTCCAGGTCTTGACACAGAATTTTTGTTAAACCACTTTTACTGTTAATTGATCCCGGAAGTCGAAAAATTCTGTGTATATCCATTGTCACATTGGGATCGATTTTTGTTCCAATTTTTTCAGAAACATCATCCAAAGTTTTTTGGAATGAGGAGTAACCGTTGACTAGTAACTCTGAAATAATTTTGGATCTCTTTGATTTTGAACCATAAACATATTTAGAAAATCTTCCTCGCCATCCAGATTCATTAAAATCTGGAAAAGAGTTTCTATTTGGTTTGAATTTTTTCATTCCAAATTTTTCAGGTATTGCACCATTGAACATTATGTAATCTACAAGTTCTGATCTTTCTCTGGAACCACTTTGTTGAAATTGTGAATCATACACATAGATATGAAATCCTTCATTACCAGAAAAAAATATTTGGATATCATTTTTATTAATTGAGAAATCATTTATTAAAATTTCTGATAATTTTAAAACTTCAGTTTTAGATGCGTCAATGCAATTTTTACAAGGTAGAGATTTTTTTTCAAGTTTTGTGGAATTGCATTTTGAGCATTGATCAGAATTTTTTGAAATTTGATTGCATTCATTGCAAATCGATATGGTGTGATTGGATCTGCAAGACAAATTAAGATCCTTTGCATCAATATCAAAAATAAGATCAGCTTCTTTCCAATCTTTTTCATTCATAGGTAAATTTGGAAATGAATAGTATGCATTAGAGCAGTATACATCAGATGGGACATTTTGCATAAGTAGTAAATGCAATTCCTTATCGTCTTTTACGGAAATGTGACGAGTCATACCAGAATTGAATTTTTGATATCCAAATTCTCTTTCTGATGTTCTTTGAGGGACATGAATCAAATCAAAATGTTCAAAATAATATTTTTTGAAGGCACTTTCTAGAAATTTTGTATCTGTTTCTTTCATTATTTTCTCTTCTTTCCAAATTGTAGGGGAGTAATGATTCCATCACATTCAGATGTTGCAAAGCAAAGACTCTGAGTTTTTAGTTTTTCACATGAAGGGCAAGAATATTGTGTTCCGCTGCCAGAAGTTCCTGCAAGATGGTTTAGTTGGTAAAGAGTAACACGCTCATTATAGTCAGGGGCATTTTTGAATAATGGGGCAATTTGTTGAACAGATTGTCCTTTGGAGAGAAGAAAAGTGGCAAGCATGAATCTACCTGAATGAGGAAGATTTTCACCCTTCTCAAGAACATCTATTGCATGTTTGATGCATGGGGGGTATTCACCTGTTGTCACTGTGAATGTTGAGAATTTTTTTGACAACATTACTAGTTTGTTCACATGATCTTCAAAACCAGGAATCATTGTTGGTGTTTTTGCATTTACAATTTTTGAATTGATATAGGTACCTAGTTCTTTTCTGATTAGCCTGACTGTTTCATGAGGAGTAAGAAAGACTTGACCATTCTCTACGTGTCTGTTAATTAATTTCCATTCTCTTTCATGAAAATTAATTGAATGTTTTAGATAATCTGAAACGGGAATGACAAAATAGTCATCTATTTTTTCAATTTGAACTGAAAATAGATCATCAATTACCCTAATTGCCAATTGCTTTTTTGATTCATCAGAGATGTTGGCCAAATCTTTTTCTAGGTATTTTTCTGCTCGTCTTGCCTCAGCGAGTGCAAATCTCTTGATTAGAGTATGCATACCACTTAGTTTTAGCAACACTATGGCTAATAGAAAGGAAAAAACTTCTCTGGGAAGGGCTGCCTCTCTTGAAACTTGATCTCCAACTAGATCAGATTTGTAGATCTTTCCATCCGCTGCAACTTGAATTCTCTCATATGCCTTTGTTATCAAGTCTTTAAGATCAGGATCCCTTCCAAATTGATCTAAAGTGAATCCCTTATCTTTAAGATATTGTCCAGCATCAGCCAAAAAAGGGTATTTTGCAATTTCGTCCTGTCCTAATGCCAGCATACTAGTAAATTATCTAGTTCACTTAAAAATCTGGTTTTGAGTTTTTGATGCTGATTTAAATTATGTTTGAAGAAAATCTGAGATATGCAGGTAGGTTGTCATGTATCAATTTCAGGTTCCATTGACAAAGCAGTAGACAATGCAGTTGAAAGAGAATGTTCAGCATTTCAAATTTTTACTAGAAACCCAAGAGGGTGGCACGCAAAGTCTCTTACAAAAGAAGACATTTCAAATTTTAAATCAAAATTAGAAGAAAGTAAAATCGACAGACTTGCAACTTGTGCACACATGCCATATCTTCCAAATCTAGCCACTCCAAAAGAAGACGGATTTGAAAAATCAGTTAAAACTTTGGTTGATGAAGTTGAGAGATGTGCTCAATTGGGAATTCCATATCTTGTAACTCATCTTGGTAGCCATCTAGGAACAGGAGAAGAAGCTGGAATTAAGAGACTAGTCAAAGGGCTAATGGAGGCAGGTAAAACAAAAAATGATGTGATGATTCTATTAGAAAACACTGCAGGACAGAAAAATTCCGTTGGTTCAGACTTTGAGCAGTTAGGAGAAATATTCAAACAACTCAAACCTTCAAAAAAATTTGGTGTTTGTTTAGATTCATGTCACGCATTTGTTGCAGGATATGATTTGAGAACAGAGGCAGAGGTGAAAAAAACTTTTTCAGAATTTGACAAGTATGTGGGATTGGATAATTTGAAAATTTTACATCTTAATGATGCTAAAGGTGAACTAGGTTGTAATCTTGACAGACATTATCATTTGGGCATGGGCGGTATTGGTGAAAAAGGGATTTCAGCAATTGTCAAATTTGCAAATAAGAAAAAAATACCAATAATTTTAGAAACACCTATTGATGATGATAGAGATGACTTTGAGAATATCAGAAAAGCAAAAGAATTTGCGTAGAAATTTATTCAATGGTTTTTGTGATTAAATATGGACTATGAAGCAGTAATGAAACTCGCACTTGAGCGTGGATTTTATTTTCCAAGCTGTGAAGTATACGCTGATGCACAGGCTGGATTTTGGGAATATGGTCCAACAGGTGTAGGATTGAAAAACAAATTTCTAGAATTATGGAGAAGGGAACTGATCAGAAGAGACGGAATGCTTGAGATCGATGGTTCTCAAATTATGTCCAAATCAGTTTTTGAGGCTTCAGGACATTTAGGAAATTTTGCTGATCCAATCATAAAATGTACAAAATGTAATTCAACATTTAGGGCTGATAGAACAATTGCAGAGCTGACACAAATTGATATTCCTGAGAGTGCAGATTTGGAAGAATTTGACAATGCCATATCTGAAAATAATATCAAGTGTCCAAAGTGCAAAGGTGATTTTGATAAAACAAAGAATTTCAATATGATGTTCAAGGTAGGAATCGGTCCTGAGGAGGAAGAGGCTTATCTTCGACCAGAGACATGTCAATCAATCTTTGTAGATTTTCCCAGATTGTACAAAACCATGAGAGGAAAACTCCCCTTGGGAATTGCACAAGTTGGAAAGAGTTTCAGAAATGAAATTGCTCCCAGACAAAGTCTCCTACGTTTGAGAGAATTTTATCAGGCAGAAATTGAAGTATTTTGCAATCCTTCAAAATTAAATGAGATGGAAAAATTTGCAGAGATTCAAGATACTATAATCAGAGTTCAGACGGATTCAGAGCCTGTCTCAATGACATGTAAAGAGGCAATCGAATCGGGAACTGTTCCAAACAAGTTTGTTGCGTATTATCTTGGAATATTGACTGAATTTTATGAGAAAACAGGAATAGATGTCACAAAAAGTAGATTTAGGAAACTTGGGGATAAGGAAAAGGCATTCTATGCTGAAGTAGCATTTGACTTTGAAGTAGAAACTACTATTGGCTGGCTTGAGTTGGTTGCATGCAACTATAGATCAGACTATGACTTGTCTAGTCATGCAAACAAAAGCAAGGAGAAATTTGAAGTGATGGACAATGATGAGAAGGTATTACCTCACGTATTTGAGATTTCAATGGGAATAGATAGAAGTCTGTATACGATTTTAGAGCACTCTCTTAAAGATGACAAAGAGCATGAAAGAATTGTCTTATCATTAAAGCCATATCTCTCACCAACCCATGTAGGAATTTTGTCATTGGTAAAAAAAGACGGACTAAAAGAAAAAACTGACGAGATTTATCTTTCAATAAAAAGGAAATTTGATGCTTTCTTGGATCATTCTGGTGCAATTGGTAGGAGATATAGAAGATTAGATGAGATTGGAGCACCATTTGCAGTTACAGTAGATCATCAGACACTAGAAGATGATACCGTTACAATTAGAAAAAGAGATTCAATGGAGCAATCTAGAATTAAAATTTCAGATATTGATTCAATTCTTTTAGAATCAGTTGCATTTCCATAGACTAGTCTGAGTAGACTGTAATAATTTCTGAAATTATCTTTTGTTTGACTTTGACAGTCAAGTCTTTGATTGCTTGTGCTTGTGGGATAAATCCTTGCTCAGTTTCTAGTGTAACAGTCCAGTCTCCTACAATTGGATCAATGGAGGTGATGGAGAATCTTTCTAATGCGCTATCAGGACCACTATACTTTACTCTGAGAATTTGTCCATTGTATTCAACACTCTCTAATCCACCTCTATCTTGTCTGGTACTATCTTTGATTGAACATTCATCAGCTGAACCAATTATACACTGACCGTTTGGTGCAACTACATTGAATTTGAAGTCATCTTGTGTATCTGATGCATAAATCAATACTGGTTGCGACAAGACAGTTCCATCAATTTTAAGTGATTGAATGCTCTTCAT
>JAJETY010000022.1 GCA_021268355.1 Candidatus Nitrosopumilus sp. | reverse complement strand
TCGTTTTCCAAACGTTTTGCCAAATCCAGAACAGCTTGAATATCACCCATTCCTAACAAACGTCCAACAAATCTCGTTGGGGAAAACTTTTCTAAATCATCTATTCTTTCACCAGTGCCTATGTACATTATTTGTGCACCAGTTGCAGCAGATGCAGCTAATGCACCACCACCTTTAGCAGAACTATCTAACTTTGTGATTATTACACCACCAACTGGAATTGTTTTATGAAATGCTTCCGCTTGATTGAAGCATTGTTGCCCAATAGTTCCATCAATTACAAGTAATGCTAAATCAGGAGTCGCAACTTTATTGATTCTATCCATTTCATCAAGAAGATCTTTTTCCTCTTTATGGCGTCCTGCGGTATCAATTAGAATTACATCCAATGGTTGATCCTCATAATATTTGAGGCCGCTTTCCACTATGCTAGGTGAATCTTTGTTATTTTCTTCACCATATACTTCGACATTAGATTTTTCACACATTGTTTTGAGTTGTACAAGTGCCCCAGGTCGGTATGTGTCAGCACCAATTACACCAACTTTGTAACCCTGTCTTGTCAAGAATTTCGCAAGTTTCGAAGCTACAGTGGTTTTACCACTGCCTTGAATTCCAAGTAAGATGATTTTATTTTGCCTTCCAGGCTTAAAGTCAAATTCGGATTCATTTCCAAGTAGATTTGAAAGTTCATCATAAAGGATTTTCACAATATGGTCTTTTCTAGATAATCCAGGAGGAGGAGTCTCATTGAGTGCGCGTTCTTCGAGATGTTTAGTTATTTCAAGAACCAGTCTAACATTAACATCAGATTGTAATAATGCTCTTTGGACATCTTTTGAGAGTTCCTTTATGAGTTCCTCATCGATTCCAGAGGATTTCACAATCTTTTTGATTGCATCGCTAAGACTACTTTTCAATCCATCAAGCATTGTAGTTCAATTCTGCATCCACTATTTCAAACCTTCCTCTATAACCATCCCATTTTTTTTCAGTGTGATTAATTTTGATCGAATGAGAAAATAAAGGACAGTCAGTTACAAAAGTTTCAGATTCCCCTCCTTCAAAATTTAAATTAAATCCAAATTTTTCAGATAGTTTCTTCAAAATTGAAATTTCGGAAGTACCAATTGATTTTCCCAACCAAGAATCATCTAACCCATCAGAAGATACAGTTATCATAATAAAAATAAAATTTGCTTCAACTAAATCATTCATGTATTGTTCGGATTCAAGATTCCAGAGTGGTGCAATAACAGTTAAACCATATCTTAAGCAAATTTTTTCAAACTTTTCTTTTTGAAAAATACTTTTAATTCCACCATGGACCAATCCTTCAATTCCATATTCATCCTTTGCAGTTTTCACTAAATTTTCCAATAAAGAAAGTTCATTTTCAGTATCATCAGAATTAGAGATAATTGTGAGTTGTGGAATTTGCATTGCTTCTGCTTGGAGTTTTGTCCATTTGATGTTTGGGTGATGAAGTAAATGACTTTCATCGGATTTTGGAAATAGGGTTAGAAGGCATTTAATTTCATGTCCTTGTTTTTTTGCAATATATGTTGCAAACATACTATCTTTTCCACCTGAAAAGAGAGAAGCAAGTTTCATTTAATAAAAAATCAATACATCAATTGTTAAAGTTTATTCAAAGGACGCTTCAACACTCATAATCGTCATCACAAATCAGACGGCTTTTCCGAAAATCATCAGCATCCAGACTATGTCTTAATGCGCATGATTTTAGTTTTATCCATTACTACCCAATATTCGACATTTTGACCGTTTTCCAATTTTCCTTTAATTTCATCATCAATTAACGTAACATCAATTGTTTCAAAAGTTTCAGAATCCATCAACTGGACAGTTTCACCAGTCATAGAAATTATCTGTCCAACTTTTTTGTTAATCAGTGGGACATGAATTTGCATACTGACGGGTCCAACATGAGGTCTTTTTTGTCCATCAAAAATTCCTTCGGCTACAATTCTTGCTTTTGCTGCACCGTGTTTTCCTGGTTTTGACGTATCATATTCTACAATTCTACATGGTTCGCCACTTGGTTGATCTGAATGTGGCAATAGAATGTAAGAACCAATTTTTAGTGAACCAAGATCTGATGGTTTGCTCATGCAAAACCAGTTTTTGGACGAATATTTAACTTTTCTACTTTAGTTGTTCTAAAATTGAAAGACTCATCAAATTAGTCATAGCAAGACCTTTTCGGTTAGCGTCACGTCGTGTTTGTTCACAGTATTTTTTAACACTTTGATGGCTCTTTTCACTTGCAACTTCAATAACGACAATATTTTGCGAGTATGGAAATGTGAATTTTGGAGGATGTTGACAAAATGTTTCCATGATTCCTAATCCTGCACTCTCAATTTGGTCTTTTTTTACCAATAAATGAGCAATTTCAGTAAGATCATCAAGATCATCATATTCCAAATAGTACACAGATACGAAATTGACACTCCCAACAACTTCGTGTTTGAAAAGATCATCTTTCAGATTATACACAAATGATGTTTTCTCTTGATTGTGTTTTGACAGGTCAGCAGATATCTTAGAACTGTCTTTGAATTTAGCTAAGAGGTAATGATTTGTAGAATCTGAAAAATAAGGCTTACTTTCAGAGGAAAATGTTCCAGTAACAAAGTAAAGTCTTTCAATATTTTTTGATTTAGACCACAATTCTTTGAGTTCAATAGATTCATGATTGTGGAGATATGGGGCACAAACATAACCAGAATAACTTAATTTTAATTCAGACAATTGATTTTTTCCAAATTTTCGAGTATTTATGGATATATAGTAATTCAAATGATGGAACTACGATAGTTTTTTAATAGCAGTTAACTTCGTTTTTCTTGTCCCAAGCTAGCTCAGCCTGGTAGAGCTTCCGGCTGTAGTTGTTGGCTTTAGATGGCTGACCGAATAACAGCATATCAGGCATACAGAAACCGGGTTGTCGAAGGTTCAATTCCTTCGCTTGGGACCACAATTTTTAATTAAAAATAATTCTAAAAATAAGAAAAAGATAGACTAGATTAAGAAAACAAATTATGAAATCTTAAGTTAAAAATTCATTGTCTACTCTGTTTTTTTGACTTTTTGTGCGGCTGGGCCTTTTTTGCCTTCACCGATTTCAAACTCGACTTTATCGCCTTCGTTGATGAATCCGTCAACATCTGTTTTGTGAACAAATAAATCGTCTCCACCTTCTCTTTCAATAAAACCAAAGCCTTTAGTACGGTTAAACCATTTTACGGTACCTTGTTCCATTTGGTTTTAAAATTATTTCTTCACTATATTAACTAAGGTATTAAATTAGAAATCTTTTGGAATGTGGCCATTTTCTTTCAACCACTCTACTTGAGGAAGTGTAAATCTCCAAACAATGTCACCCTTCTCAGCTTCATTGAAGTCCCAAGGTGCAATAATTACAATATCATTATCTCGGATCCAAACTCTTCTCTTGAGTTTTCCTCTGATTCTACCTCTTCTAGTAACATTATCAGTACATTTGATTAGAACATTTTCACCACCGAGCATTTTGAGAACTCTACCAAAAAGTTCGCCTTCTTCAGGAAGACGTATCTCTTTTAGTGCACTTTCACTTTTTACTTGGCGCTTACCCATGATAGTATTTTACATTATAAGCATATAACTGATAGGTTTTTGATTTACATAATCAGTTTTATTCGATAAAAATAGAACGAATTTGTGGAGTTTAGGTGTCTAGATGAATGTTCTCAATGTTGCATAGAAAGAGAATATTATCCTACTAAAAAATTTGGGAAAATTGGTGTTTTGATTTTGCCTGATGAAAAAAAAAGAATGGAGAAATTAGCAAAAGAAAACAATTTGGAAATCAAAATTTTACCAAGAATAGGAGTTTCAGAGGATAGGAACTCAACTCCAACAAAAATTTTAGGGTATCAGATGATGGGAATTGAAAAAAATGGAAATACATGTCCGTTTCTAGATACAAAGAGTGGCATCAAATCTCCCCATAATGGATTCCCATGTAAAATTTACAATGACAGACCTCTAGCATGTAGAACATATCCATTAATAGATTCAGACCCAATCACATTAGATGAAAAATGCAAATTTTGTAAAGAGCATAAAACTGCTGATGAAAATCTAAATTCAGAAATGGAATCATTGTTGAGAATCAAAGAACAGATGAACACCCAGTATCCCTCAATCTGGAGGTTTGCAACAGAAATTGGCGAAATGGAGGATAGTCATCAGTTTGAGTCAGGTTGGTTCCTAGAAGAATAAGAAATTTGGATTGTGAGTATGAAGTTTAAGCAAAAATTCAAAAGGTATTAGATTTTTAGATAAGTATGAACGATGATGCATGGTCAAATTTAGATAAAGTAGATCAGAAAATTATTGAAATTCTTAACAAGAATGCAAGAACTCCGTCAAAAGAAATTGCTGCTGAATTAGAAAAATTAGGTCACGATGTTTCAGATAGAACAATTAGGAAAAGAATTGAGAGGTTAGAAAAAAGTGGAATCATAAAAGGATACAAAGCAGTTCTTACAGATGTTTCAGGAGTCAACAAATATCAGTTAGTTATGAT
The DNA here is from genome assembly GCA_021268355.1 of Candidatus Nitrosopumilus sp. Classification (GTDB taxonomy): domain Archaea; phylum Thermoproteota; class Nitrososphaeria; order Nitrososphaerales; family Nitrosopumilaceae; genus Nitrosopumilus. The sequence continues at coordinate 15,929 of JAJETY010000022.1, read as the reverse complement.
GAAACTGAAACCATCAAAATCACTTGAAACAGGTAGAGATGCAATTATAGAATTTGTTAAAAAATTAAACAATTATGTTCTTGTTGCAAATTTGGAAGGAGAATGGAACATGCTAGTAATTATTCAAATTGAATCAGATAATGATAATACCTCTGAAAAAATTGTTGAGAAATTTTCTGAAGAATTAATAGATTATAGAATAAATGAGATTGATATTAGAGATGTCAATATACTCAACATGTCATTGCTTTTATTGTAACAAAGAGTATTCAGATTCTGCTACATCTAGAGATTTCTTGACTTCATCGAGTGTAAATGGTTTTTGAATAAATGCAGTTACGCCTGAGCTTAGTGTTTTGTGTACGCGTTCAGTTGTTTTTTCATCAGCAGTGATGACTACGATTTGTAAATTTAATTTTTCATCAAGTAATTTTTCTGCAACCTCGTCACCAGTGAAATCAGGTAATCCCATATCTAAAAGAATGATTGGATTTTTTCCTTCAGAGAATAAATTTTTACAACCCTTAATTCCATTTTTCCCGTTTTCAAAAACATGAATCTCAGAGTAACCGAGTTTTTCAGCATAATTTTGTAGTTTCAACGATATAGATTTACTATCATCAATGATTACTATAGGTCTTGTAATTTGAATTTGAGTGGACAAAAATGTTTTTGCTTTCTGATAAGTGATTTTTGCTTTATCGAAATCACCCAAAGTTAGAAAACATTTAGATGCACAGAGTAATGCGCCTTTAACATTTCGTGAATTTTTTTGATTAGAATATTTCAAAAACAAATTTCCAGCTTCAGCAATTTCGTTTTGTGATTCTTTTCCATGTTGTTTTTTACATTCAGCTGCTAGAATGTACAATAATGCAGCTTTAACGGGTGCAGATTTTTTTTCAGATTCTGCTTGGTTCACAAATAAATTATGAGCAGTGATGTATTGCTTGTTTTTTAGATGTGCTAATGCAACCTCACTACTTGTTTTAATATCCAATATTGTTCATGTAGTGTTTTTATTTAATAACATTTACAGTTAGTTCTCAAGGGTTAATGACTGCACGACCCAGAATTTTACGTTCTTTTAGATCTTGTAATGCATTATTTGCTTCATCTAAGGAATACCTTTTTGAAATAACTGGGTTAATAGTTCCCTTTCTTGCCAGACTAAGAAGTTCAACCATGTCATTATAATTTCCAGTATATGCACCCTGAATGGTAATTGATTTGAGGGGAATTGTTACAAGAGACAACTCTAAAGAACCACCAAACAATCCAACTAGAACCAAATTACCTCTTTTTCTTAAAATTGCCAAACCAGTTTTCACAGTTGGAGGGGCATTAACAAAATCAACTACACTATCCGCGCCTTTTTCGTTGCATATGGACATGATTTTTTTAACAGAGTCGGGATCCTTGGAATTTACAATGAAGTCAGCACCCATTTCTTTTGCAGTTTCTAATTTTGCATCGTCCAAATCAACACAGATAATTTTAGCACTGGTTATCTCACTAGCAATTTGGACACCCATCAATCCTAGTCCACCTGCGCCTACAATAACGATAAATTCAGGAGAGTTTTGATTAGCTTTCTTGATAGCAGTGTAAGCTGTCAATCCCGAACAAGCTAGAGATGTTGCAGAATCAGGATCAACACCATCAAGTTTTGCTAAATATTTTGAATCGGGAACTAAAACATAATCAGAATAACCACCATTTTGAAAAAGTCCCATAGATTTTGGTGCATCACATAGATTTTCATTTTCTACTTTACATGCAGGACATTCACCACATCCCATCCATGGAAAAACAAGAACATCATCTCCAACAGATACATTTGAAACATTTTCTCCAATTTCTTGAATAGTTCCAACAATTTCATGACCAGGAGTAACAGGATACTTGACCCCCCTATCAGTAACTTTCAAAAATTGACCATCACCAAGATCATATCCACCTTCCCATAAATGGAGATCACTATGACATACGCCCTCAGATTTCACTTTTAGTAGTACTTGAGTTCCAGAGGGTTTTGGGTTTTCAAATTCAGAGATCTTAAGTGGTTCATTGGGACCTGGTATCTGAGCCGATTTCATAAAATTGATTTTGATACTAACAATATAAGAGTTGACTGGATATGGGAAAAAAATAGAGCCCTTAGATATTATGGAGTAGAAAAATAATATTCGTGTGAGTGAAACTCCTACTCCCAATAGTATTTCTCAAGAACCAGTAAACATTCTATTTAGTCCTCAATCAGTTGTCAAAAAAGACGTATGGGAGATTGATTTAATTCAGATTTTGAATTTATTGATAAAAATTTTAGAAAAATCAGGTAAAAAAGACCTCAAAGTAGCAGGTATGGCAGCGTTATCATCATCATTAATCTATAGAATGAAAGTAGAAAGTATTTTTGCATTACAAAGAGCTGCAATGGAAAAGAAACCAATGCATCAGAGAACAGATATCGATATTGATCTAATCGATATGCCGTACAGACATGAGTCGACATATCCAGTATCACTTGATGATTTGTTAGGATTACTACAAAATCTTATTGGTACTATTGCCAATCCACAATCAAGAAGAAACAGACAAGTTGCAATCGAGCCAATTGAACCTCCAAACTTTCAAGAATATTTCATTTCACTTGAAAGTATTATTGGAAAATATGAAGACTTGATAATGAAAAAAATTTCAGGATTAGGTCACGGATTTCTCCAAAGCATTATTGTGGATTTAGACCCAGTTGATTCAATCAGATGCTTCTTTGCAATATTATTTTTGGCAAGAGATCAAAAAGTTGATCTGGAGCAAATTGATGACGATATCAAAATTACAGTAATAAAAGAAGAATTAACAAACTGATCAAAAATGAAGAAAGGATTTCTTTAACTATATTTTGGAGTATAAACAACTAATTGACTAAAATTGAAAACTTGGATGAGGCAACAGCAAGGGTTGAAGCTGCATTGTATTCTGCAGGAAGACCATTGAGACTAGAAGATATTATCAAAGCCTCAGGCACAGAATCAAGAACAAAAACAATAGAAATTATTGAAAATATTATGAAAAAAACCAAGTCGGCGTTTAAAGCACTTGAAGTAGTAATTCTTCCAGATGGTTCCTATGTTATGCAATTAAAACCTGAATATAGTGCAACGGTTAAAAGATATGCTTCAAAGCCAGTACTTCCAAATGCCACATTAAAAACACTATCATACATTGCATATCAACAACCAATTTCATCAAAAGAGCTTGTCGATGTCAGAGGTTCTGGCGTTTATGCACATTTGAAAGAGCTTCGTCAGTTAGATTACATAACTCATCAAAATGTTGGGAGGATCAAAATTTACACTACAACAGAGAAATTCAAAAAATATTTTGGAATTCAGGGTGATGTGGAAGATCTGAAACAGAGATTATTTTCAAAAGTTAGAAAAACAGCTAGTGCAAGACATACAAATCCTACACCACAAATAGTATCCGAAGTGAACTAAATAGTTATTTGACTTTAAGGCTAATTTTTTGCGGTTTGTATAAATTAGAGTAATTTAGGAAGATTTTGTGAGAAAATCAGTAGAGAATTTGGCAACCAGTAAAACAACTGGAGGGAGAAGACATCCACTTAGAATTAGAAGAAAATATGAAACTGATAGATATCCAAATGAAGCAGTAACAGGAGCTCAAGTCACAATTACAAGAACCGTTAGAGGTAAGAATAGAAAAACAGCTGTTAAGACAATTGATTTTGTTAATCTTGCAACTGGAGATGCCAAGGTAAAGAAAGTAAAAATTCTCAAAGTATTAGAAAACGCAACAAACAATGATTACAAAAGAAGAGGCATCATTACAAAAGGTGCAATACTTGAAACTCAGGAAGGTAAATGTAGAGTAGTTTCAAAACCAGGCCAAAACGGAATAGTTAACGCAATTTTAGTTAAGGAATAAAATGAAAGATTACGAACACATCGTAATCTGGTTGGATTATTTCAACAAGAATTTAAAAAAATCTAAAGGTAGAAGATTGGGATTAGAAAAATGTGTTTTTGATCCATCCTTGAAAGAATTAATGGATGCAGCAAAATCAGCAGGATTCGAGATTACAGAATCAGATGATAAGGTGAGATTTCCAAAAAGACCGTTTGTCAGGTCAGGATATGTTGTTTTGCCAAAAGGATCCTCTAAGACAAAAATTCTTAACAAAATTTCCGAAAAACTTGTTTCAAGAAGGTCCAAACAATCAAAATAAAATCAAATCTAGCTCTTAGCTAAAGTAAAGTTGACAGAAGTCTATGATAAGAATATCATGATTAGTGTTTTTAATTGCAGGAGGTAGGCGAAATAATGCACCTAGCCGGTAGTGGCAGGGTAATCATTCAACTATCAAACAAATTAGTTGAAGGACAAATACTCTGTGACGAGAAGGGAACTAGAGTTGCGAAAGTAATGGAATTGATAGGTCCGGTAAGAAGACCATTTGCATCCGCAGTTCCATTAACAAACAACATTAAAAAATACATTGGCAAAAGTGTTTTCGCGACAGAATATTCTCCTGACAATTCAAAGAAAAAATTTAGGAGAAGAAAAAAATGAACATACTAGAACAACAAAACTGTCCTGAATGTCAAGCAACAGTAGTTAGTGACATTCAGAATGGCGAAATAATCTGCTCCGGTTGCGGCGTAGTAGTTGCAGACCAAGTAGCAGATTATGGTCCAGAAACAATTAGTTCGAATCTTGAAGACAAGATGAAGTTAGCAAGAGCAACAGGACAAACAACATATTCCCAACATGATTTGGGAATTACAACTGAGATTGCAATTAGTACAAAAGACTTTAGTGGAAAAACAATCAACCACGAAGTTGCAAACCAAATGCACAATCTCAGAAAGTGGCAACAAAGAGTAAGAGTTTCATCACCCAAAGAAAGACGACTCGCAAATGTTTTAACAAAAATGGGAGAAACATGTGACGGTTTAGGTCTTTCAAAAAATGTGTTAGAGACTGCTTCTATGATATACAGAAACTTGGATGGACATGTTGATGTGAAGGGAAAATCAGTAGTGAGTATTACAGCAGCTACAATTTACATGGCATGCAAACAATGTGATGTAGTTAGATCACTAGAAGAAATTATTCGTGGAATTTGTCCACCAAAAGACGTAAAATCAAAAACAAAACTTGCAGCAAGATACTACAGAACCATGGTAATGGAAATGGGACAAATGACCGCACCCGTAGTAACTATGGACAAATACATCTCTAAAATAGCAAACATGACACAAACGGAGGTTAGAGTAGAGAGACTAGCCTTAGAAATTGCAGAGAAGACCAAAGATAGCAGCATTGCAGATGGAAAAGCTCCAAATGGAATTGCAGCAGCATATCTCTATGTGTCATCAGTCCTGCTTGGCCAGAACGTTCTACAAAGAGACGTTTCAAGCATTGCAGGAGTAACTGAAGTTACTATCAGAAATAGATGTAAAGAGATTCTAACAAATTACAAACTCAAAATTACTTTGAGACCATCTCTGGCAAAAATTTAACCCCCCCCCCCTCTTTTCATTTTATTTTGAAAAATTTACGTTAGGATTAGCTAAATTTCGTCGGTATTATATATAGAAACAAAACATTGCGCAACATGGCAGTTCTTGAAATTAAAGATCTTCACGTAACCCGAGAAGGGAAAGAAATTCTAAAAGGTGTGAATTTGAAAACTGGTTCTGGAGAAGTTCATGCCATTATGGGACCAAATGGTTCAGGAAAGAGTACATTAGCATATACATTACTAGCACATCCAAAATACGAGGTTACACAAGGAGATATTTTGTTAGATGGTGAAAGTATTTTAGAATTAACTGCAGATGAAAGAGCAAAAAAAGGATTATTCCTAGGATTTCAATACCCAACAGAAGTTTCAGGTGTAGGTTTTTCTCACTTTCTCAGAACAGCTTACAATTCACTTAGTAAAGCACTTGAGGGTGATGACAGAGAAGTATTCATCACAGTAAGAGAATTCCAGAAATATCTAAAAGAAAACTTAGAAAAGGTTGGATTGAGAGAAGAGTTTCTTTCAAGATATCTTAACGAAGGATTTTCAGGGGGTGAAAAAAAGAGAGCAGAAGTTTTACAAATGGCAGTATTAAAACCAAAAATTTCAATTTTGGATGAACCAGATTCAGGTCTAGACATTGATGCCGTTCAAGCAGTTGCAAAAGCAATTAGTCAAGTTTCTAGTAAAGATGCAACAGTAATTGTCATTACTCACTATGCAAGAATTCTAAAATTCCTAGACAAACTTGATTTTGTTCATGTGTTTGCAAGAGGTAAAGTTCTCAAAACAGGAGATGCATCTCTTGCAGATAAACTCGAATCAGAAGGATATGATTGGGTTTTAGAACAAACTGCATAAATCAGACTAATAGAAATCTAATTACATAAAACCTAGTTTTTGTTTAAATAGGGTTTTCAAGTTCTAGAGAATATGTCCGAGAATAATGAGCAATATTATTTTAATTTCTCATTTTTCAAAGTTGATCCTAAATGGAGATGGATGGCAGACTTGGCAAAAGAAGAATCTGCAAAAGAAGTTGAAAACATTTTGAAAAATTCCGGAATAAGGTACAGAGCATATTCTAATTTAGGATTGAGAGATGATGCAGACTTTCTATTATGGTTTGTTGGAAATTCGTTAGAAGAAATTCAAAAAGCCATAGAAAAATTATACAAAACTGTTTTTGGCAAATACATTATTCCATCTAGAACGTATCTCTCATGTTCGAGACCATCCATCTATGTAAAGGGGCAAGGGAAAGAGCATGGTTTCGTCACAGGGATGGACCCAAAGAAACATGTCATAGTCTATCCGTTTACGAAAACAAGAGAATGGTACCTCTTACCACAAGAAAAGAGACAAGAGATTATGGATGAGCATATTGAAGTGAGTAAAAAATATCCACAAGTAATTCTAAACACAACATACTCTTTTGGAATACATGATGAAGATTTCATGTTAGCTTTTGAGGTAGATAATGTTAGAGATTTTCAAGATTTGATTATGGATTTGAGAGAAACTCAAGTCTCAACATATGTTAAAAACGATATTCCTATGATAGTATGTATCAAAAAGGACATCGTTCCCTTGATTTCGAGTTTAGGTTAGAATTTGAAGGGGTAAATCTTGGATAAACATAAATGAAGAAATTTCAGATATTTCTTAACATAAGGTGTAAAAGATGAAGTACAAAAAACTAGGCAAAAGCGGTATTGAAGTTTCTGAGATAGGTTTTGGAGCATGGAGTATAGCATTAGATTGGTGGGGTAAGAAAGTTGAAGAAGAGGAAGCTAAGAGAATGCTGAAAAAAGCTTATGATTTAGGAATCAATTATTTTGAAACTGCTGATATGTATGGTAAGGGTAAAAGCGAGAGACTCATTGGAGAAGTCTTCAAAGGAATGAGGGATGAAGTAATTATTTCAACCAAGTTTGGATATGATTTTTCGAATGTTGAACAAATTGGACATGCAGAATTACCACAAGACTTTAGTCCGGAATATACAAGAAAAGCAGTTGATGCATGTTTAGAAAGACTCCAAACAAACTATCTTGATTCATTAGGACTACATAATCCAAAATTACATCATGTTAGAAATAACGAGACATTCAACACTATTGATGAGTTAATGAAAGAAGGTAAAATCAGAGCATCTCAAGTTGCACTTGGGCCAGCAATTGGATGGACCCAAGAAGGATTAGAAGCAATGGAGAGAAAGAGCATATCATCAATTCAAACAGTTTACAATATTTTAGAACAAACACCAGGAAATGAGCTTATTCAAAAAGCAGAAAAAGAAGATGTTGGAATTCTGGTTCGTGTTCCTGACGCATCAGGAATTTTAACCGGCAAAGTAAAAGCTGATACAGTGATTCCTGCAAACGACCATAGAAAAGATAGAAAAATAGAATGGAGGAAATCGGCATTAGAAAAAGTAGAACAATTCAGACCCATAGCAGAACGTAACGGACTCAACATAACAGAATTTGCAATCAAGTTCATCTTATCAAAAAATAAGATTGCGTCAGTACTTCCAACTGTAGTAAGTGAAGAAGAAATTGAAATGTTCGCAGCAATTTCAGATGGCAAGTATTTGAGTTCTTCAGATATGAAAGAAATTGATGATTTGTACAATACATGGCCAGAGTACGAATTAAAAGCAACGCCCCAAGCAAACTGATTTCCAAATTGGTTCCACCAATTAATTCAGAAAAAACTATAGAAATCATACAAAGAATGCAATTTGCAAAAATAGGAGAGTACAAGAAATGGGAATCAATTATTAAAAAAATAAAAAATGAAATCCCTCTCAATCAAGCGGAATTGGAATATTATACAAACCTAACAAGAATTTACAAAAACTCAGTTATTACTAGTAGGAGTAAGATTTACCACACTAAACTCTCTCAGCAGGATGAAAAACCACCTTGTAAAGAATGTGGAGAAAGTTCATCATTCTATTGTAATATGAATGATCAATATTTCTGTACAGTACATGTCGTTGGACATGATGAAAACGAGTTTTAGGATACAGGAACGGTTTCTTCTAGAGAGAATGAATTTTCAACAAAATACTCCACACGTGTCTTTTTAAATTCACGAGAACTAAAAAGAATTCTATAATCATCAACATGAATTTGATCCTGAATAGTTTTTGCCATTTCATTTGCCTCATCATGAGTTTTACAATGAATCATAGAAAATACATTATAAGGCCAATCAGGATATGTAGGTCTTTCATAACAATGACTCACTTGTGGGAAGGCACCAAGTTGGGAACCAACTTCAGATATTTTTTCTTGAGGAACTTTCCATACAATCATTCCGTTAGCAGTAAATCCAACTTGTCTGTGTCTCAAAATGGCAGCGAATCTTCTCATCACTCCAATCTCCTCATAGTGTTTCATTTTTTCAAACAGTTCAGCCTCAGTAATTCCAAGATTATTTGCAGCTTTGACAAATGGTTCGTCAATAATGTCCATGTCTTTTTGTAATTCACGGATGAAGTCTTTGTCTTCATCAGTAGGTTCAAATTTTACGTTTTTGATTTCTTTTTTTTCTTCAGTTGGAGCTACTTTGTGTTTTTTTTCGTCAATCATGTCAAGTTTCACTCCAATCTTGAACAGTTGTAAAGTTGGAAGCATTCGAACTTTTTTAATTCCTTTTAATACATTGAATTTATCAAGTTCAGTTTTCAAATCGGAACCTGGAGGGACAGCTAAAGTAAACCAGAGATTGAATTGGTGATCACGTTCATAATTATGACTAACGCCAGGATGACGATTAATTTGACTAGCAACATATTCTAATTTGTCATGTTCAATTTCCATAGCTACCAATGAACTTGTATAACCAAGTTTACGAGTATCAAAAATTGCACTTAGTTGTCTTAAGACGCCGATTTCTTTGAGGTGTATTAGACGTTCTTTAACAACTTCAGGTGAGGAGTGGAATTTTTTTGCAATTGTATCAAATGGTCTAGTCACTAGAGGAAATGTCCACTGGATTTCATTTAGGAGTTCTTTGTCTAGATTATCCATTGAGGTCATATGTCAAAGATCCTTTCATTCAATTAAAAATGTAGCTAGGTTCATTAGAAGAAATTTCAATACATAAATAGAAATCGATAGATTTTTGATCGATGATAGTAGACCTGAACCTTCATAATAAATCAGTAATCGTGGTTGGAGGTGGAAAAGAGGCACAGAAAAGAATCGATTCTCTGATTAAAGAAGGATGCAACATTATAGTAATCAGTGACAAGATAACTTCTAAAATTAGCAGACTGGTAAAATTAAAGAAAATTAAGTTAAAAAAAGGGAAAGTTCATGATACAAAATTCATTTCAGAATTCAAACCGAATTTAATCATCACAACAACTACGGATAGAATGCTCAATCAAAAAATCATCAATCATGCAAAGAAGAGGAAAATCATTGCATATAGTTCAGATAATCCAGAGGAAAGTGATTTTTCAAATACAGCCATAATTGATTTTGAGAAAATGATTCAAATTGCAATTTTCACTGGGGGAAGGAGTCCTGCAATGTCAAAAAAACTAAAAACAAAATCTGAAGAAGTATTTAGGAAAATCATAACAAAAGAAGATGTTGCTCAAATCAAAATACAAAAGATCGCTAGAGATGTTGCAAAAGAGAAAATCCACAGTACCGATGAGAGAAAAGCATGCATTCACAGCATCATGGCTGATAATGAGATTGATCAGTTAATAAAAGACGGTCAGATAAAAAAAGCTGAAAAAAGAGCAATTACAATAGTGAGGAATTGGAAATGACCAAAAATATCATTAATGCACGTGTAACTTTTCGTAATTCACCAATTCATATTTTAGAACAATTCACAATAAAAGATGTTAACGAAGCATATGAACAATTCAAAAAATATTCAGGATTGGAGGAATGTGTGATAATTCAAACATGTAACAGAATAGAATTATTCGGTAAATCAAAAAATCAAGAAGTAGATAAAATTAAAAAGACTTGGGCATCATTGTCTGGACTTGAGGAAGAAGTTTTTGACGAAAATATGGAAATTGAAGAAAACCAAAACGCCCTACATCATTTATTGAAACTGACATCTGGTTTAGACTCCATGGTTTTAGGAGAAGAACAAATACTAGGTCAAATCAAAAATTCCATCACATCAGCTAGGGAGCAAAAGGCATCAGGTCAACATCTCAATACATTATTTGATAAAGCAATCAGAATTGGAACTAGGATTAGAAATACTAGTGGAATTGGTAAAGGTGGAATCTCTGTAGGTTCTATGGCCGTGAAGCTTGCAGAAGAAAATATTGATGAATTAAAAACAAAAAAGACGTTATTGATTGGGACAGGTGAAGTTTCTACTCTTGTTGCAAAATCATTACAAAGAAGAGGATATGCATTTAATGTCACGAGTAGAACATTAAGCAGATCACAAACATTTTGTGAAACAATGGGAGGAACTCCAATTAAATTTGAAGATGTGTTATCAGGATTCAATAATTACGATGTCATATTTGTCGCAACAACTGCACCATATTTTCTTGTAACGTTTGAGCGAATCATCGAGGCAATGAAAGAAAAAAAGACAGGAATGATGATTTTGGATTTGTCGAATCCTCGGACAGTAGATGAAAAAGTTGCAACCATTGGAGGGGTAAAACTCATGAATCTTGATCAGATTGCAGAAATGGTTGAAAAGAATATGAACGCCAGATTAAACAAGGTTAAAACCGTTGAAAATATAATTAGTGAAGAAGTTTCAATATTAGAGGCATCAATGAAAAGATTAGAAGCAGAACCATTGGTTAAAGACGTTTTCAAAAATATAGAGTTGCTAAGAGAGAAAGAATTACAAAAAGCACTTCAAATGTTAGATGAGAAAGATGAAAAAAGAATTAAAATTATTGATGAGTTGACTAAAGCAGTAGTTGAGAGTATTGTTTCAACTCCTATGAACAACATCAGAAAAGCTTCTGAACAAGGAAATCCAGAGGTAGTAGATTTGGCAAGTAAACTCTTTGACTATAAAAAACAAGAACAGGTAGACTAGGATTATATTTTACCCAAAGAAAATTTCAATTATGTCATTTCCAACCAGACGTCTTCGAAGACTGAGAACATCTGAAAAAATGAGAGAATTGGTTCAACAAACAACACTCTCTCCCAAAGATTTCATTTGTCCTGTATTTGTTCAAGAGGATCTAAAAACTAGAACTCAAGTGGAATCCATGACAGCTATCGAACGATTACCATTAGATGACATTAATGATGAAGTTGGGACTATAAGCGATTTAGGCATTCCTGCAATAATGTTATTTGGAATTCCTACTCAAAAAGATGAATCCGGTTCATCAGCATTTGATGATAATGGAATTGTACAAAAAGCAATTTCCCAAATCAGAGAAAATTTTGGAGAAAAAATGGTAATTATGGCAGATGTGTGTCTTTGTCAATTTACATCCACGGGACATTGTGGAATTATTCAAGAAAATAAAATAGATAACGATATCAGTTTGGATATACTTTCAAAAATTGCAGTTAGTCAAGCAAAAGCAGGAGTTGATACAGTTTCGCCTTCCGCTATGATGGATGGTCAAGTTGCAGCTATTAGAAATGCACTAGATGATAACGGTTATTCAGATGTTTCAATAATGTCCCATTCTGCAAAACATCGCTCAAATTTTTATGCACCATTTAGAGACGCAGCTGAATGTGCACCAAAATTTGGAGATAGAAAAACATACCAAGTTCCATTTACAAATTCTAGAGAGGCAATGATGGAAGTGGAGACAGACATCAATGAAGGGGTAGACATTGTTATGATAAAACCCGCATTATCATATTTGGATTTGATTGCTGAAACTCGAAGAAGATTCAATGTTCCAGTTTCAGCATATAGTGTTTCTGGAGAATATGCACTGGTAAAAGCTGCTTCACAACTAGGATATGTTAATGAAAAAGACATGACTGAAGAGATCCTATATTCAATCAAGAGAGCTGGTGCAGACATGATAGTGACATATTTTGCCAAATCTGCTGCAAGATTTTTACAAGAATCATGAGAAACGACGAACGTTACGAGATTCAAAGGGCATTTGATTTACTCCCACATGTAATTGGGGCTAGTTGGGCATCCGTAGAATTCAGAATGAAAGGAATCAAAAAACCTTCAAGAGAGGAATTTCGTGAAAAAACTCTTGATTATCTAAAGATGGTGGAGCCTGTCTTTGAATCATATCCCAAAGATGAAAAATTTGATGCAATTCGGAAGTATATTGACTTTAGAAAAAATGAAGAATATCAAAAGATTATTTCAGGTGAGAACAATGAAATTGAAAAAAGATACGATAGATACATAGATTACGGATAGGTAATGCTAAATCTCTTTTTTCAGTTGTTTGAGATATTCTTTTAGAAACGTAGTTCTTCTTTTTGCCTCTAGTTTTCCAGATTTTGTATTCATTAGAGACTCTAGTTTGAGTAATTTTTGAAAAAAGTGATCCACCGTCCAGGTTTTATCATCCGATTTTCTTTTTTCACAAAATGGGTCATCAATATTGTAAAAAGGTCTCTTCAGAGAACCACCAGTAGCAAAAACTCTAGCAATACCAATTGCTCCCAAAGCATCCAATCTGTCTGAATCTTGTAGAATTTTCCCTTCTATTGTTTTAGGGATTCTTTGTTGGGAAAAGCTATGATCTCGAATTGCATCAGAAATTATAGTGATTTCATTTTCATCAAAATCATATTTTTTTAAAATTTGTTTTGATTTTTTTGCACTCTCAATTGAGGACATTTTTGAACGCCTATCTGATTTTGGATAAGAAACTATGTCATGTAATAGTGTAGCACTTAGAACTAATTTTTCATTCGCTTTTTCTTTTTTACAAATTTTTTGAGCATTTTTGTAAACTCTCATTATGTGTTCAAAATCATGAGCAGGATCATTTTCCATGATTTCCTTAACATCTTTTTTTAATAATTCAAGAACTTTCAATCAGAATCGCCATATTTTTGGTTTAACAAATTTTATTTTCTTTTGGGTAATTAGTACTGTCCAATTAATTGATGCAAATAGAACTATTATTCCAATACCTGCTCCATCAATTATCAAAATTCCAGTTAGTCGATCTTCAAATATTTCTAAGAATGGCTGCAATACAGCATTTCCAAAATAGATCATTATTATGTATGAAATAGTTCTTCCAAACCAAAATCCAATATAGATTCCAATACTTTTTGCACGCATTAGTCCATATGTGATAAACAGCATATTGCTAGGTAGCGGAGTAGCCCCAAAGAGAAATGACGCAAGAAGGTATCCATATTTTTTATGATTTAGGTAATCTCCAATTATGTCAAGATTTGATTTTTGTTCTTTGCTAACGAATTTTCTAAACATGCCACTAATTTTTTTGAGAAAAAATCTACCAATTGTTGCACCGGTTGCACCAACCATGGCAAGGAATACAACATTCAGAGTTGGATCAAGAAGATAAAATGAAGTTAGGACAATCCAGCTTGGAGGCATCAAGATAGGGGACGAATTTACGAGAATTAGTACAAGAAAAATTCCAAAATAAGACAATTCTCCAAAAATTTCAAAAATATCCACCATCTTTCTACTAATCTGTTAGTTTTTTTGTTTCTAAACCCTTGGATCAATGTTTAGTCATAAAAAAATTTCATTATTATCTAAAAAAATAAAAAAATTGCATGTTTTTCAAAACATTGATCACGGATTGTAAGAAATTGGATCAATCATGCAATATCTTTATAAGCAAATTATGCCTATTAATGCCATGACTGAAATGATTTGGAAATGTTTTCGATGCAATTTATCTTTCAAGGAAGAAAACCTAGCTAATATGCATAAACAGATTTCACATCATTCTATCAGTAAAGTAAAAGCTATTGTTGCTTAATTTCTAAAGACAATTTTTTGTATAAAATTTAGTGCAGAGAGTGGGATTTGAACCCACGAACTCCTAAGAGAAGGGATTTCCTATTTGGAAGATCTTGAGTCCCTCTCGGTTGACCGGGCTTCGATATCTCTGCAATGAGATTGCATATAGAGCAGTATTTTTCGATTGCTATTTGTAAAAATTTGGAAAATGATCTCAAATTTGGATAAATTTTAACAAAGCTTATAATCGTGCAGAATTGACTCAAAATTACATGGCAGAATTCATACCAATTTCACAAGCAAAACAAATGCGAAGTGGAGTTAATGTCGAAGCTGAAGTCATTGAAAAACCAGAATCTCGAACTGTAAATCTCAAAGCAGGTGGTACAGTCGATGTTTGTGATGCAATAATAGCTAATGAAGACAAATCAGAAGAAAATAAAATGAAACTCACATTGTGGGGTAACGATATCAAAGCAGTTAATGTTGGAGATACAGTTGTCATTGTAAATGGATATACCAATGAGTTCAAAGGTGAAGTATCCTTAACCAAAGGTAAATTTGGAAAAATGGGTATCAACGGTAGTGAACCTCAGTAAGTGTATTCATAAAAAATTATTTTATATTTTTTAACATAGTTTGGAATTAAATTAATATCAATAATTTCTTTTATTTTCAAAATTATTTTTAAGATCTATTAAAACCACAATAATTCCAATTATCAAAACAATTATTCCGAAAATAATTAAAACTCCTGAAACCATTAATGGTATAACCATATTCATTACTGGAGAATCAGGGTTTGTGAATGAGTCAGAATTTTCTGGATCTTCAGAAAACATTGCAATTACAGTTACATCTCTGGGACCAAGATTTCTGATTTCAAGATTTAATGTATCGGATTGAGAAATTTGTAAGACCTCAAAAAGAATAGGTTCGTTTTGAAGAAATTCACCATAACTATCACCAAAAATATTTGAAATTTTTATAGACACCTCATCTCCGGGTTGATAATCTATGATTTGGATACCCCACAAAAGTGGTATTTCATATGAACTAGTGGTGTATGAAACATATGTAAAATCACCGGATAAAAGTTGAATCTCATTAGAAATTTCATCAAACATATCTTCGAATAATGAAGAAACAAAGAAATCACTTGGCCCTAAAGCATTATCAGGTATTGCAGAAATAGCAATCAAAATAGACATCATCAGTAATCCGATTCCGATGATAGTAACTATAGCTCCACGTTTTTTCATTAGAAAAAAATCAGAATAAACCTACTTTAAGGTTATAGAAATAACTAAAAATTATTTTCTAACGTTTTGCTTTCTTTTTAGTTGCAGTTTTTCTTGCTGGTTTCTTTTTGGTTGCTTTCTTTTTAGTTGCAGTTTTTCTTGCTGGTTTCTTTTTGGTTGCTTTCTTTTTAGTTGCAGTTTTTCTTGCTGGTTTC
>JAJETY010000048.1 GCA_021268355.1 Candidatus Nitrosopumilus sp. | reverse complement strand
TTGTTGAACTTTTTCTAGAGCATCTCCAAATTTTGAGATAATGATCTCACTGACAGGTTCATCTTTTGCCAAACCTATTACATACAAAGGAACTTTTTGTGCCATGTTTAACCTATGACTATTGAACATAAAACGGTTATAATAATTACTAGTTATGATTTTCATCCATGAGATTAGAAACGATATATTTAACGACCAGTCATGGTAATACCGCATGAATGTAAAAGATTCAAAATTATCAAAATTATTAATAAAGCCAATTACTGTCACTCCTAACTCAACACTAGTCAAAATACGAGAATCAATACTCAAAAACCGAGTGAAAAGAGTTGTCGTGGTAGATAAAAAAATACCTATCGCAATTATTACTGAGAAAGATATCGCAAAAAAGATTTACGAATTAGGTAACAAGCCAATAAAATCAGTAATTGCAAAAAATTTCAAACCAAAAAAACTTTTCACTTTAACTAGAGAAAACACAGTCAAAGAATGTGCACAGATGATGAAAAAACATAGAATTAGTGTAGTGATTATTCTGAACGAAGATAAAACTTTAGGAGGAATTGTAACAAAAACTGACCTTGTAACAGTTTTCTTAACTAAAGGTTCTGAATCACTCAAAGTCTCAGAAGTAATGAAAAAGAACCTAATAGTGGCTGCTCCTAGTGATCCAATTTTACATGTTGAAAGTTTATTGTTAAAGTATGGAATTTCCAGAGTTATAATCAAACGAAATGATAAACCTGTAGGAATTATTACATTCAGAGATTTTGTACCAGCAAAAATTCCTCAATGGATTGCAGAATCGGCTGACCCAAAGGAAGTAAAAGAATACAAATTCAAAAAAGGATTAGAAGAAGGTCAAGTAAATCAAATGAGTTACCTATTCCCATTTCATGCAACAGATATCATGTCTATTAACCCAGTCACAGTTGAGGCTGATAAAGAAATCAGAGCCGCAATCACACTAATGATCAAACATGATATTAGTGGACTTCCAGTAGTAAAGAAATCAAAGTTAGTAGGAATCATTACAAAGTCAGATATTGTTAGCGTTCTTGCTAGTTGAGTTATTTTACAATTAGCAAAGAACAAGGAGATTGTTGGGCAAGTTTATTTGAAACACTACCTAGCAGAAATCTAGTTACTGCACCTAGACCTTTATTCCCAACAACTATCAAATCACATTTTTCAGATTTTACAATTTTCTCAATTTCAGAAACAATATTTCCTTCTTGAAGAATAGATTTTGCTAAAAATCCTTTTTCTGAAATAATTTTATTTGCACGTTCAAGAGTCTTATTTCCAAAGTTTCTCAGGATTGTCAGATATTCTTTACGATCCAGGAGGTTGATAGGCAATGATTTTTCCACAACATAAACAATAATCAATTTTGAATTAAAAACACTAGCGAGTTCGCATGCTCTTAACAAAGCTTTTTCGGAATATTTAGAGCCATCAAGAGGGACGAGAATTTTTTTAAAATTATTAGTGTTTTGAGTCATTTTACAACAAGTACTGGTTTTTTTGACTTGTGCAAGACATAATTTGAGATACTTCCTAAGAAAAGTTCTTTTGCGGAACTTCTCCCACGTGCTCCAATTACAATTAAATCAATTCCATTTTTTTTATTATTTGCAAATCGTGCAATGTCGTATCCAGGATCTCCAGATAATGCTTTTGAAATTAATTTAATTCCTTTTTTTGCAGCTCTCAGTTTTGCATCATCAAGAGTTTTTTTCATTTCTTTTGAAGAATTGAAATCTAAAAATCCCAATGGATGAATAGCATAAATTCCAGGAATAGATTTTACGGTTAGTCCTACAATTACGCCTTGTGATTGTCTAGCTATGTGAATTGCCATGTCTAATCCACGAATTGAGTTTTTAGAGCCATCAAGAGGAACAAGAATTTTTTTAGTTTTGATAGCCATGATTAAAAATAAAATAATTCAACATTAAAAGGCTTTAGTAATTATCTGTGGTGATTTTCAATTATGATAATTTATAATTTATATGATATAATTGAAAAAAATTAAGAAGTTATGAATAACACATTTGTTAATCAAGTTATGAGTAAAAATGTCATAACATTAGAAAAATCTACATCATTACAAGATGCTGCACAGGAAATGAATAAACTGAGTGTAGGTTGTGTTATTGTTACAGATAATTCCAAACCTGTAGGAATTGTTACCGAACGAGATTTTGTCACAAAAGTGGCAGCGGAAGGGAGACCATTGTTTACTGAAATTTCAGAAGTTATGTCATACCCTTTGATTACCATAGATCCTGGAGAAACAATTTGGGAGGCTTCAGAGATTATGAAAGAAAAATTAATTCATAAACTTCCAGTAATTGAAAATGAAAAAGTCATAGGAATTATGACAACAACAGATATTGTCAGAATTTCCAGTGTTGGATCTGATTCACAAATGAGAAAAGTATGTGATCAAATTCTCATGAGAATGAAAGACAATTAAACAAAAAGGATATTCACTTAAATTGTTGAAATTATTAGATAAATCACTATGATGGCAGCAGATGCAGGTGCAACGATTCTAGAATCAAAAGACGATGGATCAAAAATGCCAGATAAGAAAAAAACAAAATTTGACGTAGTGATAATAGGTGCTGGTCCTTCGGGATACACTGCAGGAATTTATTGTTCAAGAGCAGGATATGACACATTAATTTTATCAGGAATCTTACCAGGAGGTCAGTTAGTAAATACTACTGAAGTGGAAAATTATCCAGGTTTTGAAAATGGAATAATGGGTCCAGATTTAATGATTGAGATGAGAAAACAATGTCAACGAATGGGAACAACAATTGTTGATGATGAAGCAGTTGATGTTGATTTTAGAAGAAAACCATTGAAAGTATTGACTGCGTCTGAAGAATACGAAGGTCGAGCAATTATTATTGCTACAGGTGCAAATCCAAAAAAATTAGGGCTAGAGGGTGAACAAACCTATGGCGGGAAAGGAGTTTCATACTGTGCAACATGTGATGGAGCATTCTTTAGAAATCAAGAATTAATTGTTGTTGGAGGAGGAGATACAGCAATTGAAGAAGCAACATTTCTTACAAAATTTGCATCCACAGTACATCTTGTACATAGAAGAGATGAATTAAGAGCCAGCAAAATTATGCAGCAAAGAGCATTTGATAATGAAAAAATAAAATTTCATTGGGATTCCGAAGTTGCGGATATAAAAGGTGACCAAAAGATGCAACAGGCAGTATTAAAAAATCTAAAAACAAATGAAGAAAAAACAATTGATGCTGCAGGATTATTTGTTGCAATTGGACACGAACCAAATACCAAAATTTTCAAGAACCAGATAGATATGGATGATGAAGGATATATTGTTCTAAAAAATAAGACTCACACAAATATTGAAGGTGTTTTTGCTGCAGGAGATGTACATGATAAAAGTTACAGACAAGCAATAACAGCTGCAGCATATGGTTGTATGGCAGCAATTGATGTTGACAAATATTTTGCTGAAAGTGCAGATAAGAAAGAATGAAAAATGCACAATGTAAAAAATGTTTAAACAAGTTTTTTGAAAAAGAAATCTATACAATTCAACAATTTCAATATAGGGAAAACCCCACATACGAATGGACATTGGAATATTTTAGAAAAATAGGAATTGGTGAATGGGATTCATTTTGTGAGAAATGCCTTTTAGAATATTCAAACGATTCTTTTGAATCATGGAAGAATCTAGGAATCTAAACTCTTTATTGATCCAAAAAATACAGATTCTTGTGACTGAGGAACAGGAAAATAATCAAGGGGAGTTGAAAAAGCATAGTGATGAATTAGCAAAAATAGGTATGGAGTTAAGTAAAATTCAATTCAGCTATAAGGTTGAGAAAAAGACGAATAAGGAGTATTGGAGTAAAAGAATAGAAAATTTTGAAAAATATAATCAAAAAGCTTTAGAATATTACAACCAGGTTTTTGCTTTAATCAAAATTGTAAGTAAAGAAGAATCAGAAAAATTTCTTTTACAGATTAGTAGATTTAGGCAATTAGCATTAGCATTGGAAGATACAATGGAAAAGATATATGAAAATCCTTCCGTAATTAGTTCTAAAGATACACAGCAGAGTCAATGGAGTAGACAAATTAAAAATCAAATAATTGAACAAAGTGACAAATGTTTACATCATGAAAGAGACATGAATTCAAATTTTAGAGATTTTTATGAAAATTATTTGAAGAAATTACTAGATTAATTAGTATGCCAGTTCAGACATGTGTTTTGCATCTTTAAGACAGTTTTCAAAATTTTCTTCAGACATTACATTTTGTTTTGAATAAACGCTTTTGAATTTTCTTCCATCATCTGCAAAAATTCCAACAACACATGCATTATCTTCAACAGGGTATTTTTTCATACATGCATAAACTGCTGCAGAAGAAGGACTAATCAAAAGCTTATCTTTTTCAAAAACATCCTTTACAACAGAAAATGCCTCATCATTATCAACAGATATCCAATCATCAACCACACTTTCTCTTTTTAAAAATAGATCAGGTTTTGCAGATTCTTCAAAGTTACGCCAACCCTGAATAAGGTGATTTTGTTGGGGTTGGCATCCAATGATTTTGATGTCTGGATTTTTTTCTTTTAAGAAAGTACCAATACCAGTAATTGTACCGCCAGTACCCACACCAGTAAAGAAATGAGTAACCTTGCCTTCTGTTTGTCTCCAAATTTCAGGTCCTGTTCCAACATAGTGGCCTTTGAAGTTTGCTTCATTAGCATATTGGTTTGGTGAATAGTAGGTATCAGGTCTTGAAGATGCAATAGATGTTGCAAGTGCAATACTTTGATCAGTTCCTGCTCCAACTTTTGGACATAAATCATCACTTGTTTCAAATACTTTAGCTCCTAAATTTCTAATAATTTCCTTAGTTTCATTACTAGCTTTTTCAGGGATTACAATCTCAACTTTATACCCCAACAAATTTGCAATTCCAGTTAGAGCAATTCCAGTATTACCGGATGTTGGTTCGATGATGATACTTTTGCCTTTAGTTAGAATTCCTTTTTCTTCTCCATCTTTTATCATCCAATATGCAGCTCTATCCTTTACAGACCCAAATGGATTGTGGCCTTCCAATTTTGCAAAATAATCTATATTATCATGGGAAAGTGAATCTAATTTTACAAGTGGTGTATTACCTACACGATTCAACACATCTGTGTCTGTTACAGTAGTCATAATTTGGTTATTTCACCTTTTTAATTTGAAATGTGATAACATCTCCATCTTTGGACATATCTAACAACTCATGTCCTTGTCTGGTTACCCATCTAGATATGTCATCTTCAGCTGCAGGATCATCAGCAGATACGGTTAAAATTTCACCTACTTGCATTCTTTCAATTTCTATTTTAGTTCGGAATACAGGTTCTGGGCAAAATAATCCAGTTGCATCCAATTTTTTTTCTGTAGATTCGGACATTTAACTAATTAAAAAAGGTCGTTTTGTCATATTAAAATCTATTTGAGATTTTTTAGATTAATAATTGATCATAGAGCCATTTTAAACATAGTTGCAAGATTTCTATCTTTCATGAAACTAGGGTCGTGATTCTGAAAATTGATTTTTTGTGAAATTCTCTTCATCAAATAAATTGCTATTTTGTAAAATAGAGACCACATGTGACTATTTTGATTTGAATCATAAATTCGCAATAACAATGTCAAAAGCCATTTGGCATTTGGGTAATGTTCAGAGATATAATCAATCAAATAATCTTTTGAGTTGTTGATTTTATATCTAAGATGGTCTAGTGTTTCTGTCTGATCCGCATAACCTGTTTGAGAGATTGTGATGTTTCCATGTTTCATAGCGGATAAAATATCATCAAGGTTATTTTCAGAGTCAATTACATTTACACAACGTCCAAGTGTAGACAATACATGAGAATCACTACCTGCAACTTGGATCATTTTATTATCTAATGCAAATTCAGTTGCACGTGCATTAGACAATATGTCAACATTGTTACTGTTAAAAACTTCCACCATATCACATTTTTTGGCACTCTCACGTAGTGCATCAAGTAAGCTAAATGGGTGAGGAGCAGATGAAACACCTCCCTGTTTACGTACCTCATCAATTACTTCATCAAGAGAAAGTCCAGGTGATATTGCATCATGAATACCATATGCTAAAACATGGGCTCCTGTGTCAGTAGTTATCTCTTCTGCAGGGAATACATCAATGTTTTTGAATTTAGAGTGATTATTTTTGTATTCCAATAATTGATTGTAACCATCCAAAGTGTTATGATTTGTCACAAAAATTGCATCCAATCCCAATTTGTATGATCTTTCTAGTTGATCACGTATGGAAATATCACAATCATAAGGGGGTTCATCATCCCCTACATGAAAATTTGAAAAAGAGTTATGACAATGTAATTCAGCGTTAATGGGCATTTCAAATGAAATTTTTTGTCTTTAGGTAATAATCTTATGGAATTAAAATAGAAATCAACGGAAAAGATCTCCAGTTTCCTGGCGAATTAATTCACTAGTCATGTAGTCCCCTTTTTGGTAAGAATAATTTCGAATAATTGCAACAGGGGTTTTCAATATTTTTCCCATAACTAATTCTGAAGCTCCAGAAAGTTCATCAGCAATTGCAATTGCCGTGACTCTTAGCGTTTTTCCAAAAGTATCTTGAGTTCCCTCATAGTCAACTATAGGTAATAATCCAGAAATTCCAATGGCACAGTTAGTTTGTCCCATTCTAAATGGACGTCCAAATGTATCAGATATTATCACAGCGACATCTTTTTGTGTGTGTTCAAGTATTTTTTCACGTATAATTTTTGCAGATTTATCGGAGTTTATGGGCAACAGAGTTGCAAATCCTGCTTTCACATTACTTTCATCAATTCCAGCATTTGCGCATATAATTCCATCATGAGTTTCAACAATTAAAACTCCATTTTTCATACGGATTATTCTTTTTGATTCAGATAAAATTAATTCAGTTATTCTAGGATCCTTTTGATATTGGGAACTTATTCCTTCAGAAAGTAATGAAGGTTTAACAGTAGACAAATCAATCATTCGTCCCTCCTGTTTAGAGATTACTTTTTGAGCAATCACCAAAATATCGCCATCTTGGATTTGAGTTGAAGATGCAATTAACTTTGAAAGATCGTCCGAGGGTTCAATTTCCTTTTCAATCTGAACAGGTATTATTTCCAATCAAATCATCTGATCAATTAGAGTAAAAAATTGTTTATGCGGGGGTAGGAGCCTCTAATTCTAATTTGTAATGCTTGTTAATGATATCAATAATCTTAGATAGATCTTTTTCTTCTAAAGTTGTAGTTGCCAAGTCTTTAACCAAGTCTTGTGCACGATATGCAATTCCCAACCCACAAATATCAAATAACTTTACATCATTTGCCCCATCTACAACACAAACGATATCTTCTTTCTTTTCGCCCCACTCGGCAATTTTTATTTTTGCAGATTTTGCTTTATCTGAATCGACATTAATTTTAACACCATCTAATTTTCCATCTTTGAAAATTAATTCATTAGAATAAACGTAATCCAATCCCAATTCATCTTTTAATCTTCCCATCATAAGTGAAAATCCACCTGAAACAGCCATCAATTTCCAACCTGCAGATTTTAGAATTTGACATGCCTCTTTTGCGCCAGTCATAATAGGTAATCCATCAGATACTTCTTGACATGTTTTCTCATCTAGTCCTTTTAATGCCGCAACTCTGGTTCTGAGACCTTCTTCCCAGTTAATTTTTCCTTGAATTCCTTGTTTAGTGATTTCCCATATCTCATCTTGTTTGTCAAGTTTTTCCGCAAGAATTGGGAGGTATTCTTCATCATACAAAACTCCCTCAACATCAAAAATTGCTAGCAATTGATTTCAATTTTCGAAAAATTTGCTAATTATATTAAAGCTTGGTGTGAACTTTCGTAAGTATATCATTGTTGATTTATAAATAAAATTAGAATCCGACTCACTCAGATTCTATAAAATCTGTGATCTCTTGATTATTTGTTAGTGAAAATTTGATCACCTTTCTTCCCCTACTGATTACTTCTTTTCTAAAGACTTTGGGGAATGTCATGTTTGGTTTAGTTGGACTTTGAATAAAAGACGTAGGTTATTCTCAAAGAGTTTAGAATCTAATTACACTCAATTTAGTTTTGCAAGATAACATATT
>JAJETY010000042.1 GCA_021268355.1 Candidatus Nitrosopumilus sp. | reverse complement strand
ACTAACTCCACTTGCACAAAATCAAAGTAAAACACTTGAAAGACTAGGCGGAATTTTTGTAGTTACAATTCCCATTGGGGTAGTTGTGACATTACTTTTAATTTTAGATTATGGAATTTCACTTCTTTCTATTGATTGGATTGTATTCGGTGTTTCAGTTGTAATTGGAGGTGTACTTCTAAAGACGACAATTGCAATTAAAGGAATGGAAGGTTATGCATTGGCTGTTGTTGAATCACTTGAGATGGATAATTTAGATTCTGCCCGAGAAAATCTATCTATGATTGTTAAGCGAAATACATCAAATTTAGACAAAAATCACGTAATTTCAGGCGTGCTTGAGAGTGTAAGTGAAAATACTGTCGATGGAATAACTGGCCCTTTGTTTTATTATGCAATTTTTGGATTACCTGGTGCATTTGTATACAGAATTATCAACACTGCTGATTCTATGATAGGATACAAAACTGATATTTTCAAAAATTTGGGATTGTTTGCAGCAAAATGTGACACTGTCTTAAATTACATACCATCAAGATTAACTGGACTGATAATGATCATCTCAGCTGCAATTTTACGTAATGATTGGAGAGAATCTTACAGAATAATGATTCGTGACGGAAAAAAAACTGCGAGTCCTAATGCGGGATATCCTATGGCTGCGTTAGCGGGTGCTCTTGGTACAAAATTTGAAAAAATAGATCACTACCAATTAGGAAGTGGCGAAATAATTCTAACAAAAGAACATGTACGTTCTGCAATATCTATTATGAAATTAACCTCAATTCTATTCTTTGGAATTGTAATGGTTCCAATTCTAATTAGTTTATCATTTGTTGGATGGTGGATTCATGCTTAAGGAAATTGGTTCTGTCTTTTCTTTCTTGACAATATTTCCTTCATCAAATGCAACTTTGGAAAACATTGCAAAGTACATGTATGTTTTTCCTATTGTTGGTATTGCGATTGGACTTTTAATTGGTTCACTCGGATTTGGCCTCTCCTTCTTTTTAGATCCACTTTTGGTAAGTTTGTTAGTAGTTGCATCTATTGCAATAGTAACTGGAATTCACCATGCTGATGGTTTAGCTGATTTTGCTGACGGACTTATGGTCAAAGGAACAAAAGAAAAGAAAATTCAAGCAATGAAAGATCTTTCTACTGGATCAGCTGGAATAGTGGGACTAGTTTTGTATCTTGTTGGCTTGATTATCACAATATCACTTACAAGTGGTTTTGATTTGTTTAAGGCGATTTTAATCAGTGAAATTTTAGCTAAATTTTCAATGGTACTTTTGGCTAGCCTAGGAAATTCAGCTGCATCTGGTTCAAATTCACCTTTTGTTCATCTGATGAAAGATAAGAGAAAACTTACTGCCGCCTTTTTTATCATGGTTATTCCTGTAGCCTTGATTGGTGAGACTACTGGATTGATTATGCTTGGGGTTACTGTAGCCTTGACATTGTTCCTGCTTGGTCTTTCCACACGAAGTTTTGGTGGAATTACAGGGGATGTGATTGGTGCTACAAACGAACTAACTCGATTAGCTTCACTGATGGTGTTTGTATCTATATGATTGGCATCGTAATGGCTGGAGGTAAGGGATCTCGTATGAAATCAGATAAAGAAAAACTCCTCTTACAATATAAAAAACCAATCATCCTTCATGTTGTGGATTCCTTAAAAAATTCAAATTGCTTTTCTAAAATTATTGCTGTCACTAGTCCTCATTCACCTAAAACAAAAAAACTGCTAGAAGAAAATAATGTTGAAACTTTTGATACTCCTGGATTTGGATATGTTGAGGATCTAAATTTAGTATTACAAAAGTTCAATGAATCGGTTCTAGTTACTTCGGGAGATCTTCCATTATTAGATGCTCAAATTATTCAACAACTTGTACAGCAATTTGACTCTCAAAAAATCTGGACAAGCTTTCTTGTAACTCAAAAACTACTTTCTTCTATCGGAACTCAATCTGAATTTTCTATAATTCATAATAACCATAAATGTCATTTCACAGGAATTTCTTTAATTGATTCAGAAAAAATTAACTCTCTTGAAAATTTAGAAGAAAATTATATCGTTCTTGACGACAAAAGAATTGGACTTAATCTAAATACCATTCAAGATTATGATCTACTCGGCACTGCCTGAGATTTTGCCATTTATTTTTGCTTTAGAACCTGTTGCTTCAGCAATTGTGTTTCCACATGAGTTGCATGCAATTTGTGTAGATGCATGTGAATAAACAATTTGCAATTCTCCACACTCATTACAATTAACTTTCTGAAACTTACTAGATGGTTTTGGAATTTCAACGTGATCTTTCTTCATGCTGCCACCAACTCAAATTTCTTAATTCTAACACCTAGTTTATTGTATTTCTTTTTACATACAGTGCATGTCATAATTGGAGTAACTTTCTTTGTAACTTTGGCTGGTTTTGCTAATTTTGGGAATTTTTGTCCACCATACCCATGTTTACGTTCAGCGTGTCTACGTTCACCCCTTGCAGAACCCCCTCTCTTACCAGCCTTGTAAATGGAGACCTTTTGTTCGGTATGTGTCTTACATTTTGCACAGTACTTTCGGATCACCTTTGGTATGTTCATATCAACAAAACCTTCTCCACCGTAATTTAAGCATTGAATCTATAATAGGCGCAAAATGTTATCTAAAACTGTGACTTTGAGCCTAGCAAATTCGATCTTTGCTTTAAATTCAGTCGCCATGGGTGACAAAAAGGCAGATCTGATTTTAAAAAATTGTAATTTATTGTCTGTCTACACTCGAGAAATTATTCCTAAAACACAGATTGCAATAACTGGTGAACGTATTGCATATGTTGGTCCAGACGCATCACATGCAGAAGGACCTAAAACAAAAATCATTGATGTCAAAAACAAGTATGTCGGTCCCGGTTTTGCTGATCCTCATCTACACATTGATCAATTTGTTCTTCCATCAGAATTTGCAAAGCAAGCACTTCTCTGCGGTGTAACTTCTCTTTTCTCTGATCCAATCGATGTAGTTAGTGTTGGAGGATACAAAGGATTTCAGGAATTTTTAAAATTAGGAGAAGATCTTCCAGTAAGAATTTTCCAAGTCGTACCTGGAGGATTGCCAGTTGATGCAAAGTTTAGTAACAGCAACACTCTGACTTTGTCTCAAGAAAAATCTGCAGTTAAACATCCCCATGTCTTAGGATTAGGAGAAGTTTTTTCTTGGACTAAAGTTACACTTCGTGAACCGAAAACCATGAAAACACTTTCAGCAATGTTGGAATGTGATTGTATAATCAATGGGCATACTGCTGGCGCTAGCGACAAAAAACTCAATGCCTATGTTTCTTCTGGAGTTCTTTCCTGTCATGAGCCAATTAATTTTGATCAGGTCTTAGAGAGACTACGTCTAGGAATGTGGATAATGATTCGAGAAGGTTCTATAAGACGTGATTTGAAAGAAATAATTCCTCGAGTTTTATCTCATGGAACATATCTCAACCGATTGATGTTTTGTTCAGATGGTCTTGATCCAAAAGATATCATAAATTTTGGTCATATTGATCACTGCATTCGCGAATCTGTAAAACTCGGATTAGCACCAATAGATGCTATTTCTATGGCATCAAAAAATAATTTTGATTATTACAACATGGGAAAAGATCTTGGTGGGATCGCACCCGGAAAACTAGCTGATATCTTAATCTTCAATGATTTGAAATCATTTAAACCTAAAACTGTATTTGTAGGAGGAAAACTAGCTGTATCTGATGGAAAAATTGTTTGGTCTATAAAGAAAAAAACAATTTCGCCTTGGATTAAAAATACTGTAAAATTAAAAAAATTCTCAAAAAATGATTTTGAAATAAAATCTAAAAAGAAAGATGTTATTGCAAACACCATTTTCATGCAAACTGAAATTATTACAAAGATTGGCTCTGCTCAACTTCAATCTAAAGACAATATTGTTTCTGCATCCATTGATTCTGATATCTGGAAAGTAGCCGCTTTTGATAGAACTCATGGGACAAATAGACACTCTATTGGTTTTCTTGAAAATTTTGGTGCTGATATTGGGGCATTTGCATCAACTTGGAGTTTCCATGAAAATGATATGATTGTAATTGGCTCAAATGATTCTGACATGGCGGTTGCATCAAATCATCTAATCAAAAATCAAGGTGGATTAGTAGTCGTTAAATCCGGTAAAATACTTGCATCATTACCATTACAATTTGCAGGGATTGTTTCAACAGATTCTTTCGAAAAAGTATCTTCTAATTTTGAAAAAATCAATAATTCTATTGTTGATTCTGGTTGTAAATTTACCAGACCTCATCTAATTCCTTTATTCTTACCATTTTTGGCCTTACCTTCTGTTAGAATTCTTTCAGGTGGCCTAGTGGATGTTAAAAAGCGAAATTACATCCCTGCGATCAACTAAGTAATATTAAAAAGGGGGATTCAGCGGATTGAAGCTGAATCTAAATGGCATCAATACAACAAGGACCAAATGGACCTGTATTAGTTCTAAAAGAGAGCGCATTACAACAAAAAGGCAGAGACGCTCAGCAAAACAACATTGCAGCAGCAAAGTTAGTTACAGAATTAGTAAAAAGCAGTCTCGGACCACGCGGTCTAGATAAAATGTTAGTTGATTCCTTAGGTGATGTTACTATTACAAATGATGGGGCAACAATTCTTAAAGAAATTGATGTTCAACATCCTGCAGCCAAAATGATGGTTGAGATTTCAAAGACTGTGGATAATGAAGTTGGTGATGGTACAACTTCTTCCGTGGTTTTTGGAGGTACACTTTTAGCTAAAGCAGAGGAACTTCTCAAAAAAGATGTTCATTCTTCAGTAATCATTGATGGCTATCAAGCTGCTGCAGAAAAAACTCTTGAAATCTATTCTGAATTATCAAAGAAAATCAAGCCTGATGATAAAGAATCACTTATCAAAATTGCAACTACAAGTATGCAATCAAAACTAATTTCAGAAGACAGTGACTCTCTATCAAAAATTGTTGTTGATGCAATTCTCAGCATAGTTAGTAAAAAAGGTGATACCTATTCTGTAGACCTTGAAAATATCAAGGTTGAAAAGAAATCCGGTGGTTCTATTCAGGATACAAAAATTGTACAAGGAATTGTTTTAGATAAAGAAATTGTTCACAGTGGAATGCCAACAAAAATCGACAATGCACATATTGCCTTACTTAATTCAGCACTTGAAATTGAAAAAACAGAAATGAGTTCAGAAATTAGAATTTCAGATCCTACTCAAATGCAGATGTTCTTAGAAGAAGAAAATAGAATGCTCAAAACAATGGTTGACAAATTACATGATGCAGGTGTGAATGTTCTAATCTGTCAAAAAGGAATTGATGATATTGCACAACATTATCTAGCCAAAAATGGAATCCTTGCAGTTCGTCGTGTAAAAGAGAGTGATATGATTAAACTATCAAAAGCAACTGGCGGTCGAGTAATTAGTAATATTGATGATCTTACTGAAAAAGATCTTGGCTCTGCTAATCTGGTTCATCAAAAGAAAGTTGAATCTGACAAATGGGTATTCATTGAAGGATGCAAACACCCACAATCTGTAACCATGTTAATTCGCGGTGGCTCTCAGAGAGTAATTGATGAAGTTGACCGTTCTATCCATGATTCTTTAATGGTTGTAAAAGATGTAATTGAAAAGCCTGAAATTGTTGCAGGGGGTGGTGCTCCCGAATCATATGCAGCCTCATTACTAAAAGACTGGGCTGATAATTTTGATGGAAGAGAACAACTTGCAATCAAAAAATATGCTGAGGCATTAGAAGTAATTCCATTAACAATCGCTGAAAATGCAGGTATGGATCCAATTGACACAATGGCCAACTTGAGAGCAAAACAAAACCAAGGCCGAAAGTGGACTGGAATTGATGCCAAAAACACAAAGATTGCAGACATGCTATCTATTGATGTTGTAGAACCAGTAGCCGTTAAAGAACAGATTATCAAATCTGCAACTGAAGCTGCATGTATGATTCTTAGAATTGATGATGTTATTGCTGTATCTGGTGGTCCAGGCGGCGGTATGCCTCATATGTGATAATTGATTAAAACTTAACCATTCTAATTTTCTAAATATATTGTTGTACAAATTAGGTGTTGATTTAGGTGGAACAAAAATTGAAGCTATTCTACTTGATGATTCCTTAAATGTTTTAGAAAGAAAACGAGTGGCTACTCCCAAAGAAAATTACTCTGAAATAATTGAAACGATTTCCGATTTAGTTTTAGAAACTTCAAAAAACATTTCTGATTTTTCTTTAGGTGTATGTACTCCTGGTGCAATTTCCAAAAAAACTGGATTGATAAAAAACAGTAATACTCAATGTTTGATTGGAAAACCCCTAAAAGAAGATCTAGAAAAAAAATTGCAAAAAAATATCCTCATGGAAAATGATGCAAATTGTTTTGTCACGGCAGAGTCTAAAATGGGTGCAGGAAAAAACTTTGATTTCGTATTTGGAGTAATAATGGGAACTGGTGTTGGTGGTGGAATAACTGTAAATGGAAAACTTCATTCAGGAAGAACCAATATTGCAGGCGAGTGGGGGCATCACACACTACATCAAAATGGAAATCAATGCTATTGTGGAAAAAGTGGATGTGTTGAGACCTATATCAGTGGTCCTGCACTAGAAAAAAAATGGCAATCTCTTACAGGAGAATTCAAATCTGTGCCTGAAATTATCTTGGAGATTGATAGTGATTTTGGAAAGTCATGGAAAAGTGAATTTTTAGAAAATTTTGGATTTGGTCTTGCAAATGTTATTGACATTTTAGATCCTGACGCAATTGTTCTTGGTGGTGGTTTGTCCAACATTGATTTCTTGTATACTGATGGTAAAAAATCAGTTTACGAAAAAGTCTTTTCAGATCTTGTCGACACTCCCATTTTGAAAAATGAACTAGGTGATTCTGCAGGTGTGTATGGTGCAGCTTTGTTAAATTAATTATTCAGGACATCCTTCCATCTTTGAAATGAAATAACCATTAGTCATTATTTCAATTTCAATATCTTCAGGAACAGATTGTGTGTGACAGAATTTACATTCTTCAGTTGTAACTTTTGAATTTTCTTCTCCAATTGTCTTTAACCATTCTTTTGCATAGGAAATGGCTTTTTCAACATCATTGTTGTCTGTAACAACATCAAAATGCATAGTGTGACCGTCTTTTCCCTTCACATATGTGTCAAAAACATGAAAGTCCATAATGACTAGAAATTATTTCGAGTATTTATTTATGATTTCTAAAATTTTCTCTGTACTTTCATTCAAATTCACATCTAATTCTGTACTGACTAAAACCAAACCTGCGCCGCCAATGGGAAAAGTTAATCGAAAAATTTTTTCATACTTTGCTAAAGCAAATATTGGCTTTCCAATTTTGTTTGCTGTTTTCTTTCTAGTAGACCACCGATAAACAGCTTGTGACAATGATAATTCTGTCTCTTCTTTTGACAAGAAACTTTGAATGCCTGGACGTAATTTGTCATGTAGTTCGCCATAGTCATACACGCCTACATATCTGATTTTTTTATCACATTGTAAAATTTCATCACAAATTTTTTCATATTCCAAATTCTTCACCTATTGAGGTTCAATTGTAGCAGGAGGCTTGCTTGAAATTGTATATGTTACCCACGTTACATCCTCAATTTCATTTGTAATCCTATTACTCATCTTTTCTAACAATCCATGTGGTAATCTTGTCCAATCTGCAGTCATGGCATCAACTGAATCGACAACTCTGATCATTACAATGTTTCCATATTTTCTTTCATCGCCTACAACACCAACTGCTCTATCATCCCCAACTGCTGCATAAGCTTGCCAAACTTTGCCATACATACCCGCTTCAACCAATTCATCTTCGACAATTTTACTTGCAACTTTACAAATTTCCAATTTTGTGGGTGTTACTTCGCCTATGATTCTTACAGATAATCCTGGACCAGGAAATGGATGTCTCATGAAAAGTTTTTCTGGAACTTGTAAGATTTTCGCAATCATTCTTACTTCATCTTTGTATAATTCTCTTAGTGGTTCTAAAATTTCTAAATTAAGCCAATCAGGTAATCCGCCAACATTGTGGTGTGATTTGATTACATCTGCAGGTCCTTTTGAAACTCCACTCTCAATTACATCAGGATAAAGAGTTCCTTGTGCTAACCACTTGAAAGGACCATTCTTTTCTGCAAAATCAGTAAAGACATTAACAAATTCTTCACCAACAATCTTTCTCTTCTTTTCGGGATCTTCTACTCCTTTGAGCTTGTCAAGAAAGCTATTGGCTGCATTAATTGATGTAAAATTCACATTGAAATTATCTTTGAACATTGTTTCGATTTCTTTCTCTTCGTTTAATCTAAGTAATCCATTATTGACAAAAACACATTTGAGCCTATCTCCAATAGCTTTGTGAATTAATAAAGCTGCAACTGTGGAATCTATTCCGCCACTCACACCACAGAGAACATTTCCATCAATTTTTGAGATTTTTTCAACGGCTGAATCAATAAAACCCTCCATAGTCCAGTCTTGTTTTGCACCACATACTTTCAAAACAAAATTTTTGAGAATTTCTGTTCCTTGTTCTGTATGAACGACTTCTGGATGAAATTGAATGCCATAAACAGATTTTTCATCTGATGCTATAGCTGCTGCTTTTGCACTTTCTGTATGACCAATTACTTGAAAACCTGGAGGAATTTCCTCTGCTTCATCTCCATGACTCATCCATGCTCTCACTGATTCACCAACACCATGCAGCAAATCTTTGTCATTATCAATTGTAAGTAATGAAGAACCATACTCTTTGTTTGCTCTTTTTACTTTGCCACCATACTTGTTCACAATTAATTGGTGACCGTAACAAATTCCTAGTAAAGGCAAATTCATATCAAAAATTTTACTTTCTGGAACTGGCGCGTCAGAGTTATAGACACTTGATGGACCTCCAGAAAAAATTATTCCTTTTGGATTGTGTTTTTGTAACTCTTCATAACTAATATCAAAAGGAACCAATTCTGCATACACTGAAAATTCTCTGATTCTTCTACAAATCAAATGACTATACTGTGACCCAAAATCTAAAACTACAATTTTATCCATATAATCACTTGTTGATATTTTCCAACATTCTTGATAATGACCATCCTGCTGTATTGATTAGTTCATTGACTCTTTCTTTTTGTCTGTAATTTTTGATAATTATCTCTCTAATGTCTGAACCATTTTTGTTAATTATATAATCAATTATTGACTCTCTCTGGATTTTTCCATTTTCCACATCTGCTGAATCTTTCTTTTTCATCTCTCCTATGATTCTATCAAGGAAAAATGATTTGAAAGGAGGAGTATCTGCATTGATCTCTAAATTGTCATCTAGTACAATTGATACTTGTTCAGGCGTAACAAATGCATTTGCAATAACTTTACCATCTTTTCCTTGCGTAATTGGGATTGAATCTCTAGCCTCTTTTACTGGTTCTGCGATTATCTTTGGCTCTACTTTTTCTATACCTGTTAATTGTGATGCTTTGGTAAAACTAGATTCTTTCAGAAACATATCTAAAATTGTAATATT
>JAJETY010000014.1 GCA_021268355.1 Candidatus Nitrosopumilus sp. | reverse complement strand
TCTAAAATTTGTTTTACAAGCACATTTTGAGAAATGCTTTTCATTGTTGCTTCTGTTTCTAATTCACTAACCAATTTTTCAGGAAGTCTATAGGTAATACTACGTGTAGATTCCTTCTTATGATTATGAATCTGTCTGTTCAACCCCACTTTTCTCTAAGATTCATACAATCATATGATTATAAAAGAATACTTAACTCGTACTAGTTAAGTTAGGAACGATTTCGATTGAAGTAACATCCAAGTCACACTTGAGAGAGATTGATTTGACCTTGCTCTTGTAAAGGAAGTACTTTTTCCCATCTTCGTTTATGGAACCGGAGATTGCAAGTAATTTTGCATCATATAGAGTTTGTAATCTTCGATACACGGTACTGATCGGGATTTTTTTATCAGCAGATAATTCCATTGCGGATTTTGGTTTTTCTAGTGTATCTTGGAGGATTTGCTTGCAATATTTGTCGGCGAGGACTTCTAAAATAATTTGCTTTCTCTCATCATCCATTATTTTTCTTGTTTGGAGTAGTTCTTGCATGATTATCACTTGTGAAAATAGGATATAATGAGTAAGTATACATTGCATTGCAGTGCAAACGCATTTTATAAATTCAAATATTATTTTAAGGAGTTATGAAGTTAGTATCCAAGGTAATTATAACAAGTATCTTAGTTTTTAGTATTTCAATAATTCCAATTTCAGTTAATTTTGCTAGTGCACAGGCTGTCCCAGAATGGGTAAAAAATACAGCATTATGGTACGGAGAAGGAATTATTTCTGAAGGTGAATTTCTTAACATGATAAAATTTTTGATTGAGAATAAGGTAATTACGATAGATAGCATAAAAGATCCAGTATCACAGCCAATTAATTCACAAATTGTTATCCCAAATGGAAACTTTGATGTTACAGGTGCAGGATTTTACTCACCGTTAAATTTGGAAATTCCAGTGGGAAGTTCAGTAACATGGGTAAATGACGATTCGGTTCCACACAACATCCAGAGCATCGATATTAATGGAAGAGTTACCCAAATGTTCAACAGTCCTCCTCTAAATACAGGAGACAGATTTGAATACACCTTTGATGATGAAGGAGTTTTCAAATACTATTGTTCATTCCATCCTTGGAGAATAGGATTAGTTACAGTATCCTAGAATTAATTAGATTCAAAAAATAATAAAATAAAGGAACTAGGAAATAGCTATTTTTTTGACTTGTTGACAAATGCAGTCATTCTCTCTTGGCGGTCTGGATGTGTAAAGCAGTTTCTCCAAGCAAGAAGTTCAAGAGCAAGACCAGTATCAAGATCTGAATTTCTTCCTTTGTTGATTGCAACTTTGGACATCAAAACACCCATTGCAGAGTTTGCAGCAATTTGTTGTGCCATTTTCAAAGCTTCTTCATGTAATGATGCAAGAGGAACAACATGGTTTACAAGACCAATCTCTTTTGCTTCATCAGCTTTGATCATTTTACCTGTGTAAACAAGTTCTTTTGCCTTTGCTATTCCCACAATTCT
The DNA here is from genome assembly GCA_021268355.1 of Candidatus Nitrosopumilus sp. GTDB lineage: Archaea > Thermoproteota > Nitrososphaeria > Nitrososphaerales > Nitrosopumilaceae > Nitrosopumilus. The sequence goes on along the minus strand of JAJETY010000014.1, from coordinate 35,125 downwards.
CATCAATCTTTGTGTTCCACCCCATCCTGGAGGGACACCAATTGTAACTTCTGGTTGACCTAGTTTAGCAGTATCTGCAGCTATTCTAATATCACAAGACATTGCAAGTTCACAACCTCCACCTAAAGCAAAACCATTGATGGCTGCAATTGTAGGTTGTTTTACTAATTCAACTGTTGCAGTAACAAGTTGACCAGTCTTTGCATATTCTACTGATTCGTCTGCAGAGATTTTTGACATGTATTCAATATCTGCGCCAGCAGAAAATGCTTTTTCTCCCTCACCAGTCAAAATGATAACTTTGACATCATCATTGTGGTTTAGTTCTTCAAAAGTTTTGATTAGTTCTTTTGCAACATCTGTATTCATAGCATTGAGTTTGTCAGGTCTGTTGATTTTGACAGTACAAATGCCATCAGAAGTTGTTGTGGTAACTAGTGACATGGAAATTTCTCTAGTCATGCGAGACTTAAATGTTATCTATTTTTTAGAAATTTTTCCCCATTGATGAAGTGCAGATGCTGCTGCAACCCAAGTTCGGAGATCTTGGTAAACTGGAACATTGTGTTTCTCAATTAGTTTGATCATCTTTTCAGTGTATGGACCGCCATTTCCTCCACAAAGAAGAGGTTTCTTACTTTTCTTTTGGAAATCAGCCAAATGTTCAACTATTGTTTCTTCTAATGGGTCGTCTTGGAAAACAAACCAAGGCATCGCAATATCGACATTTTTCTCATCCATGAATTGTTGTATGACAAATCTATAATCTTCTGCAGTTGCACCTCCTCCAACATCAGCTGGATTTCCGTTATGAATTGGTACTGCTGGTGGGAAGTGTGCTTTCATTTTTTTGACATTTTCTGGAGATAGTTTTCCAATAGTTAGACCGTATTTTTCTAATTGATCAATACCGCCAATCATAGGACCTGCACCATTACTTGTCATTGCAACTTTGTTGCCCTTTGCAGATGGTTGCCATGCGAGAGCTTTTAGAACTCCTGCTAATTCTTGATAACTTTCAACAGAGATAATTCCTGCTTGTTTGAAGGCACCCATTATGATAGCATTTGAACCACCCAGTGAGCCTGTGTGAGAGGCTGCCTGTTTTGCACCTGCAGCGGTTCTTCCACTCTTCCAAATTACAATTGGTTTGTTCTTCTCTTTCATTACACGTTTTGCGACATTGATGAATTTTCTACCATCACCAAAACCTTCAACATATAATCCAATTACTTTAGTTTGAGGATCATTTGCTGCATACCAAATCATGTCTGCTTCATCAACGTCAGAACGGTTACCAAAGCTGATCATTTTTGACAATCCAAAAACATCAGCACTTTCTAACATGCTGATTCCCATTGTTCCACTTTGAGAGAAAAATGCAACTGGACCAAGTTTGGAACGAAGCATTCTTTCTTGTCCTTGGAATGCACAATCAAGACGATTATCTGCGTTGAACATTCCAATACAATTTGGACCAATAATTCTGATTTTGTGTTTCTTTGATAATCTTGCAACCTCTGCTTCATATGCAGCTCTTTCACCGCCGAGTTCTTTTCCTCCACCAGATACAATTACAACACTGTGAACTCCTTTCTTTGCACAATCCTCCAATACAGGTGGAGTCATAGACAAATCAACAGATACTACAACTAGATCAACATCTCCAGGAATGTCCGCAACAGATGGATAGCATTTCTGTCCGAAGATTTCCTCTGCCTTTGGATTGATTGGATATACCTTTCCTTTAAAATCATAATTTACCAGACTATCTAAGATAGAGTTACCAATTTTTCCTGGGCTAGCTGAAGCACCAACTAGTGCAACTGATTTTGGAGTAAAGAATGTCTCCATGTCAGTAATGTTTGGTTTATCTTTTGAAATGGATCCTTTTCTGATCTCCTTGTTTAAAATAATTTTAGCATCAACAACATAGTGTGATTTTGGATATACAATTACTGGGTTAAAATCAATACTGTTAATGTAATCTGCATTTTCTACTCCTAATTTTCCAATGTCAACCAACATTTTTGCAACCATGTTAATGTCAATTGGCTCACTTCCTCTGAATCCTTTGAGAAGTTGTGCACCTTTGAGTTCATTTAACATGGATTTTGCATCAGAAGTTGTGATTGGCAGCATTCTAAATGCAACATCTTTCATAACTTCAGTCATGATTCCTCCCATTCCAACCATAATGATTGGACCAAATTGTGAGTCATTTTGAATACCTACAATAAGTTCAACGCCTTTTGGAACCATCTTTTCCAAAAGAATTCCTTTAACATCGACTCCTTTCTTTTTTGAGAGTCGACCATGCATGTCAGTAAATGTCTTTTTTACATCATTGACATTGTCTAAGCCAACTTTAACACCACCTACATCAGTTTTGTGTAAGATTTGTGGAGATACTACTTTCATTACAAGTGGAAACCCAATCTTTTTTGCTTGTTTTGCTGCTTCGTCAGCAGAAGTTACTAATGCATAAGGTGGAACTTTAACACCATAAGTTTTGAGAATAGATTTGGATGTCTCTTCAGTGATGACTTTGTGATCAGTTTGAATTATTTCATCAAAAATTTTCTTAACTGCGGCCATCTTTCGATCGATGAAATCAAAACTCAGTATATTAAACTTTGGTCAAAGTTGAAACTCTGATTTGAAATTATTATAAAAATTCTTCATATTCGATTTTACGATTGAAATATTTTCATCAATATCGGAACGGATTTTTTTTGGATCGATGTATGGGATTTTTTGGAGTTTTTCTTCTGTGTTATCAAGCCAAAGATTTACCATATACTCATTAACTTCTAAATGAAATTGTAATCCAACTGCACTTTTGTATCTAAATGCTTGATTTTCATAGTGTTCAGATGAAGCTAATTTGATTGCTCCTTTGGGCAAATCAAAGGTATCACCATGCCAATGAAATACAGTGAAGGGATTTTGAAATCCAGAAAAAAGTCCAGAGTCATTTGAGATCTTTAGATCATTGTAAAATCCAATTTCTTTTTTTGGGCCAGAGTACACTTTACCACCAAAAGTTTTTGCAATTAGTTGAGAACCTAAGCATATTCCCAATACAGGAATATTTTTTTCAACAGAGTTTTTGATTAATTTTTGCTCCTCAACAAGATAGGGTAAATCATCATTTGCACTTTCCGGGGCTCCCAGTATAACGACTAGAGAAAAATCTTTGTCGGGAAGTTTTTGGTGTTTTGCATTAACTGATGTAATATCATATCCATCTTCTTTTAGAAGGTCTCCAAGATAACCAGATCCTTCAATTCTTGTATTTTGTACAAGTAATACATCGGGCATGTTTTCAATATACAAAAGTGCTTAATATGTTAAAACAGATATAGAGAGTATTCAGGATTTTAATATTTGATTTATTTACAAAAGAAGAGATCACTAAATTTTTGATTAGGGAGTAAACAATTTTGAAAAATCTTATTTGAGTTGTAACAATATTAATCGACTCTAAACATCAGTTTAGAACGAGTAAATTCATCTTTATGATTGACCATAGGTTTTGGATAATTTATTGAAGAATCAAGAGGGGTTGATTCAATGTTATGTATTTGATTAACTGTTAATTCAGACAGTTCAGGAATCCATTTTTTGATGTAAATACATTCAGGATCAAATTTTTTTTGTTGCAACCAAGGATTAAAAATTCTGTTAGGTTTTGGATCACATCCGGTTGATGCAGACCATTGCCAGCTTCCTGCATTCACACATGGATCATAATCAATCAAATATTTTGCAAAATATCTTTCTCCCAGTCTCCAATCACATTGCAGATCCTTTGTAAGAAAAGAGGCTACAATCATTCTAGAACGATTATGGATGAAGCCTGTTTGTCTTAATTCACGCATGCCAGCATCAACCATTGGAAATCCAGTCATGCCATTACACCATTTTTCAAATTTTTTAATATCTTTGGACCATTTTAAATTTTGAAATTTTTTCTGGAATTCACTTTTTTGGGTATTGGGAAAATGATACATCAAATGTGAAAAAAAATCTCGCCAGTATAATTCAGATATAAAAGAGTGATCACTTCCAAAAAATTTTGATGCAGCAAGATAAACCTCTCTAATAGAGATTGTTCCAAAGCGATTGTGAGTAGATAGTTGGGAAGTAGGTTTGGACGGAATATTTCTTTGTGCCTTATAATCTGCAATTTTGTTAAAATTTTCTAAAATTTTTAATCCATTTTTACGTCCTCCTAAAATTACTGATTTTTCAGGAATCATTTTTTCAATTTCAACAATTGTGTCATCAGAGTTTTGATTCGAGTTAATTAGATTCTCGTTAGAGAAAACTTCAGGATTTTTAACTTCAAATTTAGATGCAGTTTGATAAAATGGAGTAAATACAATAAAGGGAGTTCCATCTTCTTTTAAAATAGACCCGGGATTTGTTAGTAAAAGATCATCAAATGATTCAAAAGCAATTTTATTTTTATCACAAAATAGTTTGAATTGATTATCACGGAATCTACCATATGGAGAGTTATCTTTATTCATAAAAATAGCAGATATGTCATCTTCAATTATTGACGAAGAGATAAAGGATGAAATAGAATCATTTTTGATTAACAATTTACAGTTTTTTTGTTCGGCTTGAATAAACAAATCTTTTAAAGAATCAATCATAAATCTAATTCTCATTTTTGAAAACACAGGATTGCTTGGATTCAATAAAGATTTTTCAAATAAAAAACAAAGAATCACTTGTTCGGAATTTTTGCATGCTTGAATTAAAGCAGTATTATCATCTAATCTATAATCTCGTCTAAAAACAAAAAGGGATTTTTTATATTTCAATATGAATACTAAGATTTTTTGAAATTAAAACTCTTGAGGTGGTCATTAATTTCTTTGGCAACTTTTTAAGGTCTAATCTGTGTCAACGTAGTCAAAAAATATGGGTAATCTAATAATTTCGAGTGTATGATTTTCAGATTTGGTGTAGTTAGGAATATTACATCCACGTCAATTTTCTATCTTTTAATATGTTGAAATGAATTCAGATACATGTTTGTAACTGAACAAGAGATTTCAGAATTACATTGTTTTATTTTTCAACTAAATTCTCTAAGAGATGCAGTTGTAGTGGTTGAAGGAAAAAGAGATTTTAATGCATTAAGAAAGATAGGATTTCAAGGGAAGATTTTAGAGTTTCATAAATTTGGAGGAATTCATAATTTTGCAGATTCGGTCGCCAAGTACAAGAAAATTATCCTTCTTTTTGACAGAGACAGAAAGGGAAGATATCTTACTGGAAAAACAGTTCAATTATTGCAAAGAAGAACAAGTGTTGATCTTGCTTACAAAAAGAAATTACAACGAATCACAAAGGGAAAGATTATGTTTGTTGAGCAACTAGTTTGTTACGAGTCCTACTTTGCCTAAGGCCAAATGCCTTTAGCATTAAATGCATCTAAGACTCTTTCTACAGCCAAAACCATTGTTGCTTTTCTCATGTCAATTTTGTGCTTTTTAGATAACTCATATGCATCCTTGAAGCCTTGGGTGATATTTTTCTCCATCTTGTTTGCAACCTCATCAAAGGTCCAATAGTAACCCATGTTATTTTGAACCCATTCCAAGTATGAGATACACACACCACCAGAGTTTGCCAAAATGTCTGGAATTACCAAAATTTTCTTGTCATAAATTATTGGGTCTGCCTCAGGTAATGTTGGACCATTTGCAGCCTCTGCAATGATTTTACATTTGAGGTTTTTAGCAATTTTAGCATTAATCTGATTTTCAAGTGCGCCAGGAACTAGTACATCACATTTTGTTGTTAGTAATTCTTCAGTAGAGATTTTTTTGCTACCAGGGAATCCCAATACGCTTCCTGTCTTTTGTTTGTGTTCCAAGATTTTACTAACTTTGGCACCTTTTGGAATCGAAATAGAACCTTTTGAATCGCTGACTGCAATAACTTTGGCTCCCATCTTTTCAAGATATTCTCCTGCAAATGTTGATGCGTTACCAAACCCTTGTAAAACAACTTTAGCACCTTTAAGACTAATTTTCAAAGTCTTTGCGGCTTCTCTTACTGTATATGCTGCACCTAAACCAGTTGCAACATTTCTTGCAAGTGAACCACCCATGGAAATTGGTTTTCCAGTAATTACACCTGGAGAGTATCTATTTCCATTAAGTTTGCTAAATGTATCCATAATCTGTGTCATTTCTTTTCCTGTTGTGTAAACATCAGGAGCTGGAATGTCTTTTTCTGGACCAATAATTTCAGAAATCTTGTATGCAAATCCTCTAGTTAATCTTTCAAGTTCCCCTTCACTAAGTTTTTCAGTTTTTGGATTGACATAGATTGCTCCTTTTCCACCGCCTAGTGGAACATCAACAATTGCACATTTCCAAGTCATCCATGATGAGAGTGCCATGACTTCGCGTTCCATGTATTCAACCCCACCTTCTGGATTGAAATATCTGATTCCTCCTTTGTAAGGACCTCTATCATTATTGTGTTGACTTCTAAAACCTATGAAAATTCTAAGTTTTCCATTGTCCATTTTGACTGGAATTTTAACTCTCAAAACTTTGTTTGGAATAGCTAAATAATCTCTCAATTCTTTATCTTTAATGCCAAGAATATCACATGCATCATTAACCTGTTTTGTTGCATTAGCAAAAGGGTCAGATTTTACCAAGATGATCAATTTTGTAATATTCCAATTATATAAGTTTGGTTGGAAATTTGAGATCGCTTTTTACAATATGTAAATTAGATGTAGATTTTCTTATGATTCATCTTTCTATCTAATTTATCAATTGCCTCATCAAGAGCACAGAGATTCATTTCAAGAAAATTTGACAAGTGAAAAATTGCTCCATATTTTTCTCCAATTTTTGACACCATGTTATTTTTCTCAAGTACCTTCATGTGATGCTGGATTGCTTTGTAGTCAAGATCCAATTCTTGAGACAGTTGATGTGTGTTGCAGGGTTTTTCTATCAGACTCATAATAATTCGTAATCTGGTAAATCCACCTCTAGTGCTTGTAAATAAGTAAAATAGTAATTTTCTAGTTTGTTTGTCGGTTTTTCTTTTTTCAAATACTTGCTTAGATCTTAGAATTTCTTTGAATTCTAGCAGTTGGTTTGACATGTTCCGTATAATCAAGTAGTTATTTTTGCTTAAAACAGTATTTCCAGATCTCCCCCAGATTCAGCCTTGATAATTACCCTTAAATTGACTGAGGATGAAGTCGTGATATCATGATGGCATCACGTGGTTACGATATGACCCCTACTATGTATTCTCCAGATGGTAGAATTTACCAGGTTGAGTATGCAATAGAGACCGTAAAAAGAGGGACTCTAGCAATTGGGGTGGCCAGTAAGGAAGGAGTCATCATGGCAGTTGAAGAGAAACCTCGTACGTTACAGAGTACAGATGTTACTCAGAAAATTTTCCAAGTTGATTATCATATAGGAGTTGCAGCAGCAGGCTACATTCCAGATGCACGTGTTCAAGTTGACAGTGCAAGATTCTTCTCACAGGGAAACAGAATGACTTATGACGAATCAGTGGAAGTAGCAACAGTTGCAAAACATCTAGCAGACCAAGCACATCAATTTACTCAGTATGGAGGAGTGCGTCCAAATGGTGTTTCAATGATTATTGCAGGAGTAGATCAAAAAGGTGAATCAATCTACGTTACAGATCCAAGTGGAACTTATGTTCAATTTGCAGCAATTGCAATTGGAGCAGGTTCAGATGATGTAAATGCATTCTTGGAGAAAAACTACAAAGAAGATTTGAGTTTAGAAGATGCAGCAGCATTAGCAATTGCAGCTATTAATCTAAAAGCAGAAAAGAAAGAAGGAATTAATGACATCAAAATGGCAAAGATTTCAACAGAATCAAAAATCTTTGAAAAAGTTTCTGAAGCAGATTTACAAAAATATTCTCAAAATGCATCAAAGTTTACACCATAGAAAAATTTTAGATTTGAAATATATTCATTTTAGTACATGAGACGATAGATAATGGGTTTAGGAAGTAATTATTGGGGTGAAGTAATTGAAGTACTTCGAGAAATAATCCCAGTTTATGACAAGGTAAATTCGATCATATCTCTTGGAAAAGACGTCGAACATAGAAATCGAGGAATTTCAAATAGAGTCCATGCAGGAAACAAAATACTTGATGCAGGTTCTGGATTTGGAAATATGTCAAAGACAGCACTAAAACTAACAGACGGAAAGATTTCTGTGACTCTTTATGATCCACTTGTTCCAATGCTAAAGAACACAAGTTCTCATTTTGATAAAATACCAGATATGGCAAATGGAGTTTTCGAGCACATTCCATTTAGGGATGAAGAGTTTGATGCAGTGTTATGTGGTTACTCTTTAAGAGATGCTATCAATCTTAGAATCGCAATTTCTGAAATCCACAGAGTTTTGAAAAAGGGAGGACGATTTGTGATTGTAGATTTAGGAAAACCAGATGATGCATTCATCAGAGCAGGAGTTTCATTTTATCTTAGATGCATTTTGCCCATTCTTGCATTTTCGGCTGGAGGAAAATTAGGACTTAAGTTTGGAACTCTTTATGGTACATTCAAAAGATGGCCACAAAACAAAAAACTAGAGAGTTTACTTTTAGAAAAATTCTCAAGAGTGGAATTTGAGAAAGATCTTATGGGTGGAGCAATAATGGTTGCAGCATACAAATGAATAAAGTTCTGATTCTTGTAAACATCACAGGTTTAATCATTGGAATTTCTTACGGATTACATGGACCAATACTTCCAGTATTTGCAAAAAATGTGATAGGTGCTACATATTCTGAACTAGGATTAATCGGATTAACAAATTTCATTCCTTACATGTTCATTCCATTGTTTGTAGGAATTCTTCTTGACAGATTCAACAATGGTTATTTGTTGGCATTGGGAACTGCAATAAACTCTGCATCAATCTATCTTCTATCAATTGCACAGTCAGTTCCAGAAATTATGGGATTTAGAATTATGACAGGTGTAGCTCATGCATTTTTTTGGCCACCATGTGAATCCATCATATCAAATGAAAGTAGTGAGAAAAATAGAGTGAAAAACATCTCATGGTTTACGATGTTTTTTGTAATTGGATTCATGGTAGGGCCATTACTTGGAACAGTGTTGTTGGAAGGTCTTGATACCACCTACAGAGTTCTTTTCCAGATTACTGCATTCATTTTGGCTACTGCGCTGATTTCATCAATTCTTGTATCCAGAAAGAGTGTCAAAAATCATCATGAATATTTCTCATTTTCATCAATAAAAGAGATGAAGCGATTTCCAGAAGTCATAATTTTGTTACTTTTTTGTACATCCTCATTTGGAATAATTTTGACAATTTATCCTGCATTTCTAAATGACAATGGGATGACGGACACAGATATTCTATTATTGTTTTTTGTCTTTGGAATTTCGCGTGTAGTGTCACTTGCATTGGCAGGAAAATTTGCAAGAAAAACAAGCCAGACTTTGATTGCAGCAGTTTTTGCAGTATCAGCAGGATTGGCAATTTCAGCAATGGCTGATTCCATCATAACTTTTGGAATTGCGCTAGTTTTAATGGGATTTGGTTTTAGTATATTTTTCCCATTAACTTTAGAGATAATTTTGAGTAGGACCAAAAAAGGAATCTCAGGGAAAATTATTGGTGCATATGAAACAGTTTTTGGTATGGGTTGGGCAATAGGACCAACTCTCGGAGGTCCGATAACACAATCTTTGGGAAGCGATACACCATATCTCATATTTTGTGTAATAGGAATTGGAGTAGCACTACTTGCGATAGTCTCTAGAAAGAAACTAGAACCACAAAGAGTATTCTATTAGATATCCATTGTTCCGCGTTTTCTAGAGCAGATATCTAGTGCGTCAACAACTTCAGTAACAAAGACTTTACCATCACCTTTAGTTCCAGTACAGGCAACATTCGCAATTGCATTAATGATTTCATCCACTTTGGGATCGTCTGCAACACAGATTATCATTTCTCTGCTAAAAAAATCTCCAACCAAAGGAGGATCTTGTGCACCTTGACCTTGAACTTGATGAATAGTTACACCACCCACACCGACTTTTTTGATAGCAGCAATAACTGCATCTTTCTTTTCAGATGGAACTATTGTTTCGATTTTCTTCATATTGTTAAAATATCTTGAATTTATTTAAATCAATTACTTCTTCTCATTCGTGATATTCATATATGAAATAACTAGGCATAGTTTCAAACATTAGGTTTAATTTCAAATTAGGGCATTTGAGAGCATGATAGATTATTCACTAAATGTAGGAGGAAGTGAATGGATGATCATAATTTTCGTTGCACTAGTTTTGATTTTGGGTACAGGAAAGCTACCTGGAGCAGCAAGAAAACTTGGAAAAGCAGTTAATGAATACAATAAAGCAAAAAATGAAATCCAACAAAGTATGAAAGAAGTGGCAGAAGAGACACCAAAAATTTCAGGACCTGTGGAATCCGAGAGACAGAAATTGGAAACTATTGCAAAATCTATTGGTGTGAAAGTTGAAGGAAAAACAGATGATGAGTTGAGGAAAATTATTTCAAATAAAATAGGTCAAAAGAAAATCGATGAGCCAGAAACCAGTAAGTAACTATTTTAATTTTTTAATTCTGTACAAGTCTTTATCCAATCGTTTTTTTGCAAATTTGTAATAATCAGGAACAATTTCAAATCCGATATATTTTCGATTAAGTGATTTACTAACAACTGCGACCTGACCTGAACCAAGAAAAGGATCAAGCACAACGTCATTTTTCTCACTAGAGTATTCCAAGAGTTTTTGTATTAATTCAGAAGGAAGTTTTGTAGGGGTTTTTTCATCACCAGTCCAATACTCTCTTTTGATATCCCAAACATCCTCTTTGTCTTGATAGTGAAGACTGCGTCCATCTTTTGTTTTTTCCTCTTTTTTGAACCTAGAAAATGGAAAGAATTTTCGTTTTTTATCATCTTTGCAGACATAAAGACAGTGATAGTGTGACGTGACAAATTTCCTTTTTGTAACTACACCAAATTGATATTTCCAAACTATGTGATTAACAGTAGTAAAACCAACATCATCCAATGCATGCAAAATATCTTTAAGATTATTCCATCCTGAAAATACATACATGCTTCCAGATTCTTTTAAAATTCGGAAAACTTCACTCATCCAAGCAAATGTAAAATCATAGTAATCCTCAGGTTTGATTTCATTATATCCAGAAAGAACATGTGATGATGTTCTGTTGTAATTTGCTTTTTTTGCCTTGAAATTTATGGCAAAAGGAGGATCAGTGATTACCAAGTCAATTTTATTTTTAGGGATGGAACTCATTGCATCTATGCAATTTTGATTGTAAATTTTGTTGATCTCGATTTTTTTCATTTTTAAATTCATGATTAGTTCCTAGCATAATAATGTCATGGGCAAATATCATGAAGTAACAATAAATCACTAATCATTTCTTAGCAAATAGATCTTGAAGTTATCATGTCCAAAATGCAAGTCTAGAATTGAGATTCAAAAGACTTTCAATAAAAAAATGCACGTATCTTGCAGTGGTTGCGGAATTGAAGATCTATTGGAATTCTCAAAGAATGTCGATGAAGTATTTCTTGAATTTCTTTCGAGGTACGATAAGGGTCTAGTTACAGAACAAGGACTATCTGAAGGTCTCAAAGATGAAGGAATAGTTCGAGCCGAAAGTGAAATAAAAAGCATGATTGGTAAAAACAAACCAGATAAAATTACTGAAGAAATTTTATTTTCAAAAAAAGATTATGTTTCACAATACAAAGTTTTGAGCAATCCTGAGCCTGAAATGGGATGCAAAGTTGAGGATTTGGGATTAGATGAAGCAATCACAGAACACCTACAGGAATTAGGTATCAAACAGTTTTACAAATTCCAAGAAGATGCAATTGGTGAAATCACATATGGGGAAAACATAGTAATCGAAGCGCCAACTGCTTCTGGAAAAACAGAGGCGTTTTTAATTCCAGTAATTCAAAGAATTAAAAAAGATGCCAGTGATGGCAATGTCTTTGCAATTTTTGTATATCCTACAAAAGCACTTGCACGGGACCAGTTCCCAAAGATCAGAAAGTTTGCAGAAAAGATTGGAGTCAGAGTAAATGTCTTTGATGGAGATACAAAACTAATTGAGAGGAGGGAAATCATCGACAAATCACCACAGATTCTTGTTACAAACTTTGATGTGTTGCATTACCACATGTGGCACCAAACAAAATTCTCATCAATTTTATCTTCGACAAGAATTCTTGTAACAGATGAAGCACATGTCTATTCAGGAATTTTTGGCTCAAATGTTCACTATATCATAAAGAGGTTAAAGAGAATTTGTACAAACAAGTTGCAATTTGTTGCAGCTTCGGCGACACTTGAGGATGCTAAATCATTTTGTGAAAAGCTTTTTGGAGAAAAGATGGAAAAAATTCAAGGTTCAGGGAAAAAAGGTCAGACAGATTTTGCAATGCTTTTTCCATCACTTAGGACCCAGAGGGCTTTGATGGTAGAGCTCACAAAAAAACTGACTGAAAAAAATCACAAGACCATGGTCTTTAGCAATTCTCATCTGAACTCTGAACTCTTAGCAATTCAGGCAAAAAAGCAAAAAGTCAACATCAAAGTTCACAGGGCAGGATTAATGGCAAATTATCGTACATTTGTAGAAAAACAGTTCAAAGAAGATGTACTTGATGCAATTTCATGCACTCCGACGCTTGAATTAGGTATAGATGTTGGAAATGTTGACTGTGTTATATCATCAACCATTCCGGTGAATCGATTAATTCAGAGAATTGGAAGGGCTGCAAGAAAGGGACAAAGGGGTTATGCATTTTTGGCATTAGGAAATGACCCAATTTCACAATATTACAAAAATCATCCTGATGACTATTTTGAAGATATAGAAAAAACATACATCGACCCCAAAAATCCCTTTGTAGAAGAATTCCAAGTATTAGCAATGGCATGCGACAGACCGATTTCAAAACATGAACTCAAAGAACACCAAGAAGTGATTGAGCATCACATCATTAAAGAGAATCTAAAAGAATTCAACAACAGAATAATTCCAAATTTTGATAAAATTAATTCTCTTCTTAATGAATATAGTATCAGAGGAATAGGAAAATCAATAGACATTTTCTTAAACGGTACTAAAGTGGGTGACAGAATTTTACCAATTGCATTGGAGGAATTGCATAAAGACGCAATCTATTTTCTTGCAGGAGTTCGCTACAAAGTAAAAGAGTTTGATTACCCAGTAAAAAATTATGCAAAAATTGAAAAGATCTCAAGAGACTATCCGTATTACACAAAGGCGCTAACTGAAGAATGGCCAATAATTGAAACAGTTTTTGAGAAAAGAGTTGCAAACGGTGTAGAAGTTGCTTTTTGCAAATTACATATTGAAAAAAAAGTATACGGTTATGTCAACATCGAGTTGGGACAAGATGTGACTCAAGGAGAAAAAGTTCTACTAGATACGCCGCTTGAATACGATTTTGTCACTAAAGGAATTGTCTTTCATGCACCAAGACCTCTGAAAATTATGGAAGAATCTGATGACGAAGAGTATGCTGAAGCAAGTGGATACCATGCAACTGAACATGTAGTCATTGAGGGAAGCAACATGATAACAGGTGGGGTTTCACAGGATCTGGGAGGCATATCATTAGGCACTTCGGGCTTGATCTTCATCTATGATGGAGCAATAGGTGGAAGCGGGGCAAGCAAGGCACTCTATGACAGATTTGAAAAAGCACTCGAGAGAAGCATGTTCATTGTAAAAGAATGCCCATGCAAAAATGAGGCAGGATGTCCACGATGTACATTCTCATACAGGTGTGGAAACAACAACGAGTATTTGCACAAATATTCAGCGTTAGAGATTTTGGAGAGAATCAACAACGGTGAGAAAACAGAACTTGTTGACCCCACAGAAGGAGACAGACCGCTTGTATAATCAAAATGGACAAATATAACAAAAAATTAGAATCATTATGGAAAAAGTAGCTCTAATTACTGGTAGTTCATCAGGAATTGGATTAGAGACCGCACTAGCACTTGCAAAAGATGGATATCATACATTTGCCAGTATGAGAGATTTGTCAAAAGCTCCGGAATTAGAAAACGCTGCAAAAAAAGAAAATCTTCCAATTGAGGTAATTCAGCTTGATGTAGATAAAGAAGAGTCAATTGTATCAGCAGTAAAAAAAGTAATTGATTCAGCAGGAAGACTGGATGTACTTGTCAATAATGCAGGATATGGACAGTTTGGATGTACCGAAGATGTAACTATAGATGATTTTAGAAAACAATTTGAAACTAATTTCTTTAGTATTGTTAGATTAATTCAAGAAGTTGCCCCAATTATGAGAAATCAAAATTCGGGAAATATAATCAATATCAGTTCTGTTGTTGGAAGAATGGGATTACCTGGGTCTCCAGCTTATATCAGTTCAAAGTTTGCATTAGAGGGATTGGTAGAATGTTTACGATATGAATTAGGTCAGTTCGGAATCAAAACTACATTAATTGAACCAGGTGTAATAAAGACAAACTTTTTTGAATCAATGAAAATTCCAGATTCACAATCAGACCCAAAATACAAGGCATTAACTGACCATATTCTAGCAGGACTCAAGATGATGGTCCAAATGGGCACTGCACCATCACAGGTTGCAGAAGTCATAATCAAGGCAATTCATGACAAGGAGATGCTCCCTAGATACGTAGTTGGAACAGATGCAGCCATGTTCATGGAGGCAAAAAAGATGAAAACAGACATAGAATTTGAAAAATACATGAGCAAAGAGCTCTTTCCAGGATAGCATCATTTGTTCGTTAACTTGATATACACATAGATCCCAATTTTTGTCAAAGTCCGCAATTTTAAAGTGAAGAAGAATGAAATGGAAAACTCTACAACATAACGGAATCTTGTTCCCTCCTGCCTATGAAGCACAAGGAATCAAGATAAAGATCAAGGGAGAAAAAGTTGATCTTAATTTAGAACAAGAAGAGATGATTTACCAATGGGCAAAAAAGAAAGACACCCCATATGCTCAGGACAAGGTTTTTCAAAAAAACTTTACAGCAGATTTTGCAAAGACATTAGATTCTAAATTTAAAAAAATTTCATATGAAGATATTGATTTTTCAGATGCTTACAAACTGGTTGACAAAGAAAAAGATCTCAAAGAGATGATGACTAAAGAGGAGAAAAAGGCAATTGCTGCAAAAAGAAAAGAACTACGAGAAAAACTCAAGGCAAAGTATGGAATTGCCATTATGGATGGAAAGGAAGTTGAAGTTGGAAATTACATGGCAGAGCCTCCAGGAATATTTATCGGCAGAGGAGAACATCCACTTCGAGGAAAATGGAAACCACGTGTCTCTCCCAAAGACGTTACATTAAACCTTGGAAAGGAATCAAATGTTCCTGAAGGAAATTGGGGAAAAATTATTCATGACAAGGATTCAATGTGGCTTGCAAGTTGGATGGATTTTCTCACACAGAAAAGAAAGTATGTATGGCTTGCAGATAGTTCTGACCTAAAACAAGGGAGAGATAAAGAAAAGTACGAAAAAGCTGTCAAACTTGAAAAAGAGATCGATAAAATAAAAAAAGCAATGGTCAGAGACATGAAAGATCCGAAAAAAAGCAATGTGGCCACGGCATGTTATTTGATCTATAGAACTGCAATGAGAGTAGGTGACGAAAAAGATCCTGACGAAGCTGACACAGTCGGTGCTACAACATTGAGAAAAGAGCACATCAAAATTACTGCAGATACGATAGAGTTTGACTTTTTGGGAAAAGACAGTGTCAGATGGCAAGAAACAGTAAAGGCAATAGGAGACGACAAAATTTTTCAAGAAAATCTCAAAAAATTAATTGAAAAGAAAAAACCTACCGAAGAGATCTTCCACAATATTACATCGAGAGATGTCAACAAGTATTTTTCAGGCATTGTAAAGGGACTAACTGCCAAGGTATTCAGAACATTCCAGGCTACAACTGTTGTCAAAAATTATCTCATAAATCATGATGACATGAAAGGTAAGTCAGATAATGAGAAATTATACCATGCAAAGTTGGCAAATTTGGAGGCAGCAATCATGTGTAATCACAAACGAACAATTCCAAAGACATTTGAGCAATCACTACAAAAAAAGAAGGATTCCCTAAAGGATAGAGAGAAAGAAAAAGCATGGGAAAAGACACAACAAACTCTCAAAAAAGTAGAATCGACTGAAGCAAAAACTGACACTCAGAAGAAGAGTAAAGAAAAGAGAATCAAGACACTAAATCAGCAAATAAAGAAGCAAAAAGAAAAGCACAAAGAAAGAATTGAAAAACTTAAGTTGCAAGTAGATTTATCAGAAAAAACTAGAGATTATAATCTAGGAACATCACTTAGAAATTACATAGATCCACGTGTTTTCAAAGCTTGGACTGATGAGGTAGGTGCTGAATGGGAAAAATTGTACACATCTGCACTTCAAAAGAAATTCCTCTGGGTCAAAAATGAAACTGCAAAGTGGGATGAAATTAAATAATTAAAAATTACTTTTTAGGGACATATTCAAATCCAGGTCCCCATGATGAGCGCTGTTTTGCCTGATAATCCTTTGAAGATAGTACATCACTTTTTGCTGGAGCGTTCATGTCAAGGTGTGGATCAATTGGAGAATATCCCAAACATTCAAAGTGAAATTCATTAGTTAATGCAAATCCTTTGTAAAAGCTGTTTTCTCCATCATGCTCAGTTTTAATCACATAATCAGTTACATGGCAATTAGAGTAATCATATCCACGAGAAATGATGTCACCATACATCATGTTGATAGTTACTTCAAATAATTCATCACTTGCAGAAACACCTGTTGATTTAGAACCAGACTTTCTTGCATTATCAACTACATCATGCAATAACGGAGTTTCTGCGGGAACTCCTACAAGTGAAAATGTAGGATTTGCTCTTGCAATCAAATTACCTTGGTGAAATTCGGGAAAATCAATTACCTCGGTGCCGCTATCAAAGTTGAAGGTAGCGATGGCATGAGGTCCGGTACCCATGTTGTAATCGTGAGCATTGAGAATTGTCTGAGAAATTACCCCAGATGAAGGATTAACTGGATCCACTCCAGAGCATTCAACATCTAGTATTTCAGCTGTAGCAAAACCACTTTTTCCAACATATCCTTCTTCTTTGTCTCTTAGTGTGAGTATGTTGTATCCACTCACAATACAGTCGTCAAATTCAAGTGAACGAATTGTTTGGGCACCACTAACTAGTATAGAACCATTTGATTTTTCAGGAATTGTGAATTCCACATCAACATCAAAGTCTTCGTTGAAACTAGATGCCATACCCCCAACTTTTTGGGATTTTGTAATAGCATTGTCAATTAGTGGATGAGGTAATACTGCAGTAATTATTTGAAAACTTGGAGTTCCATAATCTTCTTCCTTAAAACCACCAGTTAATGTGAAAATTACTGACTCAATTTTTTCGGCACCATTATCAAAATCAAATGTTAGAAAAGTGTGAATATCATTTACTTGTTTGAAAGGTAAGGAGCCAAAATCAGTATAAGGTTTTGATGAAGGGGTAGAATTGAGAAGTATTTCTTCATCATCAATGTGAACTCCACCACATCTAAATTCCATTGAATTTACAATAGCAAATCCAGATTTAGAGTCCAAATAGGATTCATAATCATCACTAAGTGTTTTTACTGAATGGGATTTAATTTCACAGTTATTGTATCTAAATGATTTTAGGATAGTTTCACCCACCATTACATCTACATCCACATCAAAATATCTATGATTGAAATCAAAAGCGCTTCCGGCACTCAAAGTTGAAATTCTATGTTTGTATGCTTCATCTAATGCCATATGAAGATGTGGATTATGACCTATTACTCCTTCTAACTCAAAACTAGTCCCGGTGTTGGATACAATGTTTGAAGTAGTTGAAAAAACAGGAAAGTTTACGGTTTCAATACCACCTCTAAAATGAAAAGTAACAACATTTTGAATATCTGCAACAAAATCATATTCATGAGATAGTTCCTGATCATCAGCAAATGCAATATTTGAAAATCCATTGAAAGACAATAGAATTGCAGATGCCATCAAAATTGATGTCAAAATAAGGGTTTTTTGATAAGAATTGCTCATTGAGATTGGTTTTTAAAAAAAAAGAAGTTAAGCAGTCAGTCTTCATTGCCATGCAGTGTATTTTTTAAAAGAAATCTAGCCTCAAAAAATCAAAAAACACATAAAATTTTGAAAGAATCATTTAATTTCCCATTTTTTCAAGGTAAATTACGCCGAGGTAGCTCAGCCTGGTTAGAGTGCCAGTTCAATTGGTAACTCAATAGGTTCTCCATCAAAGGCAATACTCATAATCTGGAGGTCGCGAGTTCGAAACTCGCCCTCGGCACACAATATTATCCATTAAATGATTTTTTGCAAAAGAAATTTTATGAATCCTTTAATGTCTATAAGCCTAAAACCGTCATTAAATGTAGAATTGAAGCAAAATGACAAGATTTTGATCATTATAGGATTAGTTATAGGAATGGTTGGTCTAGCGACAATGATTGGATTTATCGGTCAGGGGAATGTCAGACATGTGGAGATTTTTTGGACTGAAAAAGTAGAGCAGACAATAGTTTTCCAAGATATTGATGGGGAGACTCAGATAAAGGCAATCAAGGGAGTAAAAGGAGAAAACAATCCAACACTAATCTCTCGCACATCTTTTGCATATGTGCTTACAGTTATCAACAACGGAACAACACATCATAGACTATACATTGATGGATTTAACATTCAAACAGATTTGTTAGAACCAGGACAACAAGATACAATAACATTTCTTCCAGATAAAGAAGGTGAGTTCACATACTACGATAAAAAACAGTATCTAGAACCACTAGGAAAGATCAAAATTTTCTCTGTGGTTCCAAGTGATGAATTCACTGGAATTTGGAAAGACCTCATTTAGTATTTTTGTGCAATGACCAAATCCACTTTGTAGTTCAAAGTAGTCCGTGAATTAATTTTTAGATTCCATGGAATGAATGATGGTTTTTTTGTAGAGTTTGAAATTTTAAAGCCCAAATTATTCAAATTAAGGCGTAAACTAGATGCATCTACAGGATTTTTCACAGAGTTGGCACCTCTATCAAAATCATATGGATCAGAGATTACAAAATATCCTTTACTGATTTGTTTTGAAACGGTATTGAGTAAAATTTCTGGTTCAATTATCTCTAAAACATTTAGAGCCAAAACCAAATCAAATTTCAATTTACCAAATACAGGACTTGGCGAATCTGCAACAAAATAATCCAAGTTGTCTTTGAATTGTTTTTTTGCAACTTGTATTGCACTAAAGGAACGATCTATACCAAAAACAAACTCTGAAGAATTAGCCAGATGGCTATCAATGATTCCTATAGAGCAACCGTGCTCTAAAACAAACTTTGATGATGGAAGAGAATCCAAATTCTTTTTAATTGTTGAATAGAATTTCGAAGTTTTACTGTTTTGGTATACTCTTGCCCACTTTTCTTCAAGATTACTTCGATCATTGTCTTTAGTCTTAAGAGATTTTTTTACAAAGTCCTTGAGTTTGTTTGAATGAGTTAGTTTGTAGAGTTTTCCTCCAAGAAGCACTCGAGAAGAAAGATATTTGGAAAAATCATTCCACAAAATAGGAACTTTTTGAATTATTGGAAATTGTAACTTACATTTTTTGCAATGAATAAATCCTTCTTCGATTTCTCTTTGAGATTCAAATACATCCAGTTCTAGTTTGGCACCACAATTTACACATCGCAAAAATTCCAAACTTGATTCATGCATTTTACAAATCTAGTATAGGGATGCTAATAATTTCTTTGAAACGAAAATCAGGATAATATTAAATGGAGTTTAATGAAAGAAAAGGAATGGCAGAGTTTGATGAATTTGCAGAGGCACTAATTGATCAGCTTGGAGTAGAGATTAACGAAGAGAAAGAGAATTCAGAATTAGCCTCAAAAATTGACGAAGATCCTTCATTTAACTTCAATTTTGACTCTTTAGAATCAATCACCGAAAAGATTTTCCCAGAAATGAAACAAAAAATCTCTGAATTCACAGGTCTAAAAGTTCCTGAAGACACAGAGATCAAATTTCCAGAATTAATTGAATTAAAAAAATTAAAGGGAAGTAGAATTTTTACAAATGATAACGCAAGACAGTTTGTTGATTCATTAGTTGACGCAATTTCAAAAGAAGACAAGGGCAAAATTGCAAGTTTGATGAAAGGAGACACTGTAAGATTTTTAGTCTACTCCACTTATGCAAAAAATTACATTTCAAAAATTTCAGTTACATTTGGAGACTATCTAGATAATACAATATTTTTAAATAAATTATTTTTATCTATTTTACCAAAAATCAAATTGTACAAAAAAGGTGAGCCATACGAATCAAATTTTGAGCAAATCAAATCAAGTTACTTGGGTGCGGTGAAAATGGCATTATTAGAAGAATCAATTCATGCCATTCAAAAGAAAGTACATGAAAATAACAAGCAAGCTGTAATCAGAGTCAATGAAATTTATGAAGATCTTGCAAAAGTTATTTTAGAATTAGATGACTCTACTCTTTCACAAATTTTTGAATACATGAATTTAGAAGATGTTCCAAATGAATTCCCAATTGCAAAAAGAGCAAATTTGTTTTTCATATTGAATCCAGAAAATTTTATTCTTGGAACATTACCTGAAGACAGAATGGCAACAAAACAAGGTCAAATTGACACAAAACTATCTGAAATGATTCCACAGTTATCTGAAATTTACAGTCAATGGCTAAAACCAAGACAAGACCAATATTCTGCAATGATGATCATTCAAGGAATGGCAAACTTTGTTATCAAAAAGACTCTCAAAGGTGACCCAGACTTTGAAAATTATCTAACCGTGTTTAAGGGAATTGATTGGAATATCTTTGAGTCGCAAAAAAATTTAGGAATTAATTTTGTAGACGCAATTTATGACAATCTAGGCGTAAATTCATTTGAAAAAATCATTCAAAATCCACCAGACACACTGGAAATAAGGGATCCTCAACTATACCTTGAGAAGTTGAGTCAGTAATAATTGGAAAAAGAGTTTGATCCATTTGTTGCAGAATGGTTTGCGTTTGTAAAAAATCCAAATTTCAATCTAGTTGAAAAATGTCTCAAATTTGCACAGATTCTAGAATACCCAGACCTGGACATAGAAAAGTATATTGAAAAGATTACCAAGATAGGAATGTCTCTTAAGGAGTCTATCAACGAGGTCAAAAATCCAACTTATCTAATTTCAATGCTTAACGAACACCTCTTTGAGAATCTAGGATATAGTGGAGACGATGATGATTATTACAATCCAAAAAATAATTTTCTCAATGAAGTTATAGACAAAAAGACAGGACTTCCAATAACCATTTCAATTCTTTATGTAGAAGTTGCAAAATACATCGGATTGGATCTCAAAATTGTAGGATTTCCGAGTCACATTCTGGTAAAGTATAACGAAGAGATGATTCTTGACCCATTCTATGATGGTCGACTATTAGATATTGATGATTTGCAAGAAATCTTAGATACAAATTATGGTGGGGAGATAGAATTCAAACCAGAATTCTTAGATGAGATAACATCCGAACAAATTCTACTTAGACTGACTCGAAATTTGAAAAATTCCTATGTTCAATCATTTGTTTATGATAAAGCACTTCGTTGTGTCAATATGGTTTTAGCAATTGAACCTGAATCACCAGACGACATAAGGGATAAGGGAATTTTAGAAGAAAGATTACTAAATTCTGATAGTGCTTTAAAATATTTGAATAAATATTTGGAAATAAATCCAAATGCAGAAGATGTAGATTTTATTTTAGAATTGATTAGAAGTATAAAGACAAAAAATTAATCAATAATAGAATCTATGTCTTGTCCTTTCTTAATCATAGAGATTTCATGACGAGCAATTTTGTTTCTCAATGCTTTTTTGAGGATGTCGACTTCGCTTCTGAGTAATGCAATTTCATCTTCAAGTTTTGCAACTCTTTCATAGATGGTTTCAGCTTCTGAACTCATGATTATCTATCAAGAAAAATTTGTCTTAAAAAGTTATGGGTAAATAATTTGATGGGTAGGTAAGCTTTTTGGACTATAATTCAAACTCTTGACGACATTTTTCACATTTTGCACGCTCTTCACCAGGAGAGCCCAAGATGAAAATTTTACCAATTGTTTTACACAGAGGGCACATGCCAGTTGTTGCATTTTTAGGACCTGTGCGTATAATTTTTTGAGTTTTTCTTCGTCCCATGAAAAAACTTTCCAAATCGGTCTATTAAGTTTTAATGGCGCGGGGAGGGGGATTTGAACCCCCGAGTCATTGCTGACATGGGATTAGCAATCCCACGCCCTACCAGGCTAGGCGACCCCCGCACAAAGATGCCTAGAATTAATCTGTAAATAAGTCAAACTTTGACAAAATTTTTGGCTTTAATGGTGTTCTAATTCATCATGAAATTGGTTGTAATTCTTCACAATTTCATCAATAGGGACACGTTTTCCGCCTACGATTTTGAGATCAACTTGAACTTTTTTGTTTTCAATTGATAGAATATTGTAGGCATTTTCAAACAATCCACGTACTCTCTCAGATGTTGCAGTTCCTGCGTTTACAACTGTTAGAGTTCCAAAATTCCAAGCCCATGGTCTGTGTTTGTGACCACATAAAACAACATCTACTTTTGAATCCAAAATAGTTCTCAAAACATCACCTGCGTCAACCACTGTAAGTTGATCAGAACCAGTATCAGGAATTGCGATTAGATGGTGATGCATGGCAACAATCTTTATCTTATCTTTGTATTTTCTCATGGTTCTTTCAAGCCATAGATTTTGCCTGTATCCAACTTCCCCTTCATTTCTATCAGGTCTGGCAGTACCTACGGTAACTAGAACTACATCATCTCCCAATTCATTAACAGTTTGAAATGGAAAAAATTTTTTGAATAAGAGATACCCAGTGTTTCTATAATCATGATTTCCACTAATTGCAATAATTTTTTTTGTGTTAAACTTTTCTAGTAGAGATTTACATTTTTCATATTCTTTCATCAAACCTTCGTTTGTCAAATCACCTGTAATTACAATTACATCAGGATTCAATTCATTAATTTCATCAACCAGTATGTTGAATTTCTCCTCTAAGAACTGTGAACCAACATGAAGATCAGAAATTTGAACTATTTTCATTTAAAATGATTTTACAAAAATGGCTATTAAACCATCTCTATAGATTCCATTTAGAAATCATTTCCAATCAAGGTAGAATTAAATAATAAACTCCTCAAAAACCTGCAGTTTTGAGTAAAAAAGCTGCAGTAATGAAAGGCGACGGAATTGGACCTGAAGTTGTAGATTCTATGCTAAAGGTACTAAAAGAGTGCAACTTTCAGTCAGAATTGATTCTTTGTGAGGCAGGTTCTGAGCAATGGGAAAGAAATGGTAGGAAAGATTCATCATACATACCAGATGCTACGATGAAGATTCTAGAAGAAACAGACTGTTGTTTTAAGGGTCCAACTACTACAATTCCGGTTCCCGGTGCACCTCGAAGTGTTGCAGTTACACTAAGACAGAAATTTGATCTTTATGCAAACATCAGACCAACTAAAACGTATGACAGATTAACACCTGATAGAAAACTTGATTGTGTCTGCTTCAGAGAAGCAACTGAAGGACTCTATACTGGAGTAGAGGCAAAAATCACAGATGATGCTGCAATTGCAATTAGAAAAATTACAAGACAAGGAAGTAGAAGATTAGTTGATTCAGCAGTAGATTGGGCAAACAAATTCAACATGAAAAAAATGGTTGCAATTACAAAAAGAAATATCCTAAAGCAGACTGACGGAATTTTCTGGGATGAGACGCAAAAAGCAGTTGAAGGCACAGGAATTGAGTTATCAGAAATTTACATTGACAACATGGCACAGCAAATGGTCATTGCAACTGAACAGTTTAATGGTGCAGTACTAGTTAGTACCAATTTGTTCATGGATATTATTTCTGAATTAGCATCAGCACTTGTTGGCTCTATTGGATTGATTTACTCCGCAAACATTGGAGACAATTATGCAATGTTTGAAGCAGCGCATGGAAGTGCGCCACAATTTGCAGGACAAAACAAAGTGAATCCAACTGCAACTGTTCTATCAGGAGCTTGGATGGCAGACTATCTAGGTGAAAGAGATGTAAGAGATGCAATTTTTGCTGCAACAGAACAAGTAATCAATGAAGGAAAAGCAGTGACATGGGATATTGGTGGAGACGCTACAACTACACAAATGACTGATGCAATTATCACATATGCAAAAGAAAAACTAAGGAAATAATCAGTTAATTGCTTCAACTAGAATTAGTTCCTCAAAAAAGAGTTTCTTTTTTGCCATAATTCGTGTTTTAAATCCTAGTTTTTGTGCGTAATCAATGAGTTTTTGGTAATTTGATAGAGAAGATGTGACAAAAACAAATTTTCCATTTTCTTTTAGATTATTCTTTGCAGAATCAAAGATTTTTTTTGGAATCTCAAATCCTTCTGCACCGCCATCTGTAGCAACATCCAATATTTCATCAGTTGCCAAATAGGGCAAATTGCACACAATAAAATCAAATTTTATCTTTAATGCATCTGAAGCATTACAGCAAACAAGATTCTCAGTTTTGTAAGTACTCTGATGCTGTAACACATTACAATTAATGTCGGTTCCAACTACAAGTGAGAAATTTTCAGATAGTAACTTTGTAAGATATCCAGACCCACTACCAATATCTAACGCATATTTTCCTTTCTCATTTTCAATATTGTTTGCAATGAAAAATGTATCCTCAGATGGAGGATATTCATCATTTTTCAAGAATTTGTTTTGCAAGCTTTACTATTTCATCTCCTGTCAAATCATCAACACGTTTCTCATCTTCAGATTCCTTGTTAAACTGTTTAAGAATATTTTTTACTGTTTTTCGTCTGTATGAAAATATTTGATTAATTGTAGATATCAGTTTTTTATCCATGTTGTTTTTCTTTTTTATTTTTAAGATGACAGAATCAACCTTTGGTGGAGGAGAAAAATTATTCTTTCCGACATTAGATATTTTTTTTATTTCAAGTGTATTTGTTGCAATTATGCTAATTGCTTTGCGATCTTTAGACTTTGCAACAAGTTTTTCCGCGAATTCTTTTTGAACCATAATTACTCCATGAGAAAATTTTCTCTGAGCCAGCCATTCGATTGCTTCTTTACTCTTAGAATACGGCAAATTAGATACAAAAACTGAAAACGTATCATTTTTCTTAAAACCATCACCTGATTTTAAAACAAGATTATCAATTTCAAAAAATGCAGTCTTTGCTTTTCTAATTAGATTTTCATCAGTGTCAACTGAGATGACTTTTTTTGCTTTTTTACATAATAGTTGGGTCAGCACACCCAATCCAGTCCCAATCTCATACACAATGTCATTTTTGCTGATTTGAGCCTCAGATACAATGAATTCTGCTATGGATTGTGAGTTGAGAAAGTGTTGTCCGAATAATTTTCTTTTTATCATCTCTTTACAAAGAGATTCATTCTACTTTCTCCAGTAATTTCATCCATGATTCGCTCTGCGATGTGCTTGATTGGTTCTTTGAACCCAACTCTTTCTTGCAAATCTTCATAACTATCAAATTTTTTCTTTTCTCGCTCTTCAAGCATAGTCTTCATGTAGGTTTTTCCAATTCCAGGAATCAATTCCAATGCGTGTATTCTCGGAGTCAAGGGTTGTGCCTTGTTCAGATATTCTACAAATTTTGATTCATTTTCAGTTACAATATTTTCAACCACATTTTGCAATTCGCTTTGTGCAGCAGAAGAAATTTTTTCATATTCCATCTTACCCAATACTGATTGGACTTTGGTTCTTCCTTCTTTTCCAATGTAGATTTTCTCACCTACTTCAAATGAAGAATTTGCTATTCCAAGAATCTCTAAAAGTGTTAATCGATCTTCACCAATAGCAGTTATGATTATTCCTTCTCTTCCTCTAACTGTTGATGATTTTCCTCGTGGATTAAAATCTAGAACATATGCATATTCCTCATACTTTCTAGCTGGGGATTGTGCCCTATACAAAATAAAATACTCCTAAGAAATTAAGAGTGCTCCTTGATTATATTGAGCATTTTTTCTAGAGTTTCAGCAAGAATTAATTTTTTCCAACCAAAGGTGAAAGAACGTAATTCAGCCATACTTGTTGGTCTAATGTTAACAATTTCAACAGCTTCATCTTCTGTTAGTTCACATTCCTTGATGAGTCTTTTTTTCATCTCTTTTGCATCTTTAGGATCAATTGATGCAAACTTTGAAACATAATCATAGGTCCAACGTTGAATTTGATCCATTTCTTCAGGATCAACTTTGCCTAAGATTTCTTTAACTTCTGAAAGAGAAATGGCTTGTTTCTTTTGTACTTCTTCCATAACTATACACCGAATGGTTTTATGTGATCCATTCTAGTGATTAAGGTTTTCGATTTATTTCCTAATTTTACATCTAGTGTGACAGCACGTCTTCCTACATTAGTAATCATACCTACTTTACCGTGGTATCTTCTGTGAGGCAATCCCTTATGCTGTCTAGGATCAATAATGACAAGTGCTTGCTGACCTTCTTGGTACTCACGCAGCAGGAATGAAACGCCTCTAGGAGACTCTTTCTTCATAACTGATCTGGATTTGTGTTTAAATCCATGTGAACGACCATGAGATTTCTTAGTTGCCATGTAGTGTAGAACCTTCCAAAGCCCTATTTTAAGACTCTGAACAATAGTCTATGAGGATTTGGCAACCATATCGGTTCTCAGTTGTCCACAAGCAGCAGAGATCTCAGTGCCTTTTTCTATACGTACTGTACAATTTACTCCAGATTTTCTCAAAATCTCTTCAAATTCAAAGACATTTTTCTCAGATGGACGCTTAAAGTCACCAGCAGTTGGGTTAATTGGAATGATGTTGACATGAGAACCATTTCCATGTAAAAGATGAGCTAATTCTTGTGCAATTTCAGGAGAGTCATTGATGCCTTCCATTAAAGCATATTCAAAAGTAACACGGCGTCCAGTTTTTTTGAAATATTTTCTGCCAGATTCTATAATGTCTTCAACTGAGTGAGGTCCAGCAGTTGGAACAAGTTTTTTTCTTAATTCATTGTTTGGAGCATGAAGAGAAATAGCTAGACCGATTTGAAGATTCTCATCAGCTAGTTTTTCAATTCCAGATGTAATGCCGATAGTTGAAATTGTTATGTGTCTTTGTCCCAATCCAAATCCTCTATCATGTGTTAGAATTTTTACAGCTCTAATCATTTCATCATAATTTGCCATAGGTTCACCCATTCCCATAAAGACCAAGTTTGTGACATGTTCTCCACGTTGCTCCAAAAGTTTTGCAAAATGAATTACTTGTGAAACAATATGTTCAGCTTTAAGATTTGTTTCAAAACCCATTTGACCAGTTGCGCAAAATACACATCCCATTGCACATCCAATTTGTGTTGAAACACAAATTGTTGATCTTGGATGACCTCCAATTTTAGTTGGCTCATATTGCATCAAGACAGTTTCAACAGAGGAACCATCAGATAATTCCAATAGTAGTTTTGTGGTATCTCCATCATCACTTACAACACGATGAGTTTCTTTTGCAGAGCCAATTGTATAGCCAGCTTTTGTTAAATCTTCTCGTAGTTTTTTTGGAAGTTGTGGAATCTCATTGATGTCTTTTGGAAATTTGTAATATAGTGGAAGTAAGATTTGGTCTGCCCTGTATCGGTCATAACCCATTTCAATGACAAGTTTTTCCATTTCTTCAGGGTACAATCGATAAAGATCTTTCATATTTTACTGAGTATTCTAAATGATATTATAATTTAATCAGCAATAAACTGAAAAATTGAGCCTAAATTACTACTTCAAATTCATTTAAAGAGGATTTCAAATTTTCAAGATTAATAAAATGAATCGATGACATGCCAGAATTTTTTGCAGATTCAACATTAGGGAGTTTGTCATCAATAAACAATAATTCATCTTCAGTATAGGGTAATTTTTGAATCACATGTTCGTATATTCTAGGATCAGGTTTAGAGAAACCAATTTGATAAGACATGAATTTATGTTTAAAATGGGACAACATATCCCAATCCTCAACTACAGTATGAGTTATTTTTTCGATGTTAGAAATTATTCCAATATCAAATCCATTTTCTTTTAAATCCATACTGAGTTTTTTCACATCATGGTTTGGTATAGCATTTTTACGAAAGTAGGTATTCCAAAGTGATTCTTTATTATTTTTTAATAAATCAGAATCAGTGTCAATTCCAATATTATTCCAAAAATTTGATTCATCAATTTTTCCAGAATCTAATTTAGGTAGATGTTTATCGAATGCTGAAATTAACATATTTTCGTTTATATCAAATCGTTTTGAGACTTCTGCAGTGATCCAAGACATGTGCCAATCAACTAACACACCTCCAATGTCAAACAAAATACATTTGATTTTGACCACAGAAAAATTACAAAAAGGGAATATTCATAGATTTCAAAATATAAATGAAAGTAGAGAGTTCTACTCTTCTACAGGTTCTGAATCATCCATTTCAGCATCTACTAGAGGTGCATCTATTGATTCTAATTCCGGTGCTGTTTCAACTTCGGGTGTTTTAGAAGTTGTTTCTACTTCAGAATTTTCTTCAGATTCATCAGGAGTTTCTACTGTTGCTTCTACTTCAGGCTCTTTTGCCTTTTTGATAGTTGCTTTTTTGGTAGTCTTTTTGGTCTTTTTCTCTGCGTCTTCAGGGTCAATTACACCTGCTTCTCCAAGAGCAAAGATTACTTCTTCCTCAGGATGGTGAGGACTGTCTACCATTCTTGCAATTCGTTTTTTGCCAGATTTTTTAAAGTAGATTCTGTAGGTACTGGTATGTGCAACTACATTTCCACCAATTGGACGAGTTGGGTCTCCAAAGAATACATCAGGTGATGCCATAACTTGGTTTGTTGCAATTGCAGCACAGTTGTAAGTTTCTGCAATTCTAGATAACAGATGAACAAAGTGATTTAGTTTTTGTTGTCTGTTAGATAATGTTCCTCTTCCAAGATATTCAGAACGGAACAATCCAACTGCAGAGTCTGCCACAATTAGTTTGATGTTGTTTTCTTCAATAATTGGTCCTGCTTCTTCTAGAATCAATGTTTGGTGTGCACTGTTGTATGCACGTGCAACAATGATTTTGTCTAGAACTTTTTCTGGATCCATTTCGTGAGCTTGAGCAATGGATACAATTCTTTCAGGTCTGAAAGTATTTTCAGTATCAATGTACAAAACACCACCTTCAAGTCCACCTTCTTCTTTGCTCTTTTGAACCATGACAGACATTGTATGTGCAAATTGTGTTTTACCGCAACCAAATTCTCCATAGACTTCTGTTAAAGCTTGAGTCTCAATTCCACCATCAAATAGTGTGTCAAGACAATTTGTACCAGTTGTGATTTTACCAATACTTTGACGATGTTTGTAAATCTCAGTTGCACTTGTAAAGTGTTTGGCAATTAATCCACCATCAACTAGGTGTTGGCGTGCTTTATTGACAATTTTTTCAGCTGTATCCTTTTCCATTCCAGTTATTTCTGCAATTTCTACTGGACCCCTGACGATGAGGTCCATGACGTTGTGGACACCTGCATCGGATAATTTTCTTGTTGTTACAGGACCTACGCCCTCTAAACTATCTAATCTTAAATCTTCTACCATACCGTAGAGTACGGTACCAGTACTTTATAAGAGTATTGTTTTAGGAAATGATCGCAAAATGATAAATTTTTAGTAATAATTGACTAACGTTTCTTTCTTCTTTGTCCAGGTTTATTTTGACCTGGAAATCTACCTAAGACAAATCTCTTTTTGAAATTACTTTTGTTTCTAAGACTAGAATTGGTTCCTACAATTTTACGTCCTTCAACCTTTGGAGTTTGCCCTCTTACTTTACCTGCTTTAGTAAGTGAACCGTGAGTTGCCATAATCTATATCACAAATTAACGAATTTATGTATTTGGAATTCTACCTGTATTTTGCCTTTACAGTCTCAATAACATGTTCATGTTCACGACTCTTTTTGCGAGCATATCTTTCCATTGCACCTAGTGGTACACCGCCAAGAGAACGTGCAATTGCATTGAAAAAGTATCTCTGAGGGCCTTTTGAACCGGTTTTAGTCATGAATTTTTGAATACCATATTTGAAATTGTGTTGCCAGGTCTTGTACAGAACACCTAGTTGTGCAGGAGTCATTTCATTTCCAATGTTAAAGAAATCAGATTTTTCAAGTAATCCAATTGGAACAAATGTTAAGGCAGTTGCAGTAAACATTGATTCTGGTTGTTCACGTTCCAATTCACTGATTAGACGAATAGTTTCCCAAGAATCCTCTGGTTGTTCATCGTTGTCAAGACCCATGATAAGAGTAAATGCAGGAATCCAATAGTCTTTGTTTAATGTCTTTACACCTTCTTTTACAACCCAGTGCCATTCTTCTGGACGATAAGGTGCAAGTTTTCTATCAGCATATTTTCCAATTAATCTCAAACTACCAGTTTCAAATCCAGCTTGGACACCAATCATGTTATCAGGTCCTGCTTTCATAATTTTTGATAGATTTGGAATTAATTTCTCATCAGCAATTGCACCTGCCAATGTCCCGTGTGTTGGGTTTGTATGTTCAACTCCGGTAGACATGATTGCAGTAAATAGTTCTTCTAATGCTTCTCGATTTGGTTCCATTCCTTTTGCAGTTCTAGGATCCATTCCGTAAACGAAAATATCATCACTGTGAACCCATGCAGATTTTGAGCCACCTTTCTTAATGTTAATCTCAATTTCTTTTTTGACTTTCTCTGGAGGATAGTATCTTAATGATCTTAATGTCACGTCACAGAACTTGCAACCTCTTCCACATCCTCTCATTACTTCAATCATTCCATGCATACTTGGTTCAACAATATCTGGAATCTCTTCAAGATCAGGTCTATCCCAGAAATTGACAAATCTTCCATGAAGTTTTTTACCGTTTCTCTCAAATTCTTTAATGTTAACTTTAAAGTCACTTCTCTTTCTGAAAGGATCCATATTTTCAAAGTCGCCATTTATCAAATAATTGAAGAATCTTCCTGCATGTCCATCAATTTCTGGTGCAATACCACCAAGCTCACCTTCTAAGATTGCATAAATTCCAAATTCTTCAATTTTTTCTGGATCGTAATTATATTGCCAAGTTCCAGATGCGCCAGAGATTACTTTGGCTTTACTTCCAGTTTTAGCTTTTGCAGCTTTGATTCTATGGTGTAATTCTGTATTGTAATATTCATCATAGGATGTTTGTTTTCTACCATATGTGAAAGTCATAGTTACGGGTCCCATTCCAAGTGGGTCCATCTCATAGGTTCCAACAACTTGTGTTTCAGGTCCAATGAATTTTTCAATGTGATCTGGATGAGCAACCACAACATCTTGTCTACTAAATCCATCACGTAACAGACCAGCTTCTAGTTTTCTCAAACCATATGGAGCATAGTTTGCAACACCGTTTGTATGTGGAATATAATTACAAATAAAGTCAAAGAGAATCTTTGGTGTTACTTGTTTTCCAAGAATTTTGTACCAAAAGCTCTTTGGGTCTCTGTGAGGGTCAATAGCTGGAGCACACCCAAAAAATGTGGCCAGAGACAACCCTCTATAGGGAGACATTAAAGTTCGATCAGCAGTTAATACGATCTTTGGAGTTCCCATGTCCTTCACGAAATTAATTTTATGATTTATTTTA
Source organism: Candidatus Nitrosopumilus sp. (assembly GCA_021268355.1). Lineage (GTDB taxonomy): Archaea > Thermoproteota > Nitrososphaeria > Nitrososphaerales > Nitrosopumilaceae > Nitrosopumilus. The sequence goes on along the minus strand of JAJETY010000014.1, from coordinate 3,038 downwards.
AACCTTGCTGGTCAAATTTAGTAATTTTCCAAGATTCCAGCCTTGTTTCTGTGAAATTTCCCAAATTCCTTATTTTCTGACAGGTGTTGACCATCAAAAACGGTTCCATCCTTACAAACTAGATCCTCCCCCACACAGCAACTGCCACATATTCCAACACCGCATTTCATCATCCTTTCAAGGCTAGCTTGGACAAAAATACCCCTAGAATGAGCAGATTGGACTGTTTTGTACATCATTATTTCAGGTCCACAAACATAGACTCCATCAAATTTTGTTTGTTCAACATATTTTTCGACTAAATCTGTAACAAAGCCTTTTTCTCCATAGCTTCCATCATCAGTTGAAACAATTACTTGGTGAGCATTTTTTTCCAATAACCTGTTTGCCAAATCTTCAAAAAATACCTCATCTTTTGATTTTGCACCAATCAAAACTGTGACATCATCTGTAGGTCTTACATGTGTAAGTAATCGCATCATTGGGACGAGGCCAGTTCCGCCACCAACTAGCAAAAGTTTTCCTTCTTTGAGATCAAAAGAGTTACCATAAGGTCCACGAATTCCAATTTTTTCTCCAACTTTAACATTAAACAGACCAGTAGAAGATTCCCCATGTTTTCTAACAGTAAATGCTGCTTTTCCAGATTCATCTGAAATCATTACACTCATGGGCAATTCATTGATTCCAGGAATCCAAACCATTGCAAATTGTCCCGGAAGAACATCAGACATTACATCATCAGAGAAAACCAAAGTTCTAACAGTAGGTGTTTCATCAATTACTTTTTCAATTGTAACAATTGTTGTATGATTATGATTTCTTTGCAAGTCCAATCATCTCCTCAATTTTTGAATAATTCTTCTTTTTCATATATTGTGATATTCCATTATTGATTTCATTAAACACATCTATCCAATTATCACCAATTGCACTTCCTAGTTGAATAGCAGATGCTCCTGCCAAGAAAAATTCAATAGCATCCTCCCATGTTGAAATTCCACCACATCCAATTATTGGAATGTCATACTTTGAAGAAATTTCATAAACACATCTTAATGCAATTGGTTTGATTGGAGTTCCAGATAATCCTCCATATTTATTGCTAAGAATAGGACGTTGTGTTTCAACATCGATAGCCATTGCTCTGACAGTATTGATTGCAGTGATTGCGTCAATTCCTGAATCAATTGCAGTTCCTACAGTTTTTAGATAATGTGTTGTTCCCAAACCAACTTTGGCAATAACAGGTACATTTGTAGAATTTTTTACAGTGCTAACAATTTTCTTAACTAATTCTGGATCATCACCTACTTCTAATCCAACTTTAGCTACATGAGGACAAGATAAATTCAATTCATACGCTGTGACTTTACAATTTTGAAATTCTTTTACCATCTTTTCAAAGTCTTCAGGAATCGAACCGACAAGACTAACAATTATTGGCACATCTTTGTTAGGTTCAATCATTTTGGCAAAGTTTTCTGCACCAGGATTTGATAATCCTACAGCATTGATCCATCCTCCACCATTTACACTAAAGATTGTAGGATTTGGATATCCTTCCCAAGGTTCCGTGCTTAGAGATTTTGTAACAACGGCTCCTGCTCCAGACCGATAAAGACGATTAAAAACATCTAATGAAATGCCCAAAATACCAGATGCAAGCATCACAGGCCTGTCTAATTGAATTGGACCTATGGAAGTTGCGATATTGGGCTCCACTTTGAAATATGAGGGTAGTTTCGAATATAACAGTTGATTCGGGATTCTAATACCTTTTTTAAAGGTGGGTTAGAATGGACTAGAGATGTATTCTGTGATTTTAACAGAATTGGGAATCTCAGTTTTTGATGATGAAAAACTGGAAAAGTCTTTTTCATTTTCAAATCCAGTAAAAGAGTACCTCCAAGTGAAAAACAAGGAATCAAAACTAAATGAGCTTATCAATTATCTCTCTTCAATTCAAAGAGGGGTTGCAGTGAGTGATGAATCACTACTAGTAATTTTGAAGAAAAATAACATAGATTCTCAAATTATGGAAGATTCAGAATTAGAGAGAATTCAAGCATCAAAACCACAAATCATTGTTGATTCAGGTTTTGCATCAAATCCTCAAGATGCATTAGGTAAGCTAAGAGAATTTGCTTTAGGATTATCATCTTCCAAAGTAACCGAAGTTTCTGAAAGTCCAGATCTTCACATAATTCAAGCAATTAATTCACTAGATGAAATTGACAAAATTGCAAACGCATTAAGTTCAAGATTAAGAGAATGGTATGGATTACATTTTCCAGAATTAGATAACATAATAGATAGTATCAATGGGTATGCACAAATTGTATTGGCTGGAAAACGTGAATCATTAACAAAACAAGTTTTTGAGGATGCGGGTTTTCCAGAATCAAAAGTTGAGATGTTATCATTAATTTCTTCAAAAAGCAGAGGTGGAGACATTTCTGATGTAAATCTTACAATTGTTCAATCAATTGCAAAACAAATTTTAGATTTTCATGATTTACGTAAAAAACTTGAAGAGCATTTAGAATCAGAAATGGAAACTATTGCGCCAAATCTTTCTGCAATACTTGGTACTGCAGTTGGTGCAAGAATTTTAGGAAGAGCTGGCAGTCTTAAAAGATTAGCATCACTTCCAGCAAGTACCATTCAAGTTCTTGGAGCAGAAAAAGCTTTGTTTAGATCATTAAAAACTGGTTCTCAACCACCAAAACACGGATTATTATTCCAACATGCAATGGTTCATGCTGCACCAAGATGGCAAAGAGGAAAGATTGCTAGAGCCATTGCTGCAAAAGCAGTCATTGCTGCTAGAGTTGATGTTTATGGTGAGGGTCTGAATTCCACACTTCTTGAAAAACTCAATGTAAGAGTAGATGAGATTGGAAAAAAATACGAAAATCCTACTGAAAAAGACATGAGAAGACCAGAGCCATTTAGAAGAGATGGAGGTAACTTTAGAGACAGAGGCGGACGTAGAGAAGACAGAGGCGGACGTAGAGAAGACAGAGGCGGACGTA
>JAJETY010000025.1 GCA_021268355.1 Candidatus Nitrosopumilus sp. | reverse complement strand
TTTACAGATTTGTTGTAAGAGTAATTTTTTTCTTTAATGTTTGCAGCAGCTGGAGCATAGATATCATATCGTCTAAGTTTTTTCATTTTCAGCATCTTTGCTTTTTGAATAAAGAATTTTTGAAAAATAGGTGCGTTCTTTTTGCAAACTAGTAGTAGTGATTCGATTGTTTTATCATCAACGTCATTTCCGATGTTTCGCATTGAAATTGGGCTTTTGTAGCCTCGAATGTCAATACCTTCATCTTTCCAATTAAGCGCAATATTTTGATAAATTTCTCCAACAACTCCCTTGTTTTGATTATATTTTCCAAGAATTGTTTTGTATGCAGTTTCACGAATTTTCGGATTTGTGTGGCGGACATAATTTGTCAGTTCTTCTCTTGTCATCTTTTTTGTTTTGTTTCCAATTTTCATTTGATATTCAAATGCATTGGTGATTTTGTCATAGAGTTTTACAAGTGCAGAAATTCCTGTAACATCTAGCGTGTTGATGATTCTTTCTTCGGGTTCACTAAGAGAATATTTTGCAATCAATCTCTTGTGTTCCAAGTATTCAGAGAGTTCCCCTGCATCTTTGATCAATCTCTTTGCATTTTTCTCATCAACTTGTGTTTTCCACCATAAATCAAAAAACAAAATTTTGTTAGAGATATCTGAACCTAATTTGGACATTCTAGTCATCAATGATGTTGCTTCATCAGATTGAGTATCAGAAGAATACGATAGAGAGGCATATCCTCCAATCTTGCTCATGTTTTCGGAGATCTTTTCCACTTGGTTTAGAATTTCCATGAATTTCTTTGAAGACATTTTTGGATCTAGTTTTGATTTGATATTCTCAAATTTTTTAGCCTGATTTTCTAATTCTTTGACTTGTTTTTGAAATGCAGGACTTTTTGGATTCTTTGCCAATTCTGAAAGATCCCATGTTCCTAATTGATATTGAGACATCTACAATTCGTAATTTTTTAACTATTAAAAAATGAATATGATGACTGACGATATTCTACTTTGTATCTTTGGACGTTACAATTCTTCTAATGGCAGAAAATATGATTAGTCCAATGCCAAAAATTATCCAAGCATAACTGTAAGCAAGTGTTTCTTCAACAAAACTGAGGGGACCTTCGCCTGCAAGTAAAATTCCGGCACTAATCCCTCCGGCAATAAGAAATCCAATTCCTACCCAAAAAGACCAATGAAGTTTTTGACTAATCAATTTCTAAGATTTTCCAAAGTATTGAAAGTTAATAGTATTCCTTGTGGTGGTAGCACCATTTCCATATATCTCCAGGAATTGCTTTCATAACTGGATGTCCTGTCTCTTCAAAGTGTTTTGTTGCATGCTTTCCAATTGATGAATCACAACATCCAACATGTCCGCATGTCAAACACATTCGAATTGCAACAACTGGAAGATGTTCTTTTTCGCACTCTTCACAGCTTTTAGTATTTGGGATAATTCCTTTTTTCTCTTCTAAAAAATGACTACATTCTTTTGACATTTTATAGTGCAATAATTGCAACAAATGCAGAGACAAATACGATTGCAATTGTATTTAGCAATTTGATTACAGTGTTAAGTGCTGGACCTGCTGTGTCTTTGTAAGGGTCACCAATAATATCACCTACTACTGCGACTTTGTGTATCTCACTACCTTTTTCACCTTGCATCTCAACTAGTTTCTTTGCGTTATCCCATGCACCACCGGTGTTTGCCAAGTGATATGCAAGTAAGATACCTGTAACTACTGCGCCCATTAGTAATCCTGCTACGGCAGTTGGACCAAGTAGCACACCTAAAATGATCGGAGCAACAATTGCAACCAATGCAGGTTTCCAAAGTTCTCTAATTGATGCAACAGTGGCAATATCTACACATTTAGCATAATCTGGTTTGGATTTACCAGTAAGAATTCCTGGATCTGATTTGAATTGTCTTCTTACCTCATCCACCATCTTTCCGGCAGCACGAGATACACCGTTAATCAGTTGACCTGTAATGATGAATGGAATCAATCCACCAACCAAAAGACCAACAATAATTGCAGGGTTTGTTAAACTATAATCTAAATCTAAAACACCTTCAAAGATATGAGCAGCTTCAAATTGGAATGCTTGCATCATTGCCAATGCAGCTAATGCAGCACTTGCAATTGCAAAGCCCTTTGTTACTGCCTTTGTCGTGTTTCCGACTGCATCGATTTCATCAGTAACTTTACGATTTTCTTCACCCATTCCAGTCATCTCGACAATTCCGCCTGCATTATCTGCAATTGGACCAAATGCATCAATACTGAGAACAATTCCTGCAAGACTTAGCATTGCCATTGCAGTAAGTGAAGTTCCAAAGATTCCATACAATACTGGGTCTGCACCTTCAGGAGCAGCTGCAGAGGAAATGGTGTATGAGATAATTATTGCAATAACTAACGCAATCATAAATGGTCCTGTTGATTGCATTCCTTTGATAATTCCCATTAATGTTAATGATGCATACCCCCACTTGGCAGATTCTGCAATCTCTTTGACTGGTCCATGTTTGTAACTAGTGTAATTGTCTGTAATTTTTTGAATGACTGGAACTAAGATGACACCGATAACAGTGGTACCAAATAATGCTAGTCCGGCACTTGACTGTTCGATGAATTGTGTGATAAATACATAGTTCAGAGCTATTGCAATTGCTGCTGAAACATAAAAAGAACGATTAAGCGGCTTCATCACATCAGTGACTCCTTTGGAGCCAACAATTACAACACCAATGATTGATGCAATCATTCCAGATGATCCGATGAGTATTGGGTAAAGGAAATAGTTTGGTGCACCAATTAGTGCTGCAATTAGTAATGCCGCTAAAATTGTAACAATGTAAGATTCGTAAACATCAGAACCCATTCCTGCTGCATCGCCAACGTTGTCACCGACATTATCTGCAATTGTTGCAGGGTTTCTAGGATCATCTTCAGGGATATTTGCTTCGACTTTACCTACCAAGTCTGCACCCATGTCTGCAGCCTTTGTGAAAATTCCACCACCGATTCTGATAAACAACGCAATTAGACTTGCTCCAATTCCGACACCGGCAATTGTGATTGGATCAGGAAAAATTACATACAAACCGGCAATTGCCATTAATGCCATTGCAGGTACTGCTAAACCAACTGTTGCTCCACCTCTAAAGGCCATAGCAAATGTCTTTCCAAGACCTTCACTGCTCAGATTTGCAGCTCTTACTGCTGCTTTTACTGTAATTTTTAATGAGATAATTCCTGCAACTGCAGACAATGCTGCACCTACTGCAAAAGCAAGACCGTTTGAAGGAGTAAGGAACACTCCAATAATTAGAGTTAACGCAATTGCAACAGGGACAATAATTGTCATTTCTCTTTTTAGAAATGCTGCAGCTCCGACTTTGACTGCATTTGAGATATCCACCATCTCCTGAGTTCCAGGTGATTGCTTTGAAATCCAAGCAACCAAACCGCCTGCAACTAAAAATGATGCAATTCCTGCGATAAATGGCAGAATCTCAGCGATTTCCATGATAATACTCGCATGCCCAATTCTGGGAAATATAAATCAAATAGCAGAAACTTTACTTCTTTTTCGATATGGCAAAAATGATTTCCCACGCAAGCCTTGTCTAACAAGTTTGTTGAATCTTTTTCCATGTGCAAGATATGGGAATCGCATATGAATCAGTTCATGAACAATTGTATTTTCCAAAGTTTTTTCATCGGGAATTTTTCGGACATTTATGAAAACAAGATTGTGTTGCAGATAAGATACTCCATAGTACTTGTATGCAGATGTTCGTCTTCCTTCAGTCATCTCTTTTGGTGCATCTAGAACTTCTTTTGTTGTTAATAGAATTGTAGGTTCAGAAATAGAGAATCGATTCGAATAGATTCCAACTTTTTCTAAAATTTGTAATTTAAGTTCAGGATCAAGTTTCACACAATTCAATCTGAGAAATTGTGTTTATCTTGGAATGTCAATTGTTGTAAGAAATTTGGTTGATTTTCATTCTTCAAAATAGGGATTAGGGTCAGAGGTTTTAGTAGAGTAATCATTAATCATACAGCCACCGTCTCATCATACCCCGTTATTCCATTAAATCAAGTAGGCTTTGTGCTTTATTTCTAATTTCGGTGGTGATTTTGGTAATTACCAGTCCCTCGTTTGGTTGACCATACAATACTACCGAATTTTCTGGTGCATGAATACAAACTGGCAATACCAATAGGTCTTCCTCACCAGTTACAAGTATTCGAACTGGAGGATTCATCAAAAAAGCTTTTTTGATGACATTAATACTTTGCAAAGTGATTTCTGCTGGAGGATTGTCAACCGTTATCTCAGTTGCATTTGCAAGTTTTGGAGGTTCTCTTTTTTCTCTTTTTTCAATTCCGTCTACAATTTGCAATGAGGGAATCAAATCAAACTCAATCATCTTCTGAGTGGTTCTGTCACCAACTGTGATGATGAAAGAATTTTCTGAAATATTTTTTAGGATATTTTCTTTGTTTGCTTGAATCTCAGGCAAAAGAATCCCAAGAGGAATTTTCATTTGTTCTCTAAGTGAAGCAGGTAATTTCACAAAAATCGATTCTAGTTTGTGCTAGCCTCTGGAGCAGATTCTTCATTGGAGCCTTGTGACTCCATCTCTTCTTGAAGTTTTGCTGCGAGAATACTGCATTGTGCTGCAATATTTTTTGCGGCAATTCTAAATGCATCAGCGCTTGGAGAATCACTATTTGTAATCATGATTGGTTTTCCAACATCAGAGCCAGACATGATTCCAGAGTTTAATGGAATTTCACCTAAGAAGGGCATGTTAAATTGTTCGCTAATCTTTTTTGCACCACCATCTCCAAAGATGTAGTGTTTCTCATCACAGTTTGGACAGATGAAGTGACTCATGTTTTCAACAACACCAATTATTGGAACATTTAGTTTCTCAAACATACCAATTGCTTTTACTGCAACATTGCTTGCAACGTCCTGAGGAGTTGTAACAACAAGAATTCCAGTAATAGGAATTGTTTGTGCAAGTGTTAATGGAATGTCACCAGTACCGGGTGGAAGATCCACAATAAGATAATCCAAGTCAGACCAATTTGTATCAACTAGAAATTGTTTAAGAATACCTGAAATTATTGGACCACGATAAATTGCTGCTTGATGTGCTTGTTCTGCAAAGAAGCCAAATGAAACTACTTTAAGGCCATTTGATTCTGCGGGTTGAAGTTTGTTATCTTCAACTTCCATGTATCCATCTTTCATTCCAAGCATCAATGGAATACTAGGTCCATAGATATCAGCATCAAGTAAACCGACTTTAGCACCTGCCTGTTGAAGTGCCAATGCTAAATTGAGTGATACTGTAGATTTTCCAACACCACCTTTTCCACTTGCTACGCCAATAATATTTTTGACAGTAGCCATTCCGGTGTCAGCATCAAGAGAACGTCCTTCCATAACTTTTGCAGTTACATTCATGTCAAAGTTTTTGAGTTCGGTAAGTTCGCCAATTGCTTTTCGTACATCATCTTCAATTTCGACATTGAAAGGACATGCAGGAGTAGTTAATTCTAAAGTAAATTTCAAATTTCCATCGTTGAGTTCCAAATCTTTGATCATGCCCATAGAAACAATGTCTTTTTTCAAATCAGGATCAATTACAGTACTGAGTTTTTCTAGGACTTGATCTATTCCAACCATTGCGTCAAAAAGCCCCTCTACATTATTTAAACATAAGTTGGAGGCAAAAAGAATTTGTCAAAAATTTGTAAAATAAGTAAAATCTTTGGAAAAATGTGCTCAAATTACCCAAAGATTCATAAATTGAAATTCAAGAAAAAAATCACAATTGTTTTCTATATCTACCCTAGTTGATGTTGTCAGGATTCCTCCTAGCTTGTTTGGAACCACACTCAAAAAGGCAGCAGTGAACATTCTCAAAGAAAAATACGAGAGCATGATTAATGCAGACTTGGGTTACATCATTATGATTTTAGATGCCAAAGTAGACGAGATGGGAAAGATGATTGCCGGAGACGGCGGAACATTCCACAGAGTCCAATTTGAGGCATTGACATTTTATCCAAAATTGCAAGAAATCGTCCAAGGTGAAATCGTAGACATTACAGACTTTGGCGCATTTGTAAGAATTGGTCCTACTGATGCATTACTTCACTTATCACAAGTTATGGATGATTATCTAAAGAGTGATGTTAAATCTGGAATGATTTTAGCTAATCAAAGTGGAAGAACATTGAAAGTTGGTTCAACACTTCGTTCAAGAATCACCGCAGTCTCATTAGGTAAAGCAGCTGCAATGGGAAAAATTGGAATCACATGCAGACAACCATTCCTTGGTGCAGATGAATGGATTGAAGAAGAGATAAAGAAATCATCTGGCGGTGCTGAAGAATCTGCAAAAGAAGCTAAAGTAGAGGCAAGTTAAGATGGCACGAGAAATGGCATGTAGAAAATGCAAGTACGTAACTGTTGGAAAAGTTTGTCCAGTATGCAAATCATCAGACTTGACACCAGATTGGACTGGTGTGGTTCTAGTAGTAGACCCAACAAACTCTGAAATTTCAAAAACACTCGGAATCACTCAAAAAGGCAAGTACGCAATCAAAGTAACATAAAATTTCTAAATCTTTAAAATCAATTCATCATTTATCATAATGTTGTCATTTAATTCTAAAAAACAATTATTGCAATTCTTAGCTGAGGATATTGGAAAAGGAGATATCACTAGTGCTTTACTCCCAAAGAAAAGAGTTACAGTTAGAATAATTTCAAGGGAGGTGGCGATTGTTGGTGGAGCTTCGCATGCAAGAGAAATTTTTAAAATAAAAGGATGTAATGTGAAAATTTTTAAAAAAGATGGCTACAAAGTGAGCCCAAATCAAACAATTATGAGTATTACAGGTGATGCGGGAAAAATCCTCACGTGTGAGAGAACCGCATTAAATCTTTTAACTAGAATGAGTGGAATTGCAACTCAGACAAACGATCTTGTAAAAAGAATACCAAAGAAAACAAAACTCTATGCCACAAGAAAGACTGCACCAGGATTACGTTATTTTGACAAAGAGGCAGTGGAGATTGGCGGTGGTAAAAAGCACAGATTGCGACTAGATGAAATGGTCATGATTAAAGATAATCACATTGCAGTAGGAAATTCACTGGAAGCATTAATCAAAAAAGCAAAGAAAAGGTATAGAAAATTTGAAGTTGAAGTTGAGAACACTTCTGATGCAGTGCTTGCAGCAAAAGAAGGTGCGACAATCATCATGCTAGATAATTTTACGCCGAATCAAATTAGAAAAACAATCAAAGTTCTCAAGAATCAAAAATTAAGAAACAAAGTTATGCTAGAAGCATCAGGCGGAATCAATTCAAAGAATATTTCAAAATACGGGCAAACGGGTGTGGATATTATTTCAGTTGGTAGCATTACAAATTCTGTAAAAGGAATTGATATGAGTCTAGAAATTTAGGAATTTAATTGGGACAATAATTCAGAGACTGCCTTGTTTTTTGGATCAATTTCTTGAATTTTTTCACAGCATTGTATGGCTCTTTTGTTTTCTCCCAATTTTTGGTGACAGTATGCCTTCAAAAGTAAAACATCTACATCATAAGAGCCAATCTCAAGTGCTTTGTCAAAATGAGAGATTGCAGTTTTGTACTTTTTTTTCAGATAATAAATTCCACCTACAGTAAACTGTGCATCATGATTGTTAGGAGCCATTCGGAGATATTCTGTACCTGATTTTAGAGCCTCATCATATTTTTTCTCTTTGGCAAGCTTTTGGAATTCCTTAAATTTTTCAACATTCCTTTTTTTGTTAGGATCCTTCGGAGTTCTACTAAATAATCCCACCAAAACAGCCACACATTTAGCTTATTGCAAGCATTCTATCAATTGCCAAACGTGCCTTGTCTGCAATTTCTTTTGGAACAGTAATTACATTCCTCTCATTTACTAGCGCATCATAGACTTTTTCAAGAGTAATCATCTTCATGTACTGGCATTCGGCTTTCTCTGAAGCTGGAATGAATTTCTTATCTGGGTTTTGTTGTCTCATTCTGTACAATATTCCTGTCTCAGTTGCTACTACAAAGTTTTTAGATTTTGATTCTTTTACATGATTTAGCATTCCCTCAGTTGAAAGAATTGAAACTTTTTGATTATCAAAACTTCCGTCTGCAACATCATACATCATCGGAGTTGTACAACTGCATTCAGGATGAATTACAAATTCGGCATCTTTCATGGATTCTAGTTTTTTAGTTACATCTTCAGGGGTGATTCCTGCATGTACATGGCATTCTCCTGCCCATATGTGCATATTTTTTCTTCCAGTCATCTTTGCAACATAGGAGCCTAAGAACATATCAGGTAAAAATAAAATTTCTTTCTCTTCAGGAATTGCCTTTACCACATTTACTGCATTAGATGATGTGCAACAATAATCAAGTTCTGCCTTGATTTCAGCGGTCGTATTTACGTATCCAACTGCAATTGCATCTGGATGTTGTTTCTTCCAGTTTCTAAGTTCTTCAACAGTGATTGAGTCAGACAATGAGCATCCTGCTTCCAAGTCGGGTAGAATCACTTTCTTTTGAGGGCTGATGATTGCAGCAGTTTCGGCCATAAAGTTAACACCGCAAAATAGTATTGTTTTTTGTGGAACATTTGCTGCTTGTCTTGAGAGTCCAAGAGAATCTCCTGTGAAATCTGCCACGTCTTGGACTTCTGGAATTTGATAATTATGAGCAAGAATAACTACGTCTTTTTCTTTTTTGAGACGCTGAATCTCTTCTTGTAGTTTAGAGGCATGTTGTACAAGCATAAGCCAATGAAAATCACCGGAGAGGGGATTTAAAGAAATGGATCGCGCCTAGAATTTTCATATATCTGAATAATAGTGGCAATAATTGCCATTTTACGTGCCAATTTGAATATCATTTGAACAGTATTTTTTCAGAGTTTCGATTGCAGATAAAATTGCCAGTCTACTTGTCTTTGGGTTGATTTCATCGGGAACATTTTCAATTGTAAATGTCATCTTTCCAAACTTTCCTGCGGCTTCTATATGATGTGTGTTTTTGTCAGTGTTTGGATCTGCAACAATTTTCACTTTTGTTTTTTCACTGCCAATTCCAGCTAGTGACAAAAGTGCTGCAACGTTGATGTTTGCAGGAAACAAGGTGACTGCCTCTTGAGCAGTTCCTTCATAGATAACAGTAGAGCCATTTATTTCATCTAAATTAATTTCAGAGTTTTCAAAAAACTTTGCACCTTTTAGAGAACGAGGATGTTTGGTGGTTGTAATTGAGAGTGATTCTAATTCATCTTTGACTGATTTTATTGCATCAAGTCCTGCAATTGCACCTGAAGGAAGATAAATTGTTCTTTTGAAATGTTCACATGCATCAGACAAAATGTCATAGATTGATTCATCAAGTAATGCCCCTACGCTCATTATCAGCATGTCTTTTTTGTTTTGCAAGATACTCAGTCCAACATCCTTGACTGCATCTTGGGATGCTGCCTCTACAACAATGTCTATGTGTTGGGATGACAGAAGGTGAGAGTTCTCAACAATCTCTGGTTTGTTTTTGAGTTTTTCAACTAGAAATTCAGATGCAACTTTTGATGAATCAAAAACATGAGTCAGAACTGCAGGAAAGTCATCTGAATCAATTGCTTGTGCAATCTGGGTTCCCATTGAACCGCAACCAAGAAGGGCTACTCTTTTCAAACAATATGGCTAGAAAACATCACCTAATTAATTCTAGGTAAATTGTTTCCAAACGAAAATTTCCTGGCAAAAAATACCAATCCCACTACAGATATTCCCAAAATCAGAACAGCATAGGCTCCAAATTCAGGAATCACGTGAGTTCCTATGATTTCGACTTGAGTTGCACCTTGAGGAACAATGAATCCGAGTGTGAATCCGTGATATGTTTTTGCCAGTTCATATCCTCGCTCCATACCATCAACAAACAACCCATAGTCCTCAGTTTCATGAGAAATAATTTCTTCTGGAAGAATCACCCAGAAAGTATAGCTTGCAGTTGCAGGATCTAAAACGATTTCAAGTGATTTGTTTTCTTTGTTTATGTTCATAGAGAGGACATCTGGCTGAGGTTTTGTTTTTTGTGTCTCCACATTGACGTCATCCATAGAGCCGCCATACCCATACGGAATCAGATATGTTTGTCCGTCTACATCAAGTGGGAATTTTTCTGCAGTTGCTTCAATTAGATCAGAGATTTGGGCAAATGCCTCTACGTCCAAAATGTGTTCAGCGTAGACATTTGTTGGAACAATAATTGCAGTTAGTAATAGTGCACCTAAAACAAAGTATTGGCTTTTCACAATTAATTTAAAATCCTCTCATATATTATTAATATTCAGATTATTTTGTTTGATTTTCAAATTTGAGATAGACGAATCAACATCAAGTTATTTATGCATAGAAAACAGAAATTATTTGTGAAATTATTTCATGCTTTGCCAATTTGCATTGTGTTTGTTTTAGTAATTATTATACAGCCTTCATTTTCGGATTTAGATTCGCCAAAAAAGCAAATCAAGTTAGGTGTGGCACCTCAAAATGTCACATGTGATGAGGGACTTGTTTTGATGTTAAAAACATCTGGAATGCCTGTATGTGTAAAGCCCTCAACTGCTGAGAGACTAGAAGAGAGAGGCTGGAAACAAATTGTTGGAAAATTTGAAAGATCACAAAAAGAGATAGAGACAATTCCTGCATCCCAGGGAAGTGTAGTGAATTTTTACATCTCTGATGATGATTTGAATACAAGTCATAGTGGAGTTGATGTGATTAGTACGCAGGGACTTTTTGAATTTACAGTTAATGGAGTCCCCATTCAAGGACCAGAGACAATGACTGAGACGGGTGCAAACACTGGAAAATTTTATCTGAAATTGAATTTGCCTAATTCAGTAAAGCAAGACGATGTTGTTTTGATTAGGTATCTAGATGAGACAGACCCTGCCGGAGAGCAGAGAGTTTTGACAAATTCATTTTCATTGACCAAAACATTTGCCAAAGTTGAGACATCTGGCGGAGGTTCAAGGATTGGTCACGAGTTTACATTGAGAATTTACGAGCCAGATGCAAACAGAGATTCCAAAGAGCATGACAGGATTCCACTTAGTTCATTTGAGTTTAGAGGAGACGGTGGAATCAGAACCACTCTTGCAAATCCCCGATTTGATGCAAACTCGTCGGCACTAATTGAGACAGGACCCAACACAAGCACCTTTGAAGTAAAGATAAAGATTCCAAGAGAGTTGGATGGAAAAACAATTCACATCGGAGACAAGTATGAAATCAGATACATTGACAGAAGCACACCTTCTGAAACAGCAGAGAAGATAATTTTCAAAGGAAGAGTCGGATAATCTAAAAAAACACAGGTTTCTGACGGAATTCTTTTGCAAAGGTGTTGATTCCCTCTACATATGATGTAATTTTTGGAAATTCTTCAAGATGCTTTGATAGTTCTGATTTGATTGCGCGAAGATATTGGAGTTTTTGTGCAACAGTCTTTTTCTTTTTTGTTTTTGACATTTCTGAATTTTCCATGTCTTTGAGATTTGCAGAAATGTCACAGAGTTTTACAAGCTTTGCCTCAAAGGATGCAGTTTTTAATTGAGTCACATACTGATTTTCTTTGTCTTTTTTTGGCAAAGATTCATCCTTGCTCAAAGATAGCACCATCAGTGCAGTCGGGTGTCCAAAGATCTGCTCTATTTCATCGAAGGTTGCCTTTTCATCTTCAATTGTGTCATGCAACCAACCAGCACAAAGAGTGTCTTCATTAGTTACTCCGAGATTCTTTAGTCTGCTTACCACTTTTTCTAGATGATCAAAGTGAGGAGTTGAGCCGTTCTTTCTTGTTTGACCTTTGTGGCGCTCTTGTGCAAACTTCATTGCCGAATCAACTTTTGACATGTAGATTCTAGAATTTCAGGAAATATAGATTTGAGCAAGTAAATTGTGCAAATTTTGCATGATTTTCTCAAAAATTGAGCCTGGATAGTATCCAAAGTATGCATACTGCCATCTTGTTTCTTAATACAAGTCTGATCGGTAAAATTTTGTGAATCAAGTAAAAATCAAGATAGCTAACAGTCAGATTATTACTCAGGGAAAGCATCATACCTTCAATGTGGGAGAAAAATGACATGTCCTCTGATCCATTAAAGAATCTAGTTGAGCAACTAAGCTCCCACCTATCTCAGAAAGAACACTCGGATGTCATTTTGAACAATGGCAAAGGAAAGCAGTTTCCAATTGTGCCATCAGAGTTTTGCGAGATAAAGAAAACAGAATCACCAAAAAAGATTGCATTTGTTGATGGCGGTGACGGACCACTAGAAGAATCACCAAATTATCTAATTACAATTAATCGTGTTTACTTTTCTCTGTTTCAGGGAAGAAAGAGAATCAAACCAAAATCAAATCCACGAGTCCAGTTTTTTTCTTCAGTAATTACAAACATTCAAACCATTAATGGAAAAAAGAATGTCAGCTATGACACGAAGTTGTTTGCACATTCTGAAGAAGACAAGAAATATCTTCCATCAGAATCAGATTTGGCATCAAACACAGAGAGCACAACTGTGTTGCAAGGTGCAAGACTCAATTCACTTGGAAGAAAGTTTGCTGAATGGCAACTTGCATTGCACGTATTGGAAAATGAATTGGAAAAAGGAGACATGCTTGTTATGGATGGCTCTCTTCAAACAAGTTTCAAAAATGAAGTCAGGTATGCAAACAGACTGTATGACAGGGCAATTGAAAAGGGAGTCATTGTTTGCGGTCTTGCTAAAACAAGCAGATTGGTAACAGAGTCTGGCGACCCACTTCTTGCAAGAGTTGCAGAGATTGCCGAAGATGTCTCTTTTGGAAAATGGTACGTCAAAGTTGCTGATGAAGTGTCTGCTGATGACAGAGGTTTTATGATGGTTGTAAAGTTTCATGAAAAATCAAGATTCGTATTTAGATTTGAGATATTGCGAGAGCAGTTTGAGCAAATGACGCCTGATGAGATCAATTCCGTGCTTGCAAGTTTGGTTGAAAATTCTCAGGATGTAGCCATGATTGGGTATCCATATGGGGCAATTGATGCAGACAGATTTGCCCAAGTCAGAATGGATGAGCTCAAGATGTATCAGGGATTCGTTTTGTCGGAGATGCTCAAAAGACCCGAGTGGAAAAAGTTGCACAAGTACAGTGCAAGTCTTGGAGCACACAATGTTCTCAATGAGGTGACAAGTTGATGGAGGACTTTCAAGTTGTAGGGCAGGTAGTTGGTGGGAAGTTTGGAGACATTGTAATTAGACAAAAATCTGGAACAAATATCGAGATTGGAGATTTGATGGTTTCCGAAGAGAATGGTTCATTTTTGATTTTGCAGGTTTTTGCACTAGAGTACGGCAGTCAGATTCAAGACAGAATGCAGCAGATGATGTCAGGTGTCAACATGGAGCAAGGAATTGTTGATGCAAACTTTTACGAGCCAGAGTTTGTAAATTACGTTCTTGCAAGAATCAAACCACTTGCACGTGTTTACAAAGAAAGAGGAGAGGTAAAGATTCCAAAATCACTTCCGTCATTTTTTAACAAACTCAGATTAATTTCCCAAGACGATCTTAAATTTTTGCAAAAAGAAAAAGATTCAATCTTTGTTGGACATATTAGAAGCGGAAGCAAAGTAATCAAGGAAGCAGAAGTCTGGTTACCTGCAGAAGATGTCTTTTCACACCATGTGTTGATTCCTGCAACAACAGGACGTGGAAAATCAAATTTGGTTAAAACAATTTTGTGGCATGTTTTAGATACAAACAAAGTTGGTGCGTTGGTATTGGATGCACATGATGAGTATTTTGGAAGAACAGGGATCGGTCTTAAAGATCATCCAAGATCAAGGGAGAATCTTGTTTACTATACACCTGCAAATCCTCCAGTTGGAGCAAACAGAATGACAATCAATTTGCAGTCAGTGAGACCGGAGCACTTTGAGGGAATTGTGGATTTTTCAGATGCACAGTTTCAAGCAATCAGAATGGCTTACAGACAGCACCGCAAAAACTGGATTCGAGAGTTGATGCTCACAGATGCGGTTCAAGCAGGAATGGAGAGTAGTTCTCCTTCAAAAAGTGACTTTACTGCAGCCACAATGATGGTGGTCCAGCGTAAATTACGATTGTTGCTGAGCCTGGAAAAAGACGAGGAGGGAGTCGTCTATTCAAGACATGAGGTCTTTGATAGTACGACAAAGGGATTGACAACAGTAGATGACATTGTACGAGACATTGAAAGTGGAAAAGTCGTAGTTTTAGATACATCTCGATTGGGTGATGAGGCAGAACTCATTGTTGGAAACATTATTGCATCAAAGTTGTTACAAAAATACAAAGATGCAAAAGCAAGCGGAGAAATAGATAGAAAGCCAGTTGCGACAATAGTGATTGAAGAAGCTCCACGTGTAATTGGCGAAGATGTTCTCACTTCAAAAAATGACAATATCTATGCAACAATTGCTAAAGAGGGACGTAAATTCAAAGTTGGATTGACTGCAATTACTCAGCTGAGCAGTGTGATTCCAAGAACTATTCTAGCTAACATGAATACAAAGATAATTTTGGGAAACGAGATGAAGCAAGAAAGAGAGGCAATCATTGCATCAGCTTCGCAAGACTTGTCTGAAGATGATAAGAACATTGCATCACTAGACAAAGGTGAGGCAATCATTACAAGTATCTTTGTTCCATTTGCAATGCCAATCAAAGTTCCTTTGTTTGAAGACATTGTAAGAGAGAAAACAAAAACAGAGAGTGCTGGAAAGACAAAGGTGTTTTAGATGAAATTTGCTCATCTATCTGACATTCATTTAGGTTTTCAAAAAAATGAATCACTACAAAAAATAGAGCAGCAGGTTTTCGAAGACGCAATGCAAAAGTGCATATCATCGGGTGTTGATTTTATCTTGATTCCAGGAGACATGTTTCATGTAAACATTCCAGAGATGCGAGTGCAAAAGTATGCATTTTCAATGTTTCGCAGAGTGTATGATGCTGGAATTCCAGTGTATGTTGTTTATGGAAGTCATGATTTTTCACCTGTTGCAAATTCAGTGATTGATTTGCTTGCAGAAGTAGGATACATTATCAAAGTTACAAAAGCAACATCAAATGAGGATGGTAGTATCACACTAGACTTTATGACTGATTCAAAGACTGGA
The DNA here is from genome assembly GCA_021268355.1 of Candidatus Nitrosopumilus sp. Taxonomy (GTDB): domain Archaea; phylum Thermoproteota; class Nitrososphaeria; order Nitrososphaerales; family Nitrosopumilaceae; genus Nitrosopumilus. The sequence continues at coordinate 2,835 of JAJETY010000025.1, read as the reverse complement.
GCCAAGATTGCAGGACTCTCTGGGCTCAAAGTGGGTAAAGACCTGGAATGGTATCAGAATCTCAATAGGTCCAATTTAGAGTCCGAATCAGGCTTTAAGATATTCCTATTTCATGGCGGAATAAGTGAAATGAAGACCGAATCAGGCATGGATGGAGACCATATGGCACTATCTCTGCTTCCAAAGGGATTTGCATACTATGCGGGAGGACACATGCACAAATTCAACCATCAAAAGTTTGCAGATTACGGTCATGTGGTGTATCCAGGAACTCCATTTGCAGGATACCACGCAGATTTGGAGGAAAACGCAAAGGGGCAAAAAAGAGGATTCGTTCTAGTTGAATTTGAAGACACGGTAAAGTCAGTTGACTTTGTGGAACTGAAAAACACACAGTATGAAATCATTGAAGTTGATGCAAACAACCGGAAAGTTGAATCGGTGAATTTGGAATTAAATGAAAAAACAAAAGACATTGATGCTTCAAACAAGATAATCATCATCAAAGTTGCAGGGGAGTTGACTTCGGGAAAAACTGCAGATGTGAATATTTCTGAAATCAGAGACATGCTATCAAATTCTGGTTCGCTTGCAGTGAACATTTCAAAGAACCAATTAAAATCAAAAGAGTATTCCATTACAGAAGCAAAAGGTGCAAACAAGGACGAAGTGGAGACAAATGTGTTTGCAGAAAATATCGGACAGTTAAAATTTGAGCAGATAAATTTGATTGGCGAATCAGGAGTCAAACTAGCAAAGAAACTCTTACGGGAATTAGGTCAGGAACAGTTAATTAATGAAAAGAAAAATGAATACATCCCAAGGATTAGAAACAATGCTTTGGGAATTTTAGGAGTAGATACAGATGATTCTCAATAGTATCATAATTGATCACATTCGAAGTTACAATCATGAGGAAGTAATTTTTCCAAGAGGTATCTCTTTGTTTGAAGGAGACATTGGTTCAGGAAAATCTACAGTGCTTATGGCAATAGAGTTTGCATTATTTGGTTTGGGTTCACAAAAGGCAGAGAGTCTGCTTTCAAAAAAGTCGGATACAGGCTACGTGATTTTGGATTTTTCTGTAGATGATGAAAAGTATGAAATCAAAAGAACGTTGCAAAGAAAGAATTCAGGAGTCAACCAGGATCCTAAAAATTCCTGGATTCGAATTGACGGGGAAACTCTCCCATTATCTCCTTCAGAGTTAAAGCAGCAGGTTCTCAAGATTCTCAAATTCAACGAGCCTGCAGACCCAAAAGCTGAGAGTAAAATCTTCAGATACGCCATATTTACGCCTCAGGAAGCCATGAAAGAGGTTCTTTCAGACTCTGGAAAACGTCTTGAGACGATTCGTAAGGCATTTGGAATAGAGGATTACAGTATTGCAAAATCAAATTCACTTGAAGTCGTCTCAGAATTAAGAGCAAAGTCAATGGTGTTACAAGAAAGATTTGAAAATATTTCACAGTTAGAGACAGAGATTTCAGATTCAAAGACAAAGATTTCAGAACTGAATTCGATGATTGCAAGTTTATGTAAAAGCGTTGAAGAGAAAAAAATGCAAGAAGACAAGGCTATGCAGCAGATAAAAGAGATACAAGAAAAAAATAGTGAGAGAATAAAACTAGAAGCAAAAAAATGCAGCATTGCAGAGAGCATAGAGTCAGAAAAAAGAAGATTCTCCCAAATTGAAAAAGAGTTTGAAGAGTTTGAATCAGAATTAAAACAAAGCAACGAAAGAATGGAAAAATTAGTTGAAATCAAAAGACCAGAAACAGAACTCTCAGTGGAAGGAATCAATGCACAGATAAAGAGATTTCAAAAGATAAGTGATGATTTGATTGGATTGAATTCAGAAAAGAATTCTGTTTCATCAGATATTTCTAGAATTAAAGAGTCACTGGGTGAAAAGATAAATGCAGATAAACAGGAATTCAAATCAGCACTTGATGATTTGGAAAAAGAAAAAGAGTCTCTGGAGAAATTTCTTGAAGAAATTTCAGAGAACAATGATAAAATCAAATCACAGCAAGTAGAAAAAAATACAATAAAGTCAAGTTTGGAAAACCAAATTTCAGAATTTACAAAGTTAGGAAACAACTGTCCCACATGCAAGCAAGAGATCACACAGGAGCACCATCACAGCCTGGTTGATGAAAAACAGTCCCAAGTGGAGAAACTAAATAAAGAGATCGAAGAAATTGCAGATTCATTTTTTGAATCAAATTCAAAATCAAAGGAGATTAAAGAAAAGATGAATTCGTATGTTCAAGAGATTTCAGAAATTCAAAATATACTTCCGGGAATTGATGAATTTGCTTCAAAAATGGTAAAATTAGGTCAAATTGAGGCTAAAATCAAAGAGATCGAAGGATCTAAAAATGAAAAGTATGGGAAAAATCCAGTAGAATATCTTACAAGGCTAAAAGATGAATTGACAGTGTTTGAGAATTCGACTGAACAGATGAAGCAGATTCTTGAATCCAGGAAAAGGATTGAAGAAAAGATTTCACAAAGGCAAGTGGAGGCAGATAGTCTGGAGGAGAAGATTACTCAAAAAGAGACAGAATTTGCAAGTACGCAATATTTGTTGGAATCATTTGAAGACACGGCAAGAAAAGTTTTGGAACTGGAAGCAGGACAGAGAAGTTTAAGGGATTCAATAAATGAATTAGCAGGAATTCTTGCAGCATCAAGGGAAAAGCAGAGTAAGGAGCAAGAGAAAATTGCGGAAATAGAGAGAAAAATTTCTGAATCTAAAAAGTGGCAAGAAAATTTCAAAAAAGTTTCCGAAGTAAAAGAATGGTTAGAAGAGTTTTTCATTCCAACCAT
>JAJETY010000035.1 GCA_021268355.1 Candidatus Nitrosopumilus sp. | reverse complement strand
TTATGAGTACCAGTTAAAGATGCAGTAATTATTGAAAATAGATCATAGTCATCTTTTAAAACTTCAAGAAATAATTTTCCGGATATGCGTGATCTTGATGATAATGCAATTCGATATCCATCATAACGAGAATCTACAACAGATCCCAAAAGAGAAGACAACATAGAAGAAAGTAATGTTGCTAATGTTGAATTTATTTTGGTACCAAAACAAGAATGAATAACAATTGAGCCTTGAGATCTACTTGATTCAACAATAAGATTATTTTCTTCAGAAATTTCATTGAAAGTTAATTTTTCAATAGTTCTGTTTGTTAATTGAAGTGAACCATTTCTGACCTTACTTCTAAAATTACCTACTTTTCTGGCAGTTTTGTAATCAATAGGAATACTCTCTCCTTCCCAATACGGAACAGTTATTCCTCCACCTCTAAATGGTTCAACATTAACCGTAAAAGATTTTTCATCAACATTTAAGATTCTCCATTGTGATCCTTTTAGAACAAAAATATTTCCTGAATCACCATAGTCACCAACAAATCGTTGATCTAAAGTTCCAATGATTTTTTTTCCTACACTATCAAATACTTTGAATTTGAGAATATCAGGAATGGTTGAAAGATTCTCAAAATAATATTTGAAAGAACGACCCTTCTTCCAAAAGCTCATTTTTGTTCTATCAAAAAAAATCAAATAATTTGAATCTAGTAAATCCAAGACGTCTACAAGCTCTTCTAATTTTAAATTTCTAAATGGATAAGCTTTACGGACTAAATCAAGTGCTTTATCAATTGAAATTTCACCTATCTGCATTGTTAATCCAACTAGATGATGAGCTAAAACATCTAGTGAGCCATCATGAATTCTTTGTTCCTCAATAGAACCCTCTTGAATTCTTTGAAGAATTGCTTGTGCTTCAAATTCGTCATCAGAGTTATTTGTAATGATCAATCCCTTTGCAGATGCATTGCGATTATGTCTACTACGGCCTATTCTTTGAACTAATTTGGATACTTGTCTTGGAGAACCATAATGAATCACTAATTCAACTGAACCAATATCCAAACCCAATTCCAACGAAGATGTGCATACCACAATTCCTCGTTTTCCATCACGTAAATTTTGTTCAGTTTCCTCTCGAACTTCTTTGGAAAGGGATCCATGATGTAATTCAATTGGAATAGTAGATTTTTCCTTAAGAATTGAGGCTAAAAATTCAGATTCACCTCTAGTATTTGTAAATAGTAGTATAGGAGAATTCAAGTTCAATTCCAAAACATGTTCAATAATTTTTTCGGCTACATCAGAAATTGTTCCTTCTACATATTTTACTTCTACATCATATTTTCGTACAGAAGTATCTCTAACAATCTCACATTTTCTTTTAGTACCAACAACAAATTTTCCTGCTTCTTCAAAATTTCCAACCGTAGCTGATAAACCTATTTTTGTTAGGGGTAATTTTGAATTAAACTCTAGTCGTTCAATACTTAATGAAAGTTGAGTCCCTCTCTCACTAGATAATAGTTCGTGTACTTCATCTACAACAATCCATTCCAGTTCGGATAAAGCGTCAAGATATTTAGATTGAGTTAGAAGAATCACCAGAGTTTCAGGGGTTGTAATTAATACATCAGGAGGATTTTCAGTGATTTTTTTTCTGTCCTTTTGTGTGGTATCACCATGTCTGATTTCAATAGATAATTCACTTTGGTGAGCATATTTTGTGATTCTTCGAAAAACATCTCGATTCAAAGCACGTAAAGGAGTAATGTAAAGAGCTTTAATTTTTCCAGTTTTCTTTGAGTTTTTCAATAAAGAAAATATAGGAATAACAGAGCACTCTGTTTTTCCAGAACCAGTAGGAGCAATTACTAGACAATCTTTTTTTTGTAAAATTATTGGGGAAGCCCTTTTTTGAATTTCGGTTAAATTGGAAAAACCAAAATTCTCAAACAGAGTTTCAGGAATCTGATTCATCTGGTGTTTTAGATCTTGATCTTTCATAAACAATTACACCAACTAACCCAAGTGCAAATAAAACTACAGTAATGATTGGAATAGAGTCAAAGATTCCTGCCATTAGTGAATTTCCTCATAGACCGTTAAATATCTTCAGCTTGAGACATTCCTGATTTGTCAATTGTGTAAGTAAATGAATTTTCTATGAAAGGAGAGTAAATTTTGCCATTAAATTTTGATAAATTTTTTGTTAGATGTATTTTGATATGAGTAAATGGATCTATCGCATTTTTCATATTTTCAATTTCTTTGCCTTCATGATTTCTAATCATATTAGTAACAACAATTGGAATTTTTTCAGAAATGGCTAAACTGGATAAATCATGCATATATCTCATGAATATTGAATTTTTCTCGAAAATAGATTCATCTTTTTGATATTCATACGAAAATAGATCAGTTACATTATCAATTGCAATCAGCGAGAAATTGTTATTGATATTTTTTATTGAATTAATTTGTTCAGATGTGTTTGTCAATCTTGAAACTGTAATTTGATTAAGAAAATCTATTTGAGATTCAGATTTTTTTTGTATATCCAATATTCTTTCAGGTCTAAACCCACCGGTAGTATCAAAATACAAAACACGCCCACCATTTTTGATGGAATTTATTGTTAATTGTAATAAAAATAGAGTTTTTCCTGTTCCATTTTTACCAAAAATATCCACGATTACACCATCAGGAATTCCTCCAGAGAAAAATTCATCCAATTTTTTCAAACCTGTTGTTATCATATCTATAATTTTTAAGAAAAGAAGAAAAAATTTAAGGAATTTCAAATAATTCAAAAGAGGTAAGGCTTTTATTCTAGAGAACAACGTTGCAAAACAAGTGAACAATTAGTGTCTCAATCAAATAGCGCAAAAAGACCTCTAACAACTCTTCAAAAAAGTACAAAGAAGAAAGTTACTGTAAGATTAAAGAATGAAGTCGAATACAAAGGTAAAATGGATAATGTTGACTCATACATGAATTTGATAATGACAGACGCTGAGGAATTACATGATGGTAAGACTATCGCAAATTATGGCAGAGTTATCGTGAGAGGTAACAACGTATTATTCATTAAACTAGAAAATGAACTCTAGTAGGTAGTGATTTTTTTGACAAACAATTTTCTATTTACATCTGAATCAGTAACCGAAGGACATCCAGACAAAGTTTGTGATAATATTTCTGATGCATTTTTAGATGAATTTCTTAGACAAGATCCTGATTCTAGAGTTGCAGTTGAGACAATGGTAACAACAGATTTTGTTGCTGTTTCTGGAGAAGTTACATCAAAAGCTAACTTGGATCAAAAAGCACAAGAAGAATTAGTTAGAAAAACAATTAGAGAGATTGGATATGACAATAAAGATTTGATGTTTGATGCAGATACTTGCCAAGTAAATTTAAGATTACATTCTCAAAGTCCTGACATTAGTCAAGGAGTTACAGCAACTGAACAAAAGGAACAAGGAGCAGGTGATCAGGGATTGATGTTTGGATACGCAACAAATGAGACAAAAGAATTAATGCCTATGCCTATTTTGTTAGCACATAAATTAATTCAGAAATTATCCCAAGTAAGAAGAGAAAAAACACTTCCATGGGTCAGACCCGATGGAAAATCACAAGTCTCTGTAAGATATGAAGATAACAAACCAACTAAAATTGAAACAGTAGTTCTTTCTACTCAACATGCACCTGAGATATCTCAAGAAGAAATTAAAAAAGAAATCATTGACAAGGTTATCAAGCCAGTATTAGGAGAACTATGGACAGACGATATTAAAATCCACATCAATCCAACTGGTAAGTTTGTAATTGGAGGACCACATGGAGATGCAGGCCTCACTGGAAGAAAAATTATTGTAGATACCTATGGTGGTTTTGGAAGACACGGTGGAGGAGCTTTCTCTGGTAAAGACCCTTCAAAAGTAGACAGATCAGCCTGCTACATGTGTAGATATATTGCAAAGAATCTTGTCGCAGCAGGTCTTGCAGATAGATGTGAAGTTCAATTAGCATATGCAATAGGAGTTGCAGAACCAGTTTCATTATACGTAAATACATTTGGAACAAACAAAATTCCCGAAAATCAAATTGAGGATTTAGTCAGAAAGAATTTTGATATGAAACCATCAGGAATTATCTCTCAATTAGATTTGAAAAGACCAATTTACAAAAAAACAGCATCATATGGTCATTTCGGAAGAAATGAACCTGAATTCGGATGGGAAAAAACAGACAAAGCAGATGTACTAAAGCAAGGCGCCGGTCTTTAACAATTCTTTCACAGATTTGAAATTCATTTGTGATAGGTTTCTTAGTTTTTTATGATCTCCTACAAAATTTCCTACTAGAATATTTAGATCATCTACACCGTAATCAAATTTTGAGTCATTTATTGCAAGATGATAGGCATCTTCAATATCAATATGATGTAGTTTGATTTTCTTATTTTGTATGAATAATTGAATATATTTTTCAAATGAAATTATTTCAGGTCCTACAAGATCCAATGTTTTATTATTAAATTTCTTATCAATAATTGATTGGAAAATTAATTTTGTGACATCTTCTATGTAAATTGGTTGTATTGAAAATTCTCCTGACCCCGGAATGACAATTTTATTTTTTTTGATAGATTTTTTTAGATATTTTGTAAAAAGATCATCTTTGCCCACGATATATGATGGGCGAAAAATCGTATAGTTGAGTTTTGAATCAATGACGGATTTTTCAGCCTTTAATTTTGATATAAAATATCCTATAGAAGTGACATCAGATACGCCTAAGCCACTTGTATAAACAAATTTTTTAATTTTTGCCTTTTTTGATAAATTTACAATTTTTTGTGTCAATTGAACATTAATTGATTCATAATCAGTTTTTACAGATTCTTTTCCAATTCCTATAAGATGAATAATAGCGTCTGAATTTTTAATTTTTGGAAGAATTGATTTTTGATCATAATTCTTGGAGATGATTTTAGTTTCATTTTTGAATGATTTAAAATTCTTTCTGGAAATTGAAATTAACTGGACATTTTTTTCAGACAAGAATTTTCTAAGATTTTTTGCAACAAATCCACTAGCTCCAGTAATTACTATTTGAAGTGATTTATCCATAAAGTTTCAAGTTGTTTTTATTTTAAATCTATTTTGAAAATTAAGAGTTCTAAACAAGAGTTAATACAGTAAAATGAATACCTTCATTATGGTTGAGGAAAAACAGCTTAGAACAGGTTATACAACTGGAAGTTCTGCTACTGCAGCTTCAAAAGCAGCATTGCTATCAATAATCAGACAACAAAAAATCAAAGAGATTGAAATTACATTACCAAAGAAAAAAACCATTAAGATTCCTGTAAATTCATGTGAATTTGAAGAAAATAAAGCAAAGTGTTCTGTAATTAAAGATGGTGGAGACGATCCAGATGTCACACATGGTGCTGAAATCATAGTTGAATTAACATTCAATGAGAACAAGAATCAAATCCAAATTGATGGCGGTGAGGGAGTAGGAATTGTAACTAAACCAGGTTTAGGTTTAGAAATCAATAAACCAGCCATTAATCCAGTACCAAGAAAAATGATCATAGAGAATCTTCAAGATATAGGCAAAGAAATTCTGAATGTAAAGGGAATTAGAGTTGTGATATCAGTACCCAAAGGAAAAGAATTAGGACCAAAAACGGATAACCCTAGAATTGGTATCAAAAATGGAATTTCAATTCTAGGCACAAGTGGAATAGTAATTCCATTTTCAACTGCTTCATATGCTGCATCAATTCGACAAAATTTGGATGTTTCACTTGCAATGGGAAATGAGGAAGTGGTACTAACAACCGGAGGAAGGAGTGAAGATTTTGCAAAAAAGATAGTAGATCTTCCAGAACATTGTTTTGTACAAATGGGAGATTTTTCAGGATATACTATTCAACAGTGCGGTAAGAAAAATATCAAAAAGGCATATGTGGTTGGATTTATTGGGAAACTCGCAAAGATGGCAGCTGGAGTAAAACAAACTCATGTTAAAGGTTCAAAAGTCAATATGAATTTCCTAGCAGAACTAGCAAAAAAAGTCAATGCAAGTGAAGAAATTATTGAAAAAATCAAAAAGGCAAATACTGCAAGACATGTATCAGAAATAATTCAAGAAAATAATCTAAATGGATTTTTTGAATTGATTTGTAGTGAAGTGTATAAACATATGAGAAAACACAGTGAAGAAAAAGTTCCAATTGATGTAATACTATTTGATTTTGAGGGAAACATCTTGGCAAGAGAGTCCAAAGGGTAAGGTATTTTATTAAATCAAAAAAGTTTTGAATATGGAAAAAATTTCAGTTCTTGCAATTACTAAAAATGGTATTAATATTGGACAATCTTTGAAAGAATTTTTTCCAGAATGGAGTATTTTTGCGCCATCCAAGTTTTCCAACGAAAATAGTTCAATAGAGTGGTATTCAGAGCCTACAACAGAGAAAATCATAGATCTTTTTAAAAATAATGATGCGTTAATCTGTCTATTTTCTTTAGGAGCAGTAATTCGATTAATAGCACCACATCTTAAAGATAAAAAGACAGATCCGGCGGTAATTGTAATTGATGATAAAATTAATTTTGTAATTAGTGTATTATCTGGTCATATAGGTGGAGCAAACGAACTTACAGAAAAAATTGCAGAAAAATTACAAGCACAAGCAGTTATAACAACTGCTGCGGATGTAAACAAAACTATTGCTGTTGATTTAGTGGGAAGAGATTTTGGTTGGAAGATAGAAAATGATTCAAACGTTACAAGTATTAGCGCAAATATGGTAAATGAAGAACCTATAGGTATTTTTCAAGATAGTGGTGAAAGAAATTGGTATAAACAATTGCCAAAAAATGTTTCTTTATACAATACTATTGAGGAATTAAAATTATCAAATTCAAAAGCAAATTTGATTATTTCTGATAAAAAAATTGAAGATGATTTAGCATGTAAATCAGTGATTTATAGACCGCCAAGCTTAGTTATTGGAATTGGTCTACATTGGGATACATCAAAAGAAACTATCAAAGAAGGAATATGCTATTGTCTTGAAAAATTTAATCTTAGTTCAAAATCAATAGCGAAATTAGTTTCAATAAAAAAACCTGAAGATGTACAAGGACTAATTGATGCTGGAGAAGAGATGAACATTCCAGTAGAATATGTTGAACGAGAAGATTTGGCTAAAGTTACTGCACCCAATCCCTCAGATACTGTAAAAGCTTTTGAAGGAACATCAAGTGTTTCAGAGGCGGCAGCAATTCTAGTGTCAAATGGTAAATTAATTGTAGAAAAGCAGAAATTCCCACCAAATTTGACTATAGCTATAGCGAGGATCGAGAATTGAAACGGGGTTTGTTAATTATTGACAGAGGAAGTCGGGAAAGAGAGGCATCTGAGGAATTAGAGACGATTTGTGCGGGTATCATGGATAAGGGAGACTATGTTTTTACTGATTTTTGCTTTCTAGAGGTAGAGCCACCATTTATTGAAGATGGCATTTCAAAATGCCTAAAAGAAGATATTGACTCATTGACAATAGTTCCCTATTTTCTATATCCAGGAAAAAAAGTCAAAATTGCGGTCACAGATGTTATGAAATTACAAAAAGACACGGAAGTGAAATTCTTGATTACTAAACCAATGAGCATGCATAAAACTTTGATAGATATTGTTGAGAATAGAATTGAAACTACTCTAAAGGAAAATAACATTTCATTACTTAAAAAAGATGTAGATGTTATGATTATTGGTCATGGAAGTAAGGATCCTAATGCACAAAGATCATTGAACTATATTGTTGATGGACTACAAGATAATTACAGAAATGTTAGTAGATGTTGGTTAGAGATAGAACAACCAGATATTTTTGAAGGAATAAAAAAATGTGAAAAAGATGAACCAAAAGTATTGATAATTGTTTTTTATTTCTTACATGAAGGTGCGCATGTTAAAATTGATATCAATAATGATTTAATTCCAGCTCTAAAAGATTCTAGTCTCAAAGATACTTTTATTACAAAACATATTGGAACTGATGAAAAAATTATTGACTTGGTTATTGAAAGAGCAAGAGAGGTTGAAAATGCAAACTAAGAAGGGTCAATCAATTGAGGATGCAAGTATGCAAATGATTGAAGAGGAAATAGGTTCTCATCCATACAACGAAAAGGAATGGCCTATTGTAAGAAGAATTATTCATTCTACAGCAGATTTTGATTTTGCAGATAAAAATAGAATGATTTTTCATAAAGATGCAATTGAAAGTGGAATGAATGCTTTGAAAAATGGTTGCAGCATAGTTGTTGATGTTAATGGAGTAATTGGAGGTCTGAATAAACAAAATCCTAAAGATTTTGGAAATGATATTGTTTGTAATATATCTAAACCTGAAATTATGGAATTGGCTAAAAAAGAGGGTAAAACACGCTCTCAGGTATCAATGAGGATTGCTAAATCAGACATTGATGGTGGAATAGTTGCCATAGGAAATGCTCCTACAGCCTTACAAGAGGTGATAAAAATGGTAAAAGAGGGAATTGTCAAGCCAGCACTAATCATAGGTATTCCCGTAGGTTTCATTTGTGCTGCAGAATCAAAAGAAGAATTATCTAAATTGGAAGAGGTTCCATTTATTACGAATTTAGGTAGAAAGGGAGGTAGTTCTTCGGCTTCTGCAATAATTAATGCAATTTTTAAGTTAATTCGAGCAGAATCAACTTCTTGAGTACTTGATGCAATTATTTATGAAATTCTTTGCATAATCAGAACTGTCTAAATAAAGATGTCCATAGGATGCAAGAGAATTGTATTGAATTAATCCATCTTTGTGATTGATTATTCCATCACCAATATCTAATTCATAGGCAAATTTTGAATCCGAAGATATAGAATCTAATTTTGAATAATGAAATTCATGTCCTTGAAGATTGTGGGTTTTTCGTGAAATTATGGAAGGGTAAATTTTTCCTTTTGTGTAATTGAGTTTCATTCTTTTAGTCATGGATGTTTCAGCATCAAAAATACCTACCATTTTGTATTTTTTATTTTCTGAAGAAATAGATTTTGTAAGATACATTAACCCTCCACATTCAGCATATATTGGAATATTATCTTCTCCAAGTTTTTTTACCAGTTTTTTCATTGTTTGATTTTTTGCTAATTTAGAACCTAAGATTTCTGGAAATCCACCTCCAATGTATAATCCATCACACTTTGGAATTTTTTTATCATTAACTGGACTGAAAAACTTTAATCTCGCCCCTTCTCTTCTAAGAGCCTCCAGATTATCTTGATAATAGAAATTAAATGATGTATCTAATGCAACTGCGATTGTTGTTTTTGATTTTTTATGGGAAGGTTTTGAGATTTTTTCTAGCTCAGACGTATTTTTTGAAATTTTAATAATTTTATTTACATCTAGATTTTTTGAAATAGTTTTTGAGATTTTTTGAATTTTTGTATAGAGTGTTCTGCTATCTAAAGTAGAAAACAATCCCAGATGTCTAGAATTAAGATTAAGGAGTGGATCTTTTGGAATTATACCTATAATTGGAAGTTTTGTTTTCTCCAACGCCTGTCTGCAAAGATCTTCATGTTTTTTACTACCTATTTTATTAAGAATTATACCTGAAATTCTAGAATTTTTATGGAATTTTTGAAATCCAAAAGCAGTTGCTGCTATAGAACGAGCAGTTTTGCTTGCATCAAGAATCAAAATTACCGGGGATTTTGTTATGGATGCAACATGATGTGTACTAGCATAGTTTGAATCACCGCCAAATCCATCATAAAATCCCATGACGCCTTCAATTACTGAAATATTAGATTTTGAGTTTGAGATAAAACTTGACAATAGACGGTTTTTTCCCATTAACCAGACATCCAAGTTGAATGTTTCATTTTTTGAGATACTTGAAAGATAGCTTGGATCTATGTAATCAGGGCCTACCTTGAATGGTTGAACAGAATATCCTTGTTTTTGAAGTGCATAAATTATTGAACATGTGATGGATGTTTTTCCAACACCACTGCTTGTACCTGCTAAAATAATTCTAGGAATTTTCAATTTGCATGAATAAAATCATTTTTTTATTTAAATCGATGTATTTCATAAATACTCAATGTTTTTAGTAAGAACATCAAAGGAATAATCGTGAGTAGAGGTTTAACAATTGTTTATACAGGAAAAGGAAAGGGGAAAACTACTGCAGCTCTTGGACTTGCATTAAGGGCTACAGGTTATGATAAAAAGATCTGTATGATACAATTCATCAAAGGCTCTTGGCATTACGGAGAAATGGATTCCACAAAAAAACTTGAACCTGGATTTGAGATGGTTGCAGTAGGTAAAGGATTTGTAGGTATTATTGATGATAAAAGTCCTATAGAGGATCATGAAAAAGTTGCAAGAGAGGCAATAAAAATCAGTAATGAAAAAATTCAATCTGGAAAATACGATATTGTCATTTTAGATGAGATCAATTATGCAGTCAATTTGAACTTGATTTCTGTTAATGATGTAATTGAATTGATAAATTCAAAGCCAGATGATATAGATTTGGTTTTGACTGGAAATTATGCTAAAGATGAGATTATTGAAATTGCTGATCTAGTAACAGAAATGAGAGAGGTAAAACACCCATTTCAGAAAGGAATCAAAGCCAAAAAAGGAATTGATTTCTAGCCAGCAACATTAATTTACACAGTTAGGAGTTTTAGAAGAAATGTCTACAGAAGTTCATGAAATGCCGGAACAGGGAGAAATTGTTCTTGCAACAGTTACAAAAATCATGGATCATGGTGCGTATGTAACACTAGACGAGTATGATGATTTGCAGGGATTTTTACATGTTTCAGAAATTGCTCCTGGATGGATAAGATCTGTAAATAGATTTGTGAAAGAGGGAGAGAAAAAAGTGCTACTTGTTAAAAAAGTAAATCCTCAACGTGGAGATATCGATTTATCACTAAAACAAATTTCAAAAGATCAGAAAAAACAGAAACTCAAAGAAGTTAAAAAATTTGAGAAAGGTAAAACATTGCTACAAAATGTTCAAGAAAAAGCAAAATTATCAGATGAAGATGTTGAAAGATTAGAGGATAGTATTTTTTCAAAATATGATTCCGTCTATGATGCATTTATTGAAATTGCTAGAAATGGAATTCAATCGGTTAAAGAATTAAAAATTCCAAAAAAGACCGCAACAGTAATTGAAGAAATTTGCTCTAAGATCAAACTTCCATCTGTTGAAATTAGAGGAATTATGGAAATAACAAATTCAAAATCAGATGGAATTGAAGTCATTAAGAAAGTACTTTTAGAAGAATTGAAAAAAGATTCAACAATAGATATTACATATTTGGGTGCTCCAAAGTATAGATTGTCAATCACTTCTGAAGATTTTAAATCTGCAGAAAAATCATTAAAACCAATAATTGCAGATATTCAGTCAAATATAGAAAAAAAGAAAGGTACCTTCAAGTTTACTCGAGAAGAATCAAAGAAAACCAGAGATAATTAAAATGAGATTTCAATTAAGAAAATGTAGTAAATGCTTTCAATATACATTAAAAGAATCATGTCCAAAATGTAAAGAACAGACTATTTCTGCACATCCTGCAAAATTTTCTCCAGATGACAAGTATATGAGATACAGACTCGCTGAAAGATATAACTAAATCAAGTTAGAGGAACATAGTCTTTGTTAACTTCATAGATAAAAACGCCTATCACAACTTGACCTTTTGAAGCATCATAACTTGATGAATGATAAACTAATCTTAATGGACCGTTTCCATCTTCAGGGAATTTGATATCTTTATCATAAATCGGAGTGAAGCCGGGTTGATAGGATAAGGATTGCTGATTGGTTTGGAAATTCACATATCCAATCAAATTATAGGGAATCATCTTGCCAATCAGAGTATTATTCCAAAAATGATCGGTTCCGCTTATTCCATCAGAATGAAGATGTCTATTTAATGGCTCACCGGCAATTATCATAAACCATTGTTTTTTTGACTCATCCCCACCACCT
>JAJETY010000066.1 GCA_021268355.1 Candidatus Nitrosopumilus sp. | reverse complement strand
TTTACTTACTAATGTAAGTAAAGATGGAACAATGGAAGGACCAGACTTGGAATACTTGGAAAAAGCATGTGCCATACAAAATGCAAATGTGATTGCAAGCGGTGGAATATCTAATATTGAAGACGTGTCTGACGTAAACAAAAAAAATGCATTTGCTGTAATTTTAGGAAAAGCATTGTATGAAGATAAAGTTTCAATTGAGGAGGCAAAACAACTTGTTAACTAAAAGAATCATTCCATGTCTTGATGTAAACAATGGACGGGTTGTAAAAGGACTAAATTTTGAATCTATTCGAGATGCTGGAGATCCAGTGGAGCTTGCAGCAAAATATAGTAAAGATGGAGCTGATGAGTTGGTATTTTTAGATATTACTGCATCTCAAGAAAAAAGAAAGACAATCAAAGAACTTGTTTCTAATGTTGCAAAAGTAATTGACATTCCATTTACTGTGGGTGGTGGAGTAAATAGTATGGATGATGCAAGAAATATCTTACTTAGTGGTGCAGACAAGGTGGGAGTAAATACGGGAGCTGTAAAAAATCCAAAACTCTTAACAGAACTGATGACTATATTTGGAAAACAATGTGTTGTAGTAGCTATTGATGCAAAACGAAACTATTCAGAGGACTCTACAAAAACAATGTTTGAGGAAAATGACAAAAAATTCTGGTTTGAGGTTTTCATTTATGGTGGAAAACAAGGCACTGGACTAGATGCAATTCAATGGGCAAAAAAAGCAACAGAACTTGGTGCAGGTGAAGTTCTCTTGACTAGTATTGATAGGGATGGAACAAAGGATGGATATGACATTTTATTAACAAAAAAAATCGTTGAAACTGTATCTGTACCCGTAATTGCTTCTGGTGGTTGTGGAAAACCTGAGGATATGTCTGAGATCTTTGAAAAATCAAATGTTGATGCAGCTCTGGCAGCCTCTATTTTTCACTATGAGAATCAATCAGTTAATCAAGTAAAACAAATTCTTCGTGACAAAAATGTCTCTGTACGATTATAAGGAAATTTTGTGACGAGTAATCATGAATAAAACAATTGATGATATTGATTTTGAAAAAACTGGCGGTCTTGTTCCAGTAATTGTACAAGATGCAAATACTAAAGAAGTTCTTACACTTGCATATTCAAACAAGGAATCACTAAAACTTGCAAAAGAAACTGGTAAATCTTGGTTTTATAGCCGCTCAAGAAATAAACTTTGGATGAAAGGAGAAGAGTCAGGTAATACTCAAGTAATTAAAGAAATTCTTGTTGATTGTGATTCAGATGCAATTATTTATCTTGTAGATCCATCAGGACCCGCATGTCATACTGGTGAAAGAGTTTGTTTTCACAATAAATTAGACTAGCATACTGGTTCGTATCTTTCTTCTTCACCCGGAACTATTATTTTATCTGAAACTCTAAATTTAATATTTTCATAGTCTGTACCTCTAAAAACCACTGTCCACTCACCTGCAATATCTTCTATTGAACAAATTCCTTTGACTATAGATAAATCTGGTGTAAAGTATTGGTTAAATGATTGTTTGGAACCATCAAAAGGTATGGTGATGTATACTGAGTAATGAGTTGAATTCATTGGTCTTAAAAATGCCACTTGGCCTTTTTCTGTAGGATCTAATTGATTAATTCTTAGAAATACATTTTCACCAAGTGCATATTCTTCTCTATCAATCTGAAATGGACCTGATGTGATCCATTCTCTATCACGACTAGGGTCATAATCTGTTTCTAAATTTTTTAACTCATCCACATTTTTTTGAATCTCATCTAGTTTCTCTTCAATTTCTGTAGTTGCTTCATATTCTAAACCGTCATTGATCACATCTCTAACTTCAATTGTTTTTGTTTGGTCGAAAATTACTAGTGACACTGCAATGATTACTGATGTTAGAATGATTATTGAAATAATGTATTTTGTATTTATCACATGTTCGCTTTGGGAGAAAATGCTAAAAACCTTCGCTCTACTGAAAAGTTTTGAAAAAACCCGTTTTTTCTAATTTTTAATTAGATGACTTTGAATTATCCTGATTTTTCTGTGATTTTTACTAACTTTCAGTATATTTTTTGTTGTATCAAATTAAGTATTACTTAACTGAATATTAGGATTTTTTATCTATCTTAACACATGACTAACTGATCTTGGCTAGAACATCATTACAATGCAGAGAATGTAAAAAAGACTATGAAACAGCTTTCAAGTATATTTGCGATGAATGTTTTGGCCCATTAGATGTAAAATATGATTTCCCTAAAGTTAACAAAGATACATTTTCTAATCGTGAACAGACATACTGGCGATATTTTGAATTACTCCCAATAGAAAACAAATCAAACATAGTATCCATCGATGCTGGAATGACTCCATTAACCAAAGCAGAAAACTTGGGTAAAAAACTTGGATTGAATAATCTTTACATAAAAAATGACTCTGTAAATCCTACATTTTCATTTAAAGATAGACCCGCAGGTGTTGCAATATCTAAAGCAAAAGAATTTGGATTGTCAGCTGTTGGCTGTGCTTCCACTGGCAACTTGGCATCAGCTACTGCAGCACATGCAGCTAAAGGTGGATTCCCATGCCATGTATTTGCTCCAAGCGATATTGAGATGGCAAAGATTGCACAGGCATTATCATATGGTGCAAACTATGTTGCAGTTGATGGAACATATGATGATGCAAACAGAATTGCAGCACAGATTGGTGATTCCAAAGGAATTGGAATTGTAAATATCAACATGCGTTCACATTATGTAGAGGGTTCCAAAACTTTGGCATATGAAGTTGCAGAACAACTTGATTGGAATGTTCCAGATCAACTAATTGTTCCAGTTGGAAGTGGTGCAATGCTTAATGCAATTTGTAAAGGATTTGAAGAACTACAAAATATTTCCTTACTTGGAGATGTTTCAAACATGCATATGATTGCAGCACAGCCTCATGGATGCGCACCTATTGTTGATGCATTCAAGAAAAATTCTAAAGATGTAATTCCAGTTGAACATCCAGATACTGTTGCAAAAAGTCTTGCAATCGGTGATCCTGGAGATGGTCGATATGTACTCAAAAGATTACAACAATACAATGGATTTGCAGAAGAATGCAATAACAAAGAAATTCTAGATGCAATAATTCTTTTAGCAAAAACAGAAGGAATCTTTACAGAACCAGCAGGTGGTGTATCTGTTTCTGTTTTGCAAAAGATGGTAGAACAAGGCAAGATCGACAAAAATGATAAGGTTGTATGTTATGTTACTGGAAATGGACTAAAAGCCACTGAATCAATTATGGAAGTATTGCAAAAACCAAATGTCCTAAAAGCAGACATTTCAGAAGTATCGGCGGTAGTCAACTAATGGCAAATATCACATTTACAATTCCATCCGTTCTAAATCAAGGCGGTGGAGAAAAAAAGACAGAGATTTCAGCTGACTCACTCCAAGATGCATTTACAAAAATCTCTGAGCAAATGGGTGATGACTTTAAGAGAAGAGTTTTGGAAGGCGATGGAACTCCACGTTCCCTAATTAACATCTACATTAATGGAAAGAATGCAAAGTTTTCCTC
>JAJETY010000006.1 GCA_021268355.1 Candidatus Nitrosopumilus sp. | reverse complement strand
CTCTTCAGGTTCTGGAGTTGGTTCAGGTCGAGATTCTAGTTCTTGGATTTGTTTCTCCAATTGTTCTAGTCTAGCTAACTGCTCAGGAGTTGCTTCTTCCTCTTCAGGTTCTGGAGTTGGTTCTTCAGTAACAGGCTCTGGAGCTAAATCAAGTTCTTGTGGAAGTTCTTCTGCAGATTCTTTTGGTAATGAGCCTCTTGGACTAGGAGTTGGTTTCTGTTTTTCAGGTTCTGGAGTTGGTTCTTCAGTAACAGGCTCTGGAGCTAAATCAAGTTCATCCAACTTAATGCTGGATACACCAGGTAAATCCCCTAGAAAATCTAATTCTACTTTATTTCTATCAATTCTTAAAAATGGTTCGCTATTGATAGAAAAAGTGTGGATTAGATGTCCCTTTTTCCAGGAGTTTTTTCCACTGTAAATTGTGATGTAAGATAATCCGTTCTTAATATCAGATAAAATAGTTAGTCGGTCAACAGGCTTTCCTTTAGTGATTCCCTCTGGTGTATCTTGATGTCTAATTGCTGCAGATAGCAGGTGTTTTACGTCATAACTGACTTCAGAGATCAAATAGTCAGCCCATTTATCCATAACAAAAAATAGTGATAAGTGTCTACTAAATAAGCGAGTCTAAATCAAAGTTTCCAGGATTGCACTTGAAAAAATAAGATTATAATTGGTTTTTAGAAACTCTTGTCAGATGGAAATTTCTGTAGAACCATGGAAAAAACTGATTATCCACGAAGTAATTGAATACAAATTTGATGATTGGGTTAAACAAATAGCATTTAGTACTAGATCGTCAGGAGGCGCAATTCCCACGATGCAATGGACAAATGGTATTGTTTTTTCACCAGCAAATTTCCCAACAACAAACGCAACAGTTGAGGAACAATTGAAAGGAATTTTGCACTGGTCATCAGTATCATTTGCAATTAAAGAAAAATTTGAAAAACAAATTGTTAAAGAAAATGCTACAATTAATCTTGTAGATGTTAGTGTAAATGAAATTTTTAAGGAATTAGCAATTAGTTTGAAATCAAAATCAAAATATGCAAATAGTGAATCTGGCAATGTTCAATGAATATTGAAAATAAAATTAATGATTGTGAAATTTATATAAAACAGATAAAGCATTACGATCCTGAGCCCTTCTACATAAATTATTTTTTTTCTAAATTCATCGATTCTGTAAATTTAGTTATTGAGGGTATTTTTGATGAAGCAAATAGAGATTTTGGTTTATTTTTGATTGGAAAATTTTCCTATGAGAAATTTCTTGAAAAAGCTAAAGAAAAAAATGATGTGGGAGCAATAAAGTTTTCAGAATGGTATAAAGAAAAATTTGATCAAGAACATTCCAGTAAATTTCCAAAATCAATTAAAAAAATTTGTGAATTTAAAAATAAACATAACAGATTACCAGAAGTAAAAATTATGATAAGAGCTCTAGACAGATATGAAAATGATGTTAATCAACAAATCATAGTTGGTTTAAACAATCAAAAATTACGCTCAAAAGATGAATTGCAAATTGAGATCAATAGGCAATTACCGGTATTTTTGGAAATGATAAACCACAAAAGAACTGAAAATAAGGAACCGGGTGTAAACAAAAATCAGATTACTACTTCAGCATTTATCGATATTGAAAATATTTCTGAAATTGAAGTTGCGTACACGGTTGAGGTGTATATTCCCGTATTGACAAGACTCGTTGAAGAGTCAAGGAAAAAAATTAGAGAGTTAACCGCATGGGACTAAATTAATCTCAAAATCCAAATATCGAATGCTCATTTTTTATTTTGATTATCGGAAAATATGAAAAACCATGATCGATAATATCAGAGAATTCAGGATCTTTTCCTTGGTTGCCTTGATATTTTAAGAAATTTTTACTTGGTTCAAAATCTAATTCAACATAATTGAAATTGTAATACACTTCATCCATTTCTATAGAAGTGATGTAACCAACTACCCAAGATGTTTTTCTAGGTAAAGCAAATAGTGATAATTTTTGGTCTTCTGGGAATTCAGGATCATAGGTCAACCTAGCTAAACTACCAAGATCCTCAACTTGTATAGGATGAAATTGATCTGAAATATTTTTTTCACTTTGAGGTAATGGAGAAATTTCAGATACCATATGGATGACAGGAGCATAATGAGAGATGTCCTTGGTTGATTCCACGATATCACAGATTTCTTTTCCTGCTGAAAGCTGATATGAAACATATCGTCCAGATTTTTTTAAAGGTGTGTAAAAAATCAGTAGAGTATTTGCTAGACTCATACTACATGAAACAACTCGTTCTCCGTTGAATTCATGAGAATAGACACGTTGAGGGTATTCTCTAAAGGCACATGCAAATCTTGCTAAATCGTTAAAACTTGATAGTTCAATAAAATATTCATTTTGAGAAATGGACATAAAAAATTTAGAATAAAAGATGTTTTTATTCTTTCAAAATTTATTTAGATTTTGGCCACATTGAACCCCATGTTTCAGTGAATTTTTTCATCATTTCACCATAGGCATTCATCTGTTCCAATCCTGAAGCACTGAGATTCTTTTGCCAGTTTTCAACAAATTGTTTGAAAGTTGACATGTTGTTATCATTTAGAGCTTTTTGCCAGTTTTCACTGAATTCCTTGAAAGAATTCATTCCAGCTTCAGTCATTGCTTTTTGCCAGTTTTCTCCAAATAATTTCATGGTTTCGTTACTTGATTCAATGCTTGCTTTTTCCCAAACATCATTAAATTTAGATTGCATCTCTTTACTAGCACTTTGAATCTGCTCAAAAAGAGATTTCCAATTTTCAAGTGATTTGGTATATTCTTGCCATAATGAATCCCATTCATTATTTTTTTCTTGCTCGGACATTAACTGTTAATTAAATTCGTAGTTCTTAAATGGTTCTCTAATTCAATCAATCATTTTTTTCGATTTTTCAATCTTTCTTCCATTCGTATTTTTCCTTCTTCAAATTTTACTCGGTCTTCATCAGTTTTTAAAGAAAGTTTTGGAACATGCAGGGGTTTACCATTTTTATCTAGAGCAACAAAGGTAACAAAAGCAGTTCCAGTTGTTGTTCGAATCCCAGTGACAATATCTTCAGCTTCGGCACTAACTTCAATTTCCATAGATGAATTATGGACATAATTTATCCGAGCATTTAGTGAAAGAACGTTTCCAACAAATACAGGTTTTAGAAAATTCACACTATCCATGCATACTGTAACAGCATTTGATTGAGCATGTCGTTGGGCAACAATTCCAGCAACCATGTCAATATGTTTTAAAATTTCACCACCAAACACATTTCCAGCAGGATTTGCATCAGATGGGAACATCCTTACAATTACTTCAGCATGTGATTCAGCAGGACTTTTTTCCTTAACATGTGATTCTGACATTTTATCCACATAGAATCTAATTAATCCAAATTTAATTTAACCAGTTGATTTTGATCATGTAAAATATTTTTCAAGTTTAATTTTGTTGATTTTTGGGATTTTTGCCAATTCAAATCCCTCAGGACGTTTTGAAAGAGATCTTGTTGCGTCAATACCCATTTTTGCAGTCTGTAATTTCTTTTGGTTGCTAGATGGATCAAGACTAGAACCACGTACATTTTTCAAAATCACTAAATCCTTATCTGCTTGGAATCTAGTCGCCATTGCATATTCTACCGCCTCAGCATTATTTGGATCTATATCATCATCAACTACAGTTACTTGCTTAAGTGAACGATGTGATTCAAATGTTTTTTTGATAATTTTTTTAGGATCAGAATCATGTTTCTTTTTAATTTGAACAACTGCATGTAACCAATTACAGCCTCCATTTGTCATTGACACTTGTTGTGTTTGGTTAAATGCCTGTTTCAGATCACCATTTAATTTTGATTCAATTGGCATTCCCATCAATAGTCTATGTTCAGAATATCCTGACAACACATCATGAAATATTGGATTATTTCTAAAATACATATTTTCAAGTTCGAAAACTGGTTGAGATCTTTCATGATCATATGTTTGAAGCATCTCTACCATCCATTCAGGATGGGTTTTATCCTGAAGAACTCTACCTTCCATCACTATCTCTGAACCTGATGGAACATTCAATCCAGTAAAGGGGAGTTTTGTTAAAGTTAATTTTCCATCTAACAAAGAGTTAGCAATATCAATTTCAGATTTTCCCCATTGTGCCTGATAAGCACCTGCAATAGAAATTGCAGGGTGAACCCCCACAGTAATTGCAATTTTAAGATCCTCACCATGTTGTTTGGCATCAACAAAGCAACGATGTAGATGACGACCTTCAACCATTCTTATCGAAAAATGTGTTTTATCAATAGGCATCATTCTATGAAAAGATGAATTTTGTTTACCAGTTTCAGGATTCTTCACATATACAATTGAAGAGGTGATAAATGGACCAGATTCTTTTTCAAAATGCGTTACAATAGGCATAGAAAGTAGGTTTTTTGACTTATTTTCTTGAAATTTTCCAGATGAGATGATTTTTGGAGATTTGGCTTTTTTTATTGCAGAAATCACCTTTTCATGTATATTATCCTCTGTCCCCCCAACTGCGAGAGCAAATCTTTTTCGGGTTCCAACCAGATTGGAGACTAAATTAAAATTACTTTCTTTGATATTTTCAAATAATACAGCATGTGAACCGTCAACTTTTGCGGTTATACCTGCAATCTCAAATTTTGTTGAAACTTGAGTTTTTACAGTTTTGAGTTCTTTATTTTTCTTAATTTTTGAAATATAGTTTCTTAAATCACTCATTCTCTATCATCTCCATAATTTCAGACATTAAGTCTTTTGCAGTGTTTGGTTCTAATTCTTTTTGAATAAAAGCAGAAACTAATGCAATACCCCTCATTCTAGTACTAATTCTTTCAGCAACTAGTTTTAGGAAAAGAGATTGTGTTTTGGAAGGAATGATGGTTGTAGTTATTGGAGTAGGTCCAGTTGCCATAGATGCGACCATTGAACCAATTTTATTTGAACCTTCGGCCACAGATACAAAGTAACCATTATCAAATTTTTGAATTGATAAAGAAAATTTACGGCCCTCCAAATTTACCAGTTTTTGGAAAAATCCATCTGGAGAGTTCAATAAGCTATGAACAAGTCTTATGCTTTTATTGCTATTGATTCACTTTCTTGGGAAGCGTCAACTAGTGCAGGATTCTTCTTGCAATTCTTTTCATGTTTATCCGGATAGACAAACAATTTCTCACAATATTTGCATGGAGTTTT
This sequence comes from Candidatus Nitrosopumilus sp., assembly GCA_021268355.1. Lineage (GTDB taxonomy): Archaea > Thermoproteota > Nitrososphaeria > Nitrososphaerales > Nitrosopumilaceae > Nitrosopumilus. The sequence continues at coordinate 42,506 of JAJETY010000006.1, read as the reverse complement.
TTCCTTAGACTTTGTTGTTTTTGCCTTTGCAGTTTTTGCTTTAGATTTTGCTTTTACTACAATTTCTTCAACTTCAGGTTGAACTTCTGCGACAGATTTTGCTTCAATTGAGTCAGCCTCAACTCTTGCACGTAATTTGGCTTTGTATTTCAAATTACGTGGTTTTGTTCTTAATCTATAACCACAGCATGGACACCATAGTCCTTCCCATTTGATGAATATTTCACAAATTTGACATCGACGTTGTCCAGAAGCATATCTTCCGGTTCCAACAGGCTTTTGAGCCTTGTATCTTACACAAATTCCTTTACAAGTCATCTTGGTAGTATCATATAGAATTCATAAGTATATAAGGATGGATCGATAAAAATTTGTTAAATTAAATCTAAAAGTTGTAAAAATTTTAATAATTTGTGTGTTCTTAATAATTAGTTTCAACGAAAAACAAAAAATCTTCAATAAATATGTATAGATTGTTTGAATTTCGTTTTTCTTGAAAAAATGATATGTGTCAATATACTTGTTTGATGAAAAATTTCAGTTTTTTCTTATAAAAATATAGAAAATTGAAATACTCTTAAAGTATGATCTTATGAAAAAGAGAATTTTATCTAAAATTAAAAAATTAGCCTGTCATGGATAGTGGTAAAATGGAATAGCGGTATCCATCTCTTTGAGAGATAAATTTTGCAGATAGCATATCTCGTTTTCCTCTTTGGTTAAAATTTTTTATTTTCATACTTGTCTTTCTTTCGTCAACAAACTCCAATTCAAAAGATGAGCAGAATTTGAGATTAAGCATATTTACAATTTGTTTTGCAATTCCCATGTTACCATTTCCAATTTTTATAATCTTTCTTTTAGCTCTGAGACCACCAAGAACTTGAATAATATGAGCAACTAATTTGTCAACGGATGAATGAAATGAACTTTCAATTTCTTTTCCATAATAAGACACAGACAAGCCAGTTCTCTCACCAGGATCTATTCCCAAAATGAGATCATTTTCTTCATAATCTAGATTGAGTTTTTGCATCATGATTCCTCTAATTACAGTTGGAGGGTGTTCAAAAATATCTTCATGAAGAATGGGAGTCTCACATTTCTTTGGAGATTCTTTATGAGTAGTTAGAATTAGATGCCCTGAGTAATTTTGGATATCCTCAGGTAAAATTGAATCAAATGACAATTTGAGGGCTTTAAGATATGTTGAAAATCTAAAGTATGGCTTACCATAGGTAGTAGCAACTCCAATACGGGAATTAAGTAAGGGGTCGATATTTGACAAACCGGAATATAGGATTTAGGATTATGCCTTCAAAACAGTTGACACAACATGGTTTACTGCTTCATCAAAATTTGCATCAATTTTTGATTGAATTTCAGATAATTTAGATTCACCTTCTTGAGCAATTTTTGCAGAGTCTGCTGTGGCCTTTTCTTTTGAAGCATTAATCATAACTTCTGCTTCTTTTGTTGCCATTTCTCTAGTTTTTTCCAAAAGAGCATCAATCTCGTTTTGAGCTTTTAGTGAGAGTTGTTTTTTCATATCACCAACTTTGCTGTTCAAGGAGTCAATATCATCTTCTAGAGCATTTAGAGATTTGATGATTCCAGTGACTTTAGATTCAGCCATACTCATTACACCCCAATATCATAAAATCCAATACTTAAATCATTCATTTTTAGGCATAAAATGAGAAATTATCCGGTAGTTAGGAGTAAAATAGCTCTTGCAAGATCGCCTTTTGCTTCCTCTAATGCACTTTTGGCCTTTTCTTCATCAACACCTGCTTGCTGACTAACTAGTTGAATGTCCTCTTCGGAGAAAATAGGAACCTCTAATTCTCTTTCCTCATAACTATCTGCAGTAACAGTGAAAATGGAATTATCTTTGGCTTTCATTTCAGTTACGGAGGGTTTCGAAATAATGATCTCTTTTTTATCAGTCTTAATTATGACTTCCTGAACATTGGATAGCTCATTCATGTCTAGACCCATTTTATCCATCATTCTCCGCATTTCGCGATTGCCTCCGCGCATCATGGTTCTTTTTCCTCTTTACGACTTTTTAAACTATCTCTAACCTTCACTGCCACACCTCTATCAAAATCAGAAATCATTTCACAGGATAAAACAGCCCTACCTACTGCTATTACTTTATTTTTGAATAAGACTGGAGTGTCAGATGAGATTCTAACATTTTTTCCACATTTTACAACATGTTTACAAAATACTGATCTTCCTTCTTGAACAAATGGAGCCGCATCCTTGTTTATCTCAACACAGTTTTCCCTGAATTTTTTACTCTTCATGAGCATTTGAGCAAAGTAGGGACTGATTGCCAGACCTCCATCAATTCTTAATGTACACAATAATTTTCCTTTGTGCATTACAGTTCTAATCCTTCCAGTTTTTTTTGAGAAAGTCATTTCAATATCTTTAGGAAGATGTTTTGATACACCATTTCCAAACAAAGAATCAATTGATGATTGTAGTTTTAGAATATGATCCATAATCAGTCTGAATATCTTTCTAAATATTAGTTCAATGATGAGATAATAAGAGATGAAAAACTATATAGATTCAATTTTTTTATTTAGTTTATGGAACAAAGAGAGGAAACAAGGAAAATTCAATTTACAGGTAAATCATCGTATATAGTTTCATTACCAAAACAGTGGATTATGGATTTAGGATTAAAACAAGGGGATCAAATTAGAATGATAAGAAAAGGCTCATCAACATTAGAGCTTTACCCACCAAAGTTTGAATCGAGAAGTAGAAAAAAAGAAGAAGCAGTAATTGAAATCAATTCTGAAGAAAAGGCGTCTTCAATTGTAAGAAAGTTAATTTCACTTTATTTTTTGGGTTTTAAGACTATCAATGTAAGACCAAAAGATGGAAGGTTGAGTCCTATTCAAAGAAACACGGTCAAAGAAGCAGTTAAGCGAATGTTAATGGGTTCTGAAATAATTTCAGACTCTACTAGTGGGATAACAGTACAAGTTTTGGTAAATTTATTGGAATTATCTGTAGATGGCGCATTCAAAAGAATGATTCACTTGGCAAAATCAATGTCCAGCGATGCCATTTTAGCAGTAAAGGAAAACAATTTGGATTTAGCACAAGAAGTAATCAATACTGATGACGAGGTAGATAGATTTGGGTTCTATATTATTCGTCAGTTAAAAATTGCAATTCAAAATGAACATATGCTAAAAGAGATGGGCTTTAGAAATCCAAGAGATTGTTTGGGTTATAGATTAGTTGTTAAAAATATTGAGAGGACTGGAGATCATGCAGCATTTATTGCACAAGACCTTTTAGAATTCAAAAAATCAGTTAAAAAAGAAATTTTGCAGAAAATTCAAGAAATGAACGAATTCTCTCTTTCTGTATTGGATGATGCATGCCTATCCTTGTTTAAGGAGGATTATAGTCAGGCTGAAAAAACCATTGAAAAAACTAACGACATAGTAAAATTTGAAAAAAAGGTAAGAGAGGCATCAAAGTCGCTAAAGGATGATGAAGAGATCTATCGAGTCAGAAGAATGACTGAGAACATTAGAAGGATATCTGAATATGCCAGTGATATTGCGGAAATAGTCTTAAACATGAATATAGAAAAAGCAATCAAAAAAAGTGAATAGGTTACAGGATAGTTAGAATATTTAACTCGAGTTATATTAAAAACATGGAATCAAAATGAAATCAGCAATTTTAATCACATATGATAAAGAAGATGTCATTAATGAGGCCAAAGGTCTGTGTGATGCGGCAGGATTTCAAGTAGTACACACGATCAAGCAGAAATTTTTGAAGAGACCAAAATACGGCATTAGTGGAGGAATTTTAGAAAGATTAGAAGAGATTTCAGAAAAGATTAGACCAGATGTCATAGTTTATGATGAAGTTCTAAAACCTAGTCAGAATTATAATTTAGCATCTGTATTACATAGGGAAGTTTTAGATAGAGAAGCTCTGATTTTAGAAATTTTTGAAAGTAGAGCATCAAGCGCAGAATCAAAATTACAAGTAAAGTTAGCTCAGCTAAGATATGAAATGGCAAGAGCAAAAGAAAAGGTTAGACTTTCCAGCATGGGGGAACAGCCAGGATTTATGGGAATAGGAAAATTCGAAGTTGATGTCTATTACAACGATATCAAACATAGAATGAGTACGGTTAGATCAAAATTAGAAAAAGCTGGAAAACAAAGAGAGTTACATAGACAGGGAAGAAAGAGAATGGGATTCAAGACTATATCATTAGCCGGATACACTTCGGCAGGTAAGACAACCTTGTTTAACATAATGACAGGAGAAACAAGAGATCAGAGTAGCGAATTATTTACAACGCTTTCTACTACTACACGGAGAGTCATTATTAATCAAGAACCATTTTTGATTTCAGATACGGTAGGCTTTATCAGTAAATTACCCGCATACATGATTGATGCATTCAAATCAACTTTAGAAGAATTAGGTCACACAGATATCATAATAGTGGTTATTGACATTAGTGATTCTATATTTGAATTAAAAAAGAAATTTTCTAGTTGTATGAGAACCCTTAGTGAATTAGGAGTTGAGAAAGATAAAATGGTCTATGCGCTAAACAAATCAGATTTACTTGAAGATAGTGAGATTGAGGAAAAAATTGAAACATTAAATTTAGTAGATAATAAAAAATGGATTCCAGTTTCTGCAAAAACAGGAAATAATGTAGATGAACTCAAAGAATTGATAAAGGACATCTTAGAAAGTTACAATTCTCATAAATTTGAAAATAACGGAGTGCAAAAAGCATTTGGTAATTGAAGTTTTACGAATTGGGCAGAGACTAGTTAGAGATGACAGAGTTACAACTCACGTAGCATTAGTTTCTAGAGCATTTGGTGCAGATAGAATATTCATGACAGAAGTTAATCCAGAAATTAAAGACACAGTGGGAAAAATTAATGATACTTGGGGAGGTAATTTTGTTATTGAATTTATAGAAAGTTGGAAGCCAATAATTAAAAAGAAAAAAGATGAGAGTTTCAAGATCGTTCATCTTTCAATGTATGGTGAAAAAATTAATACCATTCAAGAAAAAATTCGAAAAGAAGAAAAATTGCTAATTGTTGTAGGTGCTGAGAAAGTTCCTAGAGAAATTTATGAGTTAGCAGATTACAATGTCGGAGTAGGTACTCAGCCACATTCAGAAATAAGTGCCCTTGCCATTCTCTTGGATCGTATTCAAGAGGGTATGCAGTTTGAGAAAGAATTTTCAAATGCAAAGCGGAAGATTATACCCACGAAATCAGGCAAAAATGTTCAGGTAAAAGAAACAAGGGATTAATAATAGAAAATCGGGAGAAATTTGAGTTGGTAGATAAATACGAAGATCCTTTTGTTAGAATTGCTTCTATGATCGGAGGAGACGAATATCTCAAAGTTGCTCGTTCCCTATTGAAAGCAGAAGATGCTACAGATGAAGAGATTGCTAGCTCTACTGGACTTAGAATCAACATGGTGAGAAAGGTGTTGTATGATCTTTTTGGAAAATCACTCATTACAGGAATTAGAGTAAAAGATGAAAGAAAAGGATGGTTTGTCTATAGATGGAGAACAAGGAGAGAGGAAGTAGAACATTTCATTGAAAATCAAAAAAAGAAAATCGAAGAGAGATTGCAACAAAGATTAGATTATGAAAATGCATCAGATTTTTATCATTGTGGAAATGAGGATTGTCCACGAGTAACATTTGAAGATGCACTTGAAGGAATGTTCAAGTGTCCCTCATGTGGAAATGTATTAAATCTAAAAAAGAATGATAAATCAAAAAAGGCATATCAAAAGAAAATTGATGAAATCAAAAAAGATATGCAGCAGATTTTCTAACAAGATTAAAAAATATTGAATTTTAAGTTACTAGAATAAATAAGAGAGATATTTCTAAGAGATCCTGAGTCAGATCACTACAGTAAATCCAGCAACAGGTGAAGATATTACCACATTTTCAGCAATGGATAAAGATCAGGTATTTGAATTAGTTAGAAAATCAAAAAGGGCATTTCCAGAATGGAAAAAAGATTATGAAAAACGGAGAAGTTACATTTACAATTTAGTTGAACATTTGAAGAAAAACAAAACAGAGTTAGCAAAAATTGCAACTAGTGAAATGGGTAAGGCACTAAAAGAATCAATTGGCGAAGTTGAAAAATGTGCATGGGCTTTAGAGTTTTATGCAGATCATGGAGACAGTTTTCTTTCTGATGAAGTATTAAACACTGATGCTAGAAAGAGTTTTCTTACATTTGAGCCATTAGGGGTAATTGGTTCCATTATGCCATGGAATTTTCCATATTGGCAAGCTCTAAGATTTGCAGCTCCATGTTTGATGGCAGGAAATGTAATTGTCATGAAACCATCTAGAGTGACCATGCAATCTGGAATAGAAATTGAAAAAGCATTTGCAGATGCGGGAATACCTGAAGGTGTGTTTTCTACTGTTATTGGGAGTGTCGATTCTGCAAATCACCTAATTGATTCAGAAGTTAATGCAGTTACATTCACTGGAAGTACTAATGCAGGAGCAAAGGTTGGTGAGAGATCTGCAATGAATCTAAAAAAATGTGTTTTAGAATTAGGTGGGAGTGATCCTTTCATTGTTTTAGATGATGCCATTATAGAAAAGGCAGCAGAAGGAGCAGTTAAAGGAAGATTCATCAATTGTGGTCAAAGTTGCGTTGCCTCAAAAAGATTCTTTGTAGGCAAGAATATTGCTAAAGACTTTATTGAGTTATTTATCAAAAAGGCATCTCAACTAAAGGTAGGGGATCCAATGTCAATTGAAACAGATATTGGTCCACTATCAAGTAAAGATGGGTTAGAAACAATTTCAGGTATTGTTGAGGATGCAAAGGCAAAAGGTGCGGAAGTCTTGTTAGGAGGAGAAGAGATAGATGCTAAGGGATATTTCTACAAACCAACAATTTTGACAAATATTACACCAGATATGAGAATAGCAAAAGAGGAAACTTTTGGACCAGTGGCACCCATAACAATTGTAGAGAATGAAAGTGAAGCAATTAAGATGGCAAATGATAGTGAATTTGGATTAGGTGCAAGTATTTGGACCAAAGATCTTGCTAAGGCAGACAAAATGTCAAGAAGAATTGAATCGGGAATTGTTAGTGTAAACAATGTTGTTATTTCAGATCCCAGAATCCCATTTGGTGGAATAAAACATAGTGGATTTGGAAGAGAGTTATCAAGATATGGAATGTTAGAATTCGTAAATCTAAAATCAGTCAGATTCTATGATAACTTGACTCATCATCATTACGTAGAATAATTTTTCAGAAGTGAAATTATGAGTATCATTTAAGTACAATTTTAGCGTATTATATGTGACGAGGACACTCGACGACATGTATTGAGTGAAGATCAAAGAGATCTTGGGAACGCCTTGAGCTTTGAGATACACTTGAAGTTCATGATTCCTCTATGACAAGTCCTCGTCAAGATCTTCTAATCATCATCATCATCTTCATCATCATCTTCATCATCATCTTCATCATCATCTTCATCATCATCTTCATCATCACATTCTTCCAATTGGATATGTGTTGGGGTTCCATCATCTGCAAAGAAAATTTCAATGCAGATATCTGAAGACAGTGCAGATGCCAAGGTTTCAGCAAGTTCTTTTGGGAAGTTTCCCAATCGACTCGGATCTGATGAATATCGGTATTGAGTCACTTTATCATCATGATAGAAATCTAATTCAATGTCTCCATTAACAAATTTTCTTACTGCAATTACCTGCCCAAATATGCTGTCTGTCAAGGCTAATTTCCGTGCTCAGCTACATCTCGTGTAAGATTTTCAGCCAGTTCTTCATAGTGTTCTCTAGATTTTCCTAAATCTTTGAGTTTTGTTGCTTCAATTTCATTTAATTCTCCATCAACTTTTTGTGCAACATATTGTAACCTGGCTTCTGCCATCATAAACAGTCGATTATTTTCTTTCCAAAGATGTTCAGTAATATGTTCCACATATTGTGTCATATCAGAAATTAATTTTTCAGATTCACCTGAAGAAAGATATTCTTTTGCCGATGCTTCCATGTTTGCTCCAATTTCTCTAGAACGTTCATGATCCATTAACATCATTGCAATAGGACCCATATTTTTTGGCATTCCAGCTTGTTCTAATGCAGGGAACAAAGAGTTTTCTTCTTTACTATGATGACAAACATCTGTAAAGTTTTTTGAAAAATCAATTACAGGAAGTAAAATCGATTCAGGAATTTTTTTATTTTCATTTAATAATTGAATTGTTGCATCCATTGCTTTGACAACTTTTTCAATCAATTCATGATCACGCCTTAATGAAGCAGTTGACATTATTAGTGTACATTTATTCTAGTATCTATATCTTATTTTTCATAATTAAAAGATGGAAGTTGTTAACGATATTTCGTTAACGTATGGATTTAACGATTTGAAAGGTTTTTTGATTTTACAAATGCCCAAATCTTTTTTGTCATTTCACTTGGGGCAATTGGTGTTTTACCAAAAATTTGTTCAGCGGTTTCTTTACGACCTGCAAAACTAATTGCATATCCACCAAATGCAGCCTTCTTTGGTTTTGATTTAGTGGATTTCTTTTTTGGTGCAGCCTTTCTTTTTGTAGTAACTTTTCTTTTTGGTGCAGCCTTTGTTTTTGGTGCAGCCTTTCTTTTTGTAGTAACTTTTCTTTTAGTTGTCTTCTTTTTTACTGCCAATTTCTTGATGTTGTTTTCGAAATAAACTATAAGAACTTAGAGCTTTTTGTAATGTAAAACTAGATGATTTTTGAGCCTCTTTGTGGATTTTAGTTTGAGATTTGGAGAATTAGAAATTTTTCTAAATCCATTCCCACCTAAGTAAGAAATTGCGTCTTCTCCACCTATCAAAATTGGTGATAAAGTAATTTCAATTTCATCAAAAAGTTCATGTTTTACAAATTCCCAATTAACGGTTCCACCCCCTTCTACTAAGAGTATCTTGATTTTCTTCTTTACTAGTTTTTTCAATAGGTGTTTGAGATTAACCGAATCAGTACCAGTGCTAATTATCTCAACAGGAAATTTTTGAAGTTTTTCAAGATTTTTTCTAGTAATTTTTTTAGATACTGCAATTATTGTTGGAATTTCATTGCTAGATTGTAAAATTTTTGATTTGTTTGAAATGGTTCCTTTTGAATCCAAAATTATTCGAATTGGGTTTTTCCCTTTAACGTGACGAACTGTTAGAAGTGGATCATCCCGTGATACAGTATTTTTTCCTACTAGTATTGCGTCAACTTTTGAACGCAATTTATGAAGTCTTTTAAAATCATTTGTTGATGAAAGTTTTGAATCATTTGTTTTTGTTGCAATTTTTCCATCAATAGATATTGCTCCACTTAAAATTACGTAAGGTCTAGATTTTTCCATGAACCATTTTACCCCCTATCATAACTGCTTGAATTGCAGATTCAGATGCTCTGTGAACAATAGACGCATATGGCTCATGCATTGGTTCTAAATCTAATGCATGCTTATTTAGAAATATACAATCTGCAATTTTTTTTGTTTCAATAACCCCAATATCTTTTTTCAATATTTTTCCACCATTCACAGTAGCCATTTTTAGAATTTCTTTTGGATTGATTCTTTTTTTATGAATTCCCATAGTTACCTTCCAAAGATAATCCATTTCCCTAAACATATCAGGTGAGTTGATCATTACATTATCTGTACCAATTGCAAGCCTACAACCGGCTTTTTGCATCAAAGTAATATCAGGAATTCCTTCAGCCAATGAGGCATTAGCTCTCGGACAAACAACTATTCCTAGAGTTTTTTTTGCAGCCAAATTTAGATCACTCCTTGATGCATGAGTCATATGGACAAGAAAATGAGGTTTCAAAGATAGAGCCCTAATTGTTTCAGATTTTCCAGTCATTTTTTTAGATCTTGAAACACTTTGTTTTGTTTCAGCAGAATGAATTGCTCTAATTTTGGATGTTTTTGAGTAATGATTCAAAACAGAATTGCTATTTTCATTTGCTCCACTGACTCCTATCCCATCAGATTTCTGTATTATTTCTGGTAATTGGCTGGCTTTTTCTTTTGGAATAGGTAGATTTTTTTTAATTTCAGAAGAATTTTGGTAAAAATCAACTCGTCCCAAAATAACTGAACGGATCGGAATTTCAGATAATGTCTTCCTTAAAAGAACAACACCATCAAGTCCTCCCTCTCGAAAATCTACAAAAGTTGTGATTCCTTTCCTGATCATTGAGTAACAGGTATTTTTCATAAAATTTGATAAATTTTCAGGATGAGTATTTTTTAGAATTTTAGATTTTGCGCCGAAAACTGGATGAATCTTCTTATCTACAGAACTTTCAAGAGTGACGTCTTTACCAATTGAATCACCAATGTGAGTGTGTGCATTAATAAATCCAGGAATTAATAAAAGACCTTCACAATCAATGGAATCTTCTTTTCCGTTTGATTTTATATTAGAATGAATTTGTTTGAACTTACCATTTTGAATTTGTAAATTTGTTTTTGAAACATACTCTAAATCATTTCCCAAAAGAAGACTAACATTTTTGATTAACATGATAATTCATAAATTTCAGGTTTTTCTTTGCCCAAATCTCGAATTTCACGAATTGTATCAAGCGATTTTGTGGCTAATTTTACAGCATCTCTACATAAATGAGCATTACCAATACCACAATTGAGAAAAATTTGATCATCATTTTTTATCATGGTAATAAAATCTTGAACAGAGTTTTTTCCATCATCGCTTGCAATTACCATAAAATTGTCACCACCCATAAAAAATGTAAGTGAATTTTTCTCTAGAAAATATTTTGACATTTTTGAGTATAATTGAAAAATTATTGAAGAAATTTCATATGGAGAATTTGTTCTTCCTTTAGATGTAATATCATCTACATCCAAATGCATGATGGTTACTTTTGAATCAGAACCATTACTCATAAAACCAAAAATATTATGTTCCTTATCTAAAATAATTTTATTCTCTTTTCCTTCAAATGCTTTCAAATTTGCATGAAATGGTGATTCACCAAAACCTATTGAAATAGTCAGGTTTACCTCAAATGATTTTTCAAGTGTTTTTTGAATTTCAATATGTTCTTTTAATCCAAGACCATTTGAAACAACAAAAAATTCATCAGATCTATTTAGAAAAACAAGGCAGTTTTTTTCAGAAAATAATTTTTGTAATTGTTGATACAAAGATGCTTGAAGTATTTGTAATTCATGTTCTCTGTCACTGCCCAAAGTTAAAGTCCAAGGGCCATATCCACTAATTTTCAAAATAGTTAGTTGAATCATTGTTGAATCCTTTTAAGTTCTGATGAAATTTTTACTACCGCCTCAACTGCGCGTTCAGATACAGGTCTAATCCTTGCATGCGCATGTCTTTCTTGCATTCCAGGTCCAGATATTCCTAAAGATACAGGTTTTCGATATTTGATTGATAAATCAGTCAGTGCTTGTGCAGCAGCATGTGAAATTACTTCATCATGTTTAGTTTGTCCCTTGATAATTGCACCCAGAGTAACTACAGCGTCAACATCACTTTTTTGCAATAATGCATCAACGATTATGGGCATATCATATGCACCGGGAACAGAACAATTGTAAGTGATTTTTAATTTCAAAGATTCAGCTTTTTCTTTTGCTACAGAGAGCATCCTAGATGTGACTTCCTCATTAAATTCCGACACAACGATTGCAATATTCATAATTAATGCACCTTGGCGTATTCTAGTAATTCTTTTCCATCAATCAATGGAATCCCATTTTGTTTTGCAAACTTTTCAGCTTTTTCAATAGATAATGCAGTATATGTTTCAGCATCCATCATTTCACAGATTGCTGTAACTGGAGTTAAACCTGCAATTTGTGCTAGATAAACAGACATTTCAGTATGCCCTTGGCGTGCTGCTAGCAAACCTTTCGATGCAATAAGCAAAGGTACATGTCCTGGAGTTTTAAAAGATGATGCAAACTTTTTTTGTTTATTTTCTACATTGAAAATATTTGCCATCTCTCGAATTGTTAATGATCGGTCATTGTCAGTAATACCAGTATAAGTTTGATAGTGATTTACAGATAACGAAAATGTTGGGTGATCACCATATGGAGCTAGACCCATAATCATTTCTTTGTTAGAAATTGAGGAATCAGCTAGAATTTCATGCATGTATTTTAGTTCAAGTGAATTGGCAAATTGATTGTCTATTGCAATACAGAGTAATCCACCCGCATGTTGGCGCATTCGAGCCACATGTTCAGGAGTGACAAATTCTGCTGCAACTACCATGTCAATTTCATTTTCACGTCCAGCAGAATCAAACAATAATACAAATTCTCCTCTTTTTAGAGACTGTAAGGCAGTTTCAAGAGACATGAACAAAAAAATCCTACGACTGATTATAAAGCTTACTTAAAAACTGGTAATTACCACTAAAGTAGTAAATTCACTGGTTTATTTTAGAATGTATTTCCCAAGGATGTCAGTTTCAATATTAAGTTTGTCGCCCACTTTCTTTGTTTGAAAATTTGTAACTTCAATTGTATGAGGAATTAAAGAAACAGATGCAAGATTTTGTTTGATGTCAGTTACAGTTAAACTAATTCCATCAACTGCAATAGAACCTTTTTTGACTACAAATTTTGCTAATTTTCTAGGTACTTCAAACCAAACTTGAACTTCTTTGGGCTTTTTTAGAATTTTTTTGATTATTCCCACTCCATCAACATGACCTAAAACAAAATGACCTTCTAATCTATCTCCAGCTTTGAGACTTCTTTCAATATTAACAATTCCACCAACCTGAAGATTTCCAAGATCTGTTTTCTTGGTAGTTTCTTCAATCATTTCAAATATGCAACTAGATTTTGATAATTTGGTTGCAGTAAGACATACTCCATTTAATGCAACACTTTGCCCAATTTTCAAACCTTTTGAGTGTTTTCCCAAGTTTACAGTCATTTGAATTGCACTTCGATTTTTTGTATTTTTAGAAATTTTTTCTACTTTTCCAATTCCCTCAACAATTCCTGTAAACATTAAATTGATTTGCTAGTTGGCGTATAAAAATGATTTAGTTAATTTACAATAAAGATTTCTTAGAATCTAATTTTTGAAACTCATTTTCACATACTTGATGAAAAAGAGAACATTTGTTTTCTTTTGCTGCAAGTTTTATTTTTTCCATGTCTTTGTTAAGGATTCCTTGTGCTGCTAAAAACGCATTATCATTATCACCCAATTTTTCAAATAACTTTGATTTAGCTACAGGAATTTCTTTTAGGCTGGAATCTATCATTTGTGCCTGATCATAAAGATCAATGGCAATTTCATAATTTCCTAAATGACTGTGAGATATTGCTTTATTCATCAAGGCTGTAACATCAGTTGGATCAATTGAAAGTGATTTATCATAGTATTCAATAGCGCTTTCATGATCATCTAAATGATTTAATGACAAACCCATACTGTTCAATGTCCAAGAATCATTAGGAGTAGAAGAAAGAATTTCCATACATGATTCTAAAACTTCATGATACTTGCCTAAGCTTTCAAGTGCAAAAATTTTATTTTTTAATGCATATGTGTCAGATTTCTTTATCTGAAGAACTTTATCACAATATGAAATCGCTTCATCATATTTTTTAAGATAAATTAAAGATAAACATATGTTTTGAAGAGCGACCATGTCATTGGGAATCTTTTCCAATAAGCCTTTGCAATAATTGTACATCTCATCATATTTTCCCGCATTAAACATTCTAGTAATGACGTTACTGGGATCTAATAGATTGACCATTTTTAATAATTAAAATGAAAATTCATTATCTTTAATGTATTCGGAAATAATGAAAATTAGAGTTATTTGGGAAATTTATAAGATATCACTATTACTTTAGAATAACTGTACGATGTATGTTATTGTTGAATTTTTTTGCTGCTAAAAGGGAAAAAATCTCGGTTTCCGGAATCATATCTAAAGAAATATTTCTAAAAAGTACAACCATGAAATCTATAAGAGATGAACTTCAAGCTGAATTATTTAACTAGTTCTAGTAACGTCTTTGCTTGTTTAAAGTGAACTTCATCAATCATCTTTCCTTCAATAGTAGTGGCTCCTTTTCCTTGCTTTTTTGATTCCAGATAAGTTTTACAAACTTTTTTAGCCCATTCAATTTCACTTTTGTTTGGATGAAATAATTTATGGATTACAGAAATATGATCGGGATGAATTATACTCTTTCCTGAATAACCTAGACTTTTTCCAATCTTACAATCATTTTCTAGTCCCTTAGAATCTTTAAGGTCTTGCCAAATTGCATCTATTGCAGCTACGCCAGCAGCACGTGCGTCAACAGGTATTTTTCCTCTAGAATATTTTGCACCTTCTGCATCCTTTGTATATTCTACACCAAGATCATTTAGAAGATCAAATACTCCAAAAACTACTGCAACAACTCTCTTGCTACTAGAAGCAATTTGGTATGTATTAACAACACCTTCTGCAGATTCTATTGAAGGAATAATTTGAATAGATTTGAGTTTTCTTGATTTTTCCAATCCAACAATTATTTTTTCAATCTTTTTTAGCTCTTTTGTGTTGTTTACTTTGGGAATTACAATTCCATCAATTCCTTTTTGAATAATTTCTTTTAGATCAGATGGAATTTTGCCAGATAGAGGAGAATTTGTACGAACAAAAATTGAAGATTCGTATGAATTTCTAGATTTAAGGGCAGATTTGATTAGCTTTCTTGCAGTTACTTTTTCACCGTCTGGAACAGAATCCTCCAAATCAAAGCAGACAATATCAGCCTGAATCTTTTTTGCTTTTTCTAGAAATCTAGGATTATTTCCAGGAACAAAAATGAGACTTCTGAAGAGCTGAGTCATTAAATGACTAAGCGCCTTCAGGTTTCATTATGATTTTGCCAAAGAAGTCGCCCTTTAGCATTTTTGTATGAGCCTCTGCTGCTTGTTCAAAGGTAAAGACAGAATCAACAATTGATTTTATCTTTCCTTGACCCATCCAATAGAGACCTTGATCTAGTTCAGCTTTAGTTCCTTGGGTTGAACCTAGAACATTGATTCCTTTGAAGAAGATATGTCTAAGATCTATTTGTGCATCATAACCGGTTGTTGCACCACATGAAACAAGTGTTGCACCATACTTGAGTAATGTTAGTTGCTTGTTGAAGTGAGTTTGACCAATGTGATCAAATGCAAGATCAATACCTGGTGCTTCACCTTTTGTTTTTGCAATTTCTTTGGATATCTTAAAGACTTCTTTGCTCCAATCGTCTTTTCTGTGGTCTACTGCATAATCTGCACCAAGTTCTAGACATTTGTCTAGCTTGTCTGGACTTGCAGTTGCAATTACATCACAGTTGTATAATTTTGCAATTTGAATTGCATAGCTTCCGACACCAGAACCACCACCCATAATGAGTACTGTTTGACCTGGAGTAATGTTAGCTCTACCAACTAACATGTGCCACGATGTAAGAATAGTCATTGAAGCTGCTGCTGCATCTTCATATGAAACTCCATCAGGAATTTTTGAAACATTAACTTCGGGTAGGTGAATTTGTTCAGAGTATGCACCCCATAGAGGTCCAGTTTGGAAGCCCCAAACTTGTCTTCGGGTACAGTCAAATTCTCGTCCATCAGTACATGCTTTACAAACTCTACATGCAAGGTTAGAGTGAGAAACAACTCTGTCACCTACTTTGAAATTTTTAACGTCTTCGCCTACGGCGATAACATCTCCAGCTACATCAGAACCTGAAACGTGTGGGAGAGGAACTGCTACTGGAACTCCTCTCATTCCCCAAATGTCATTATAATTTAGGGCAGATGCTTTATTGGTAAAAATTACCTCATCTGATTTTGGTTTTGGTTCGTCTATATCCTGGACTTTAAGGATCTTAGCGTAATTATCATCTGGTGCATATTCATTGTATACGACTGCTTTCATGGATAAATTCAAACCTTACCTATAATTATATTTTTTCTGAAATCATACACGATTGAACTTGAAATCACGTTTTGGTTGCTGTGTAGATAGCAAGATTTGTTTTAGTTGATCGTCAGAAATTTGGCCAGGAATTTTTCCTTGAGTAGCCATTCCAATTAGATATTGTTCAACTAAATCAGCCAACTCGGGTTTTACCATTTTGATATTGTTTAATCTCATTCTTGCTTCAGGGACAAGAATCTGTTTTAGAATCTGTTCTTTTTGTGCAGCTAGTTCGTGATTTGTATTGTCTTGAGAAAAATCGTTTGATTCAGGAAAACTCATTTCAAATCTATGTGTAAACTTTCAATTGAGGATTTTCAACAATCATTTCTTTTAGAATTTCGGTTGATAATCTGTCGAGTTTTTGCATGCCTTGTTTAGAAACAACGCGTCCTTTCTTCTCAACTTTTTCCAAGTAACCCAATTTTTCTAATCCTTGAATGGCATTTCTAATAATTGCACCACCAGCATCTTTGTGATGAGCTGCACCATAACCAGATGGTTTACCGCCGCCATAATCTTTTCTTAATTCGTTAACTCCAATTGGACCATTAAGGTAAATTTTTCTCATAATTGAAGCACATCTAGTATGCCACCAATCACGGTTTTGTGGTGGTTTATCAGCATGGGCTCCAGTTTTTACAAAGGGAATCCAAGAAGGGGCAGGAATATCTTCATTCTTTAGAATTTCAGCTAGTCTTCCTATCAATACATCTGCTGGTACATCGTATACCTTTGCCATGAAGAGAAAAAATCGAGAATCGTCTTATAAATCATTGAGATATTGTTTCATGATTATTGGACATATTTCGTGCTTGAAATAATAGATCAGCAAAATTCTCAGAGATTAGAATTTAATCAAGAGTCACAAATCAATCGTTCTGTTGGTTTAATACATTAGAAATTAACTGATAATGCCGTCAAGAGGTTTGTAGGTAAAACCGAACTAGACACATACGGAAGCAAAAACCTTCATTCCTATTATCCATTAGATAGTAAAGAGTCTAAAAATTAAAAAGAATTCCCGATAAGTATTGGGAACATCTGAATACCCAAACCTTCAACTATCATAATTATTTCTGATGAAATTTAATAGAATCCAATATCTAATGATTTTTATCTAAAAAAAATCAAGTAAATTTGTGAAAAATCTATCTTTGTTTATTCTATTTTCGTCTGTTCTTGGAATTATGATAGTTCCTATACACGAATCATTTGGAGAATCTATAATGTCTCCTCGTCAACAGTGGAAACAACATTCTGAAATTGAAAAACTTACATGTAAAGAAGACTTGGTATTGTTACAAAAAAATAATGGAGTACCTGCATGTGTTTCTCCTACAGCATATCTCAAATTAGTTGATAGAGGTTATGGAACTTTTGATATCAAAATAATGAAAAATCGACCAAGTATGATGAATAATTTGATGGAAGGTATGGTATCTAATTCTTCAATTATGCATCATTGGCATGAAATGATGGAAAGGGATCCAACCAAGTTTGAAACAACTATGAAAAATTGGATTCCAAAAATGAAGGACAATACGCAATTGTTAAAAAATGTAATGGGACCTATTACTTCCATTCCTGAATTAAGAGAACAAATGATTACACATATGAAAGAACATCCAGTTATGGAACAATCTCTAAAAAATCATTATGATTGGATGGAGTCCGTTCATGAACCTATTATGAGTCATGGAATGGGACAAAACATGAATCAAGGTATGCATGAAGAAATGTGCCAATGGTGTCCAGAATTATCACACCATATGAAACCACATCACAATATGGGATTTGCAAATTCTGATAGAATGATGGACATTATTCACCATATGTGGATTCAGGAAGAAATGGTTTTCGAAATGCATGAATTCATGTTACAGAGTCCAAACCACATGACAGAAATGTCAGAACAAATGATGGGGCCAATGTTAGAATTTATGATGGATGATCCAGATATCAGAGAACAAATGATAGATTTAATGTTACAACATGAAGATTTTATGAATTCGATTCGTCATAGTAATTCTAAATAATTTATCAGTAAAATCCAGAATTTAATTATTGAGACATTATTTTGTGGTACGTGTGTCCACACAAGTAACAAGATATCCTAATAGACTTTACAGATGACCTACCCATACGAATTCTGGAATTAACTCCAGGGGCAATGAATGATTTGCATTTTTTGCAGAAAACCATCCTTAATTCATATGGCATTCGGATTTTATGTCGAGTGCTAATCCTCCTAGCAAGAAGGGCTTGACGTTGGGAAAGTGTTGGATCTGTTCTTGCATTACTTATAGCATTTTGAATTAAAATTTGCATTCTCTCTATTGCAAGTTTTCTTACTCCAGGTTTCACAATAACTTGTAGGGTTACACCTAAAAATTACTTCTGATTTGAATCAAAGAAATGCAGTCAGCGGGATTCGAACCCGCGTCACAGGGTTGGAAACCCCGAATACTAACCAGGCTATACTATGACTGCAACAAAATGCAAATTTTGATTCCTACATAAAAATGGTTTTTTCGTACTCATAGAGCATCCTAGCAACTACAGTATGACCTTCAAAGGATTCATCACCAACAGAATACATTTGAGTAAATTGTTTTTCAATAGAGTCTGAAAAATGTCCTTTTTGGAATCCACCAAATACAATGCAATAGTCATTATTAATCTCTCCTGCAATTTTTTCATATGAATTTAGAGCACCTTTGGTAGAAAATCCAATCACTTTTGATGGATTTATTTCATCAATTAATTCTGAAAATGTTTTGTCTTTGATTTCAAGAAGGATATTATCGTTTGATGTGATCTTTTTTTCTTTATACAATTTTTCAATCAACCCTGCAAATCTATGATAAGATTTTGGAACATGAACATTTTGACCAAAATAGATCACTTTATCATCAATTGTATGAACGTAGAGGTTGATTTTATTTTTCAGATAAAGAGGGATGGTTGTAGCTTCAAGTATTGAAAAGTGTACAAGGTCAGGTCTTCCTCTCTTTAATTCATTTGTGATTCCTTTCATTGCTGCAAAGTGCCATGAATTATCTAATAGAATTTCAGATGAATATTTTCCAAGTTTTCTTGCATGGGAAATTACTGAGGGATGATGTTTTAATTCGTAAGGAACAAGTTCTAATGCAGATTCTGCTAAAATTATAGAAATCATTTTAGTTTGTCATTTGGATTTGATTTTTAAATTCATTCCAACCTAATTTAGGATTGCCATTCACATCAAACAATCCAGCTTTACAGACATAATGATTTAGTCTCTCAATCACATGTTCACTACTTCCAAAACCTGAGCCCCCAACAGTGAGCGTATCTTCTCCTATTTCTTGTGCATCAAATGCACAAGTTCCTTCAGGCTTGTCATTTTGCCTATACCAGGTGAAAAACTCTAATTCTGATTCATGTTCGGTATAAAATTCAAAGGATTTTTCTAAAAATTCAGTTTGAGATTCTTCACTTCCTCCAACAAAATCAGATGTACTCCAACTAATCTCAAAAATAGCGGCCTTTCTATCTCCTGTTAAATCAATAATTTCTTCTAGTTCTTCTTTTGCCTGTTGTGGATTTTTTACCATATCACCAACTGTGTCAACTGGGGAATAAGAGAATGCAATAAAATCACCAACATCCAAATCAGTTACAATATATCTCAAGTTCTTATTCAACACTTGGTGTAAGGCAAATGCATTTCCAATTTTTACATCAGGATGTTTTTCTTTAATTCCATCATATATCTCGATGAAAAGTTCTTTGTAAACAGGAATATTTTGTTCATAGTATCTGAATTGAGATTCTGTTTCTCCAGCAAGAATTACAGTATCAACAATATCATATCTGGATAAAATCGCATCAAGGACATTGATCACTCTTTCTTCTCCAAGTGATTGAAGTGGAGGTTTTCCAATCCAATTTGGAAATGGTCCTAATGTTTCTCCATTAATTATTGAAAAGTAAAGTGTAACTTTTAGATTATTTTTTTGATTAAAGCTCATTAAAGCATCAGAATATTGCCAATTGTATTCACCTCGTTCAGGTTCAACTAAATTCCAAAAAAGATAGACATTACTTCTTCCAATTCCAGATTCGGATGCAGTAGCATAGATTTCATCTAATTCTGGTAAGGATACAGATTGATTTGGAGAATTTATTACCAATCCAATTTTCTCATTGGTTTTTTGAGGTGTAATGTTAGTACTTGAATTATCAGAAACCCCAAAAACTCCAGCTGCAATGGCAATAACTACAGCTATCCCAATACCCACGCCTAGAATCTTCTTATCCATATGGATTCAAAAAGAAAAGAAAGTAAAAAAGTTGTGATTCTGTTATCTATCCAGAAGTACAACCACTAAATCCACATTCAATGCAGATACTACAACCTTCCACAAATACAAGGTTGTTCTTACATGTTGGACATAGACGATCTTCTGAAACCTCTTCATGTTGAATTGGCTCAGCTTTGATTTCCTCATCATGTACTTTCAATGCAAGTGCTGCATTAACTTGTGATTTGACGTATGGATTTGTAATATTTTGTGTAACATAACTTGTTACATGCTCACTTGGGGTAACGTCAAATGTTTTTTGTGCATTTTCACTTGTCATGTGAAGTACTTGTTTGTGTCTAGAACCATCACGGTAAACTGTGATACCTTTGAGACCTATTTCATGTGCTAGCAGATATGCAGATTTTACATCTTCTGCAGTGACATCATATGGCATGTTGATTGTTTTTGCAATTGCATTTCCAATCCAGTCTTGCCAGACTCCCTGAGCCATCAAGTGATCAGACCAGTGAATATCCATTGCAGTTACAAAGACATCTTGCATCCATTGAGGAATTTCTTCAATTCCTTTCAATGAACCATAGTTGTCTGCAATCTTTGCAAGAATTTCATCTGAATATAGATTATTTTCTTTAAGAACTTGTTCCACAATTTTGTTTGTGTAGAAGAATCTTCCGACAGTAACTCTCTTTTCAAATACCAATGCAAATGCAGGTTCCATTCCGTTTGAACAGTCTGCAATCATTGACAGGGTACCTGTTGGGGCCACTGTTGTGGTTAGGACATTTCTTATTCCATATTGTTTTATTTTCTCAATTAATGCATCCCATTCATAGGAGTGAGATTCTTTTGGCTTTTCATAATAGCCTGCAACTGGAATCTTTCCTTCAGGATACTCAGTCTTGGAACATAGTGGGAATTCGCCACGAGACTTTGCAAGGGCTACACTTTCTTCCATGGAATAGTATGTTAGGGCTTCAGATAATTTTGATTGTAGTTCATATCCCTCTTTGGAATTGTATGGGATTCTTAGTTTGTACAAGAGATCTGCCACTCCCATTACACCTAATCCAATTCTTCGGGATTCTTTTGATGCTACATTGATCTCTGGAACTGGGTAGTGATTAACATCAATGATGTTATCAAGGAATCGGGTAGTCTTTCTGATTGTCTCTTCATATCTTTGCCAATCAAATTCATAGGTTCCATCTGCTTGTCTCTTTACAAGATTTACCAAATTGATAGATCCAAGATTACATGATTCGTAGGGGTAAAGACTTTGTTCACCACATGGGTTTGTTGCACGTAATGGTGCTTGTCTTGCTTTTGCAAATACATTGTATTTGTTAATTTGATCAAAGAAGATCAAACCAGGTTCTGCACTCTTCCATGCTGATAATGCAATCAAGTCAATAAGTTGATGTGCATTGATTTCTTTAACTGGTTTTTTGTCACGTGGACTACGTAAAATATAGTTACCATCACTTGTGTTTACAAGTGCATGCCAAAAGTCTTCCCAAACACCAACACTGACGTTAAAGTTTTCTAAAACACCAGGTTCGGTTTTGTTTGTGATAAATTTTTCAACATCTGGATGCCATGCTTCGATAATTCCCATGTTAGCACCGCGTCTCTTGCCTCCTTGTTTAACAACTTCAGTTACAGTGTTAATGATGTTCATAAAAGAGACTGGACCTGATGCAACTCCTGATGTTGATGCTACTATGTCACCTTCTTCACGAAGATCAGAGTAATTAATTCCAACTCCACCACCAGACTTGAAGATTAATGCTGCATCAGAAGTTGACTTCATGATTTCTTCCATGCCATCTTGCATTCCGAGTACAAAGCATGCAGAGAGTTGACCTAGTCTTCCACCTGCATTCATCATTGTTGGAGAGTTTGGCAAAAAGTCTTGTGCTACCATCAACTCAAAGTATTCAGTAATTTTCTCTGCATATGTGTCTAGTTTCTTTGCTGCTAACAATGTCAAAAGTTCTTTAAAACTCACTTTCATCTGACCCTTGTTTGCAAGGGTTACATAGTGATTGATGAGTGATCTGAAATGCCATTTGTTGAAGAAATAGTCTCCAACTTTGAATTTGTAATCAAAGGCATCTAGTTTTTCAAGATAGGACTTTGCTTCTTCAACATCTTGTTTTGTATTTCCAGATTTGTCAAATAGTTGTGGATCATACATGAGGTCACCAATTCCTACGAGAATCGCAACCCTCTCAAACATTTGGCTTGGAGATTCAATAATCTCATTTTTGCCATTTCTGAAAAGGTACCTAGAGGCTAAAACTCGAAGACAATTCAAGTCAAACTTTTTGGAAACTGGATCAAGGGCCTTTAGATTGAGGACCTTCATTTTCTCATCCCTTAGTTTTCTTCTTTCATGTCTATAGACAATGTAGGCTTTAGCGATATCGCTATTTCCACTGTCAATCAAAGTAGACTCTACAATATCTTGAATATCTTCAACTGTAGGAGTTCTCGTACTAGTGAATCCTTGTTCGACTAATTTGTTAACTACATTATCTGCTAACTGATCGGCTAAACCACGGTCGGCTTTAGAGGTGGCTGCCAATGCCTTAAAGATGGCATTTGAAATTTTATCCTTATTGAAAGCCATAACAGCGCCACTGCGCTTACGGATCTCATTGATAGTATTTTCTATTTGTGAATTATCCATTATAATCTCCCCGCAAGGGGTTATGATCAATGAGAGTATAAATGGTTTGTCAGTTTTTCTCTAAAAGTTCGGTTCAATAAAATTGACAATGCTACTATGAAGTTCATATCGGAATAATTTTTTTATAGACGATGATCGCGAAGCTCTGATTTAGATCAAAAAATTTTGAAAAATGATCGTAACTAGTTTTTCCGATTATGAATTTCATACAACATATGGAGACTTGCACTTTGGGCATTTGTCTTCAAATGGTTCATCCTTGAAACCACATTCACCACAGATTGCAATTTCTTGTACAGGTCTGAATGAGGTAGTTAATTCTGATGTCTTTTCAATTGCCTTTTTAATTTCATCAGGCTTTGTATTTTTAGAAATTTTTAGTGTGATGAATAAGCCCCCGTTTAACAACTTTGAGAGTTTGTTACATTCTGAGATTTGTTCAGTCTTAGTAGTGTAATCAAATACTTCAGAAGCGTCAATAGTTATTCCTTCAGAATATGAATCTCCTTCCATGGAGTTTAAGGATGAATTTTTACCATATTTTTCACCATCTAGCGTAGCGAAACGGGTTGCACTCTCAGTCTCAGTCATACAAATAGCCACAGTATCGCCTAATTCCTTGCCTTTTTTGGCTCCAACGTCTACTGCCGTCTCAATTACCTTGTGAAGTATTTCACGTCCTTCCTTATCATCCTGGAATCCAAGAATGTTAAACACAGCCTCTTTTAGGCCAACCAGATTAACTACAAGGGAAACATTACTTTTTTGCATATATTGGGTGTTCTTAGCCAGAATTGGATTCAAGCCACGTCTGGTCAAATCTGAAATTTCTTTCTTTCTTAGTGCCATTGAAGACAATGCAGGTTTCATTAACAATGCCAATCTAGCCCTAAAGTAAGTTTCATCTTTGTTTGACTCAAATGCCAATCTTGGGAGATTGATTGATACAGATTCAAGCATTATAGAAAGTGGACCAGAGTTCTTAGTTGAACCGTTGGTAACACCATGACTAGATGTTTGTCCTTTTGCAAACATTACTTTTCCTCCCAGTGAGATTATTTCAGATACATCTCCTGAAACATCAGTTATCTTTCCTTTTTCATTATCAATGATTAAACCAATTTTTGGAATTGGGGTTAGTTTTGTATAATTTTTGTATGCATTAATGATTGAATTAATTATTTTTGTTTCAGATCCTAATTGTAATCTAATTGAAACATTAGTACTTGATTTATTGTATTTAGAAGTGGTAGATGCAGTTGCAAATGCTGCAGTTAATTTTTGTTCAAGTTCAGTAAGTGATTTTGAATGTTTTGAAAACAATGGAACAAGACCATCAAGTACAATTTCTTGTGAAGCCTCTTTTGAAAGTAGTGATATTACAACAGACAACGCACTTGTAATTTCATCAAGTTGTTTTGATGCAGGAATTCTTGAAACGTCAAGATATTTTCCTCCGAGATCAATTCCATCTTCAATTAATTCTTTAACATTAACAAATATTGTATCAGGGATCATTGACCAGATTCCAGGATTTGTAATGTGCAGATCACCAGAAAGATGAGAGTCAGCTACATCCTTTGGTAAGATATTTGTAAGTAGGTGTTCAGCAAAAACTCTTTGTCCAGTTTTGAACAAAAGGCCTTCAGCACCATTATCCACATTATCTAAGTTGGTAATCATTTCTTGAACGTCAAAAACAGGCAAACCCAGGCGTGCAAGTTTGTTGCGGTATTCTTCATGACCGTGCTCAAGTAGAACAGAGTTTACCATTTCTCTGATTAATGAGCCTGTAAGATAGGTGGTTTGATACTTGTAAATTCTATTTTCAACTTCTTCAGTGATTTTTTGTGCTAATTCAAGTGGGAGGCTACCCTCACGTACTAGAGATTGAATAATTTTGTGTGAATTAAACTCCTCAATTGATTCGTGTGATGTTCGGACATACATCTTTCCACTTTCAATAATTGATCTTTCTTCAATTTGTCTTGCTAAGCTTAAAACTAATTTTCCAAGATTTGTAATTGTGTAACGTCTTTCAGATTTGTTTAATGCTACTAGTGACTGTCTAAGTAATTTTCTCAAGTGGTATGCAAATTTTCCACTCTCTTTTTTTGATTTGAATCCAGCTAAGGATTTTAATTCGGAATAAGTTAGAGGGCCTTTAGAATTTAGAATTCTCAGGATATCTATTCTGTTAGGGCTTGCCATTACAGAAAAGATCATTCTTACACGTTTTGATGTAGATTGTAAAATCCCACCACGTTTTGGTGAATCTGAATCATCATCTAGATCTAGATCATCGTCGTCATCCATATCTACATCTAGATCACCGTCTAGATCCATTTCTAATTCTTCATCAGACATTTTCATATCTTGTCTAAAAAATAGGACTAATTAAGACTTATGACAGAAAAAATTTGGATCCAATTTTGATCATTTTTCCAAATGCAATGAAAGATTTTGATCCAATTTTTAAAAAGTGTAGAAAAAGATCAAATACTAGAGATCATTTTTCTTGAACATCTAGTGAAAACTCTGATGTAGAGAGTTTCTGTCCACATGACGGACATTTTCCACTATATGGGTTCATTACATCTTTTAGAGATTTTAGCATCTTCATGTTTGTGATCTTTTCACCACATTTTCCACATGTTACTTCTACTGACATGAAAAAGATTAGTATCGCAAAATAATTAAAAATCGGTTTTAATTTTATTTAATAATTCAAACAAAAAATTTTACTGTTTTTCGATGATGATTCCTCTTTCATCAAAACCAGTGATTTTTGCTCGGGTTCCTACAGGGAGATCAGTGGGGGTAGCAATTCCTGCCATAAATCCGGAAATTCTCAAATCCGAATTATCGAGTTTAAGTACAACAAAGGCATATGGGGTGTATTTTTCAAAGCCTGCTGGAGCCACGGTAATTATGGTATAAGTGGCAACCTGGCCTACACCGTCCAGAAGAACATCCTCAAATCCCTTACTTCCACACTCCCTACAGAAATATGCAGTTGAAAGATGCAGATATCCGCAGTCAGTACATTTGTGAGTTAGTAATTTACCGTTTTTAGCATGTTCAATTACTTGTTCTTCAATTGACATTTTACACACTCTGGAAAATATGAACAGCGCAACTTGCTCCGGTTGCACCAAAGTTATGAGTTAATCCAATCTTTGCATCTTTTACAGTTCTTGCACCAGCAGCTCCAGTTAATTGATCATATACTTCAACTACTTGACCAACACCAGTAGCTCCAATTGGATGTCCTTTTGATTTAAGACCGCCTGATGGATTAATCGAGATATCAGAATTCAATGATGTTCTACCTTCACGAACTGCTTGAACACCTTTTCCTTTTTCAAAGAAACCCAAGTCTTCAGTGTCAACAACTTCTGCAATTGTAAAGCAATCATGTACTTCTGCAAAGTCTACATCTTTTGCAGTTATACCTGCCATCTTGTATGCATCAGCTGCTGCAATTTTTGTACTTGGAATTGTTGTCATGTGATCACGTCCTTGCAATGCAGCAGGAGAACCACCACGACCTGAACCAATACATTCAATATAATCACCACCGTGTTCTTTTGCAAACTTTTCAGAACAAAGAATAACAGAACTTGCTCCATCTGAAAATGGACAGCAATCAAATAGCTTTAGTGGACTTGCAACAACTGCAGAGTTCAATACATCATCAATAGTAATTTTTTTCTGCATGTGAGCTTTTGGATTTAGTACACCATTATCGTGATTCTTTACTGCAACTCTAGCAAAGTCTTCTTCAGTTGTGTTAAACTCTGTCATGTAAGCTCTTGCCATTGATGCAAACAATCCTGGAAATGATGCACCAGCTTGACCCTCATAGAAAAAGTCTGAACAATATGCAAAGTAAGTTGTTGTCCATTCAGTTCCAGTGTGAGTTACTTTTTCAACTCCGGTAACTAAGAGACAATCATAAAATCCTGCTGCAACATTGGCATATGCCTCTCTAAATGATACAGAGCCACTTCCACAAGCAGATTCAATTGTTAGGGATGGTTTGTCTGGAATGCCTAGTCTACTCATCAAGACAGGACCAATGTGTACTTGTTTGTCCGCAACTCCAAATACGTTTGAAATGTAAGATGCTTTGATATCCTTAGGAGAAATTCCAGCACTTTCTATGGCTGCAACTGATGCCTGAGTAGTAATATCGGCAATACTATCTGCTAATTTTCCATATTTGGTGCTTCCAGCGCCAAGAACACAAACCTTTTCCACAAATGACACTGACTAAATCCCTATAAAAATCGTTTTAGTAAAATCAAGATAGAACATGCCATCAAAGAAACTGCAAACCGTACAGATCAAAAAGACCATAATCAGACATTCAGTAAAAACTACCAAGTCCAAAACTAGTATCTTCAAAAAAGAGATCATTCAGTACCTTGATGGTAATGGGTATCTTTCATGGTCATCAAAAGACAAAAAATACATGATTCTTGGAACAAACTCTCCAAAAAATGGCCTGGTTCCATGTCCTCAGTGCAAAGTTGGAGAGCTGATGGTAATTCGCTCAAGAACAACAAGAAAGCGTTTCATGGGTTGTTCAAACTTTTATGGTGGATGTAAAGCATCATCACCTTTACTGCAAAAGGCAAAACTCAGAGCTACAAAGAGTCCTTGTGAGGTATGCAAGTGGCCAATGGTAATTTTCCGTTACTCACGAAAACAACACTGGACTAAACAATGTTCTAACTTTAATTGTGAAAGCAGAGTCAAGCCTTCAAAGTAGGATAGACATCTGTTCTTCTGTTTTTGAGTAGAGGTAAGACTTTGCGTGTTTGTTTGACTTTTTTTAGATCAATGTTGACATAACCAATTCCTTGTTTCTTTTTCATGTCAAGCAAAACTTTTCCATATGGATCAACAACCAGACTTCTTCCACAGTAAATGTTTCCAACTTGATCAGGCGCAATAACATAACAACCATTTTCAATTGCACGTGTCTTGTTAATTGTAATCCAATGTTCTTCTTTCATGTTTCCTTTAACCCAAGCTGATGGTGCAACCAATACTTCAGAGCCTGCAGCTGCAAGTGAGCGCGACATTTCAGGAAAACGCAGATCATAGCATATCATCATTCCAACTTTACCAACTGTTGTCTTTACTGGTTTTGCAATCTTTGAACCTGATGCCATTTTGTCTGATTCTCTAAAACCTAATGCATCATAGAGGTGGATTTTTCTATAGGTAGAGATTACTTTACCAGTTTTGTCAATTACAAACGAAGTATCATAGACTCTATCTTTTTTTCTGCTCTTCTCATAAAACGAGCCTACAATTTGGATACGATTTTCTTTTGCAGTCTTGGCAATAGTTTTCACAAAGTTTCCATTAATGGTTTCAGCAAGAGCTGCAAGTTGTTTTGGTGTTTGAGAAGAATTTGTGTAAAACATCATAAACTCTGGAAATGCACATAGTGCTGCATTTTTTGAAGCTGCTTTCTCAATGTATGAAATAATTTTTTTTAGGTTGGTTTCTTTGTTTGTTGATGCTTTGAATTGTACAACTGCAGCTTTCATTGCAAACCAATAATTAAATGACAATAAAAGGATAAACCATTGGTACAATCGCAAAATGTACCATTTTCTTCTTATGCAAAGTTGTTCTAATAGAATCATACCGACCATAGTGTGTATGTCAAACCTGTGACTGGACAGGAGGAGTCATCCAGTCAAATTTTTTAAAAAATGATTAAAGTTGGTTTCCTGCCAAAAACCAATTTTCTTTTGGATTGTCTTCAAAAACAACAATAACGTGATTTTCTTTTGTTTTTAGAATCTCAACTGCTGATTTTGTGATTGCTTTTGCATATTCGTCTTTTTGTTCCTGAGTTCTTCCAGGATACATTGACACTGTAATCAATGGCATGAAGACTCAAACTAGAGTCAGGAATTTATGCTTTCAATAATCTGGTCTGTAACCGTATCGTGTTCCGTATGTATATTCAGAACTGTGTGTTTTCTTGTAGAGATAGCCAGTTGCAAATCCTATTACAAAGCCTCCAATGTGTGCCATGTATGCAACACCACCACCTGCAACACCAAAACCACCTATGAAAAATGGTAACAGGTTTTGGAATACCAACCAAAATGGCAAGAACCATCTTGCTTGGATATGCATCATTCTCCAAAAGAATCCCAACATAAGGAAGGTGGTAATTCTAACTCGTGGGAACATTGCCAAATATGCACCGAGAACACCAGATATTGCTCCAGAGGCACCAACTGCAGGAATAGAACTTGTAGGATCAATTACAATGTGAGCTAGACCTGCACCAATTCCCCATGCGAGATAAATTAAAAGAAATTTTGCTTTACCAAACTTTAGTTCAATGTTGTCACCGAAGATCCACAAAAACAACATGTTACCACCCAAGTGCATTAAACCACCGTGCATGAACATTGAGCTAAGTAAGGAAAAGTATGGAGTATCAGGGCAAGAAATTCCTGGTTGAATCATTGATGAAAAACCAGTTACACAGCTAGGAACTGCGCCCCATTCAAAGAACATGAATGCAGCGTTTTGATTGGAGAATTCCCAAAATTGACCTGTAACCAATACTTCATAAAAGAAAATTATGACATTGAGTATGATTAATCCAATTGTAATTTTTGGTTTGAATCCTGGTGGGTGGGGGTTTTCATCTCGTAATGGTAACATTGGTTATTTAGCTTGAATGAAATTTGTATAATAAGATTTTTCAATTAAATTATGAATTATTTGTCAAATGTTTTAACTAGATTACAATTATCTTTCGTTGAACAAGATTTTCAATTATGTTTAAAAATTGATCATCAGTAATTTTTTCTTCATACCACCAACTTGCAGGATTTTTTACCCAATTAGGAATACTCCATTCAGATTCTGAAACTGCCTCACGTGTTGGAACAGTTACAACTTGTTTTTCTAAAAGAAAATCTATTCCTTCTAAAAATTCTGAATCAGAGATCTCTTGGGTTGTCCACCAATCTGCATTTTGTTTGACCCATACAGGAATTGAAGGGAGTTCTGGAGGCAATCCCTCATCAAAGCCTGAAATTTTCAAAACTCCTTGAGATTGTGGCTTCACATCAAACGCAACATGCCAAAATCCCATTTCATCCATACTTTGAATGAATTCGATTGGTTCATCATTTAATGTGACAGAGAATTTTTCATTTCCAGAAATTGGAGGAAACTCAAAATTTGCGTATGTTGGAATAGGATAACTATTTGTTCCGCTAATTGTCAAAACATTTCCTTGTTCATCAAATTTTGCACCATAATAGAATGTACCAGGTGAATCATACCTAAAATCAAAATTCCCTCCATTCTTTTGTGTAGAAATTGGAATTACAGTGGTATCAACTGGTGCAAAACAAGAGTAGAAGCGTACTGGTTCAGATACAGATGGATCAGGATAAATGGCAAAGTCTAGAATTTCTCCAGGTTCAATTTTTTCAATTCTTTCAATGTTGTGAGCAACGTCTAAGACGTAATTTTCATAGCCATGTACAATTGCATATACTTTGGGATTGTATACTGTATAATTTCCAATATTCTCAATTTTTCCAGTAACATGTCCATCATCATGAGTGATCAAAGTTTTATCATAAATGATTTGAATTGGAATACGATCTTTTTCAGTTTTAGTGTAACTTAGTTCTGCTGTTAACAATTCTGGATTTAGACCATGAATCTCAGGAAATTTTATTTTAAATGGGATGTCAGTCATTGCAGGAATTGGCACATGAACAAATTGTTTTGTAATTTTTGTATCATCAGTGTCAATTACAGAAATTGTAATTGTTGGGATCAATGCAAAATCATTTTGATTTTTTACATTTCCAACTACAGTGAAAATATCTTGATAGTCATAGTAACCAGTGTATTCACTTTCAGGAATAAAGACATCAGCAAATGCTATTTGTGGAACAAAGAGAACAGTTAGAAGAATTCCAAATAGTAGAGTTTTACATGATTTACTAGAAAGCATAGATGATATCTTCGAATCCTGAAGTTGATTTCTCAAGTAATCTTGGTCTATAGTATTCAACTAATTTATCCATCATATCCCTTGCTTTAATATGATATCTTTTTTTTTTTGAGCTGAATGAGTTATGTTTCAACTAATCCATTCTAACTTGTCTTGATCCACGGACAGCTTTAATGATTCATTTTTTTCTAATTTATCTAGATAATGACTTAGAACATCATTCTTTAATCCAGATGAACGTATGATTTCTCAAAAATGAATTCCCGGATTTTGTTCAATTATTCATTTAAAGCGACTTGTTAAATTTTCGAATTAGTGCCTATCAAACACGAATGATTCCTTTCTGAATCAAGAATTCTAACCCTTGAACAAATGTAGTATCATCAATTTGGCCAGAAGCCCACCAGGCTGCATTATTTCTAATCCAATCAGGAATTTCTTGAGAGGAAGAATCTTCCTGTTGAGTTGGAGGAATTACAATGATTTTGTTTTTAATCAAATACTCTATACCTTGAACAAATGTAGTATCATCAATTTGTTCTTCAGACCACCACAATGCATTATTTCTAATCCAATCAGGAATTGTAATTTCTTTTTCGTTTGTAACTCTATCAATAACAATTGGAATAGTTGTTCTAGCAAGATCATTATTATCTAAATTATTAAAATTCAAGTAAACAATTCCTGTGACATCTTGTGGAATTACAAACTCTGCAACATTATGTTCTTCTCTTGAATCAGTGCTAACTCCACTTTGTTGGTAAATTACTTTGTTATTTTGTGTTATAGAGAACTGATAGTTTGTTGAAACAGGTTTGTTTTTCAAGAAAACATCAGTTACATCAAAGAGTATTTTTGCATCAGAACCAGATTTCAAATTTTCAGGTTCCCAAGATACAAGAATTCTGAATTGTCCATTCTCAGTAACAGAACTCAAATGAGGGTAATCTCTATCAGGAGAAATTACAAAATTCATGCCATTCTCATTTGAACCATCTTCAAGAACTTTGAGTAGTTCTTTTTGGTAAACTATGAAATGAACTATACGTCCATCAGCAAAAAAATCATCAATTGTTGCAACATCATCAGATAGTTGCACTCCATTGACGTACATAGTGAATCCAGATACAAGTAAATCACCAAATGTCTTTGGAATTACTAGTTCTTCATGTACAACTGATGTTTGATTGATGTTTGTGTAACTCCATTCAAAAGGCATAGAGTAACTGATTTCTTTTGAATCAGAATCATATTCAAAATTAGAGATTTCATCATAGTAAGTAACCACATCAATTTTCTGGTCTCCAAAATTTGGATCAACAAAATCATGTCTAGAGGTTTGAGCAATAGAGATTCCAGCGTTGAATACTAGTGGTTCATCAAGTGTCTTAGAATATCCATCTGCAGTAAGTATACTGATATCAAATTTGTACAGTCCTCCTTCACTGAGTTTAGGTCCCTTTACATGAATCAGTCTACTATCTAATCCTAGCAGGGAACCAAAGAGGTTACTCTCACTTTCTTCCTCTATTACAATTGAATCAGTTTCTTCTGAAACAAAATTGAATACTAGAAAACCATTATCTGCTTTGAATTCTTGTTCAAAAAGAAATTGGCTTCCTTTCTCAGCTTTTATGTGAAAGGTAACATCACGTAATGTAATTTTTGAATCAAAATCAATCATTGAAATCGAAATTTGCTGATCATCACTTGCTTCAGGATCACTTTGTGACGAAGAGAGTTCCACAGTTACTTGCTTTCCATCAAGATTTACAGGAGGAAATGTCTCGCTTCCTACACCATGACCAAATCCATTATCAAATGCAAATACAAACAAGGGTAGTAAAAGTAATAGAAATAGACTTTTCAAATTATGTCCACTTGTTTGGATCTTTTTTGCGAATTTCTTTTCCATCAATAGTTACAGAATCTTTCTCTTCAAAGATGGTGTGCCATTTACCATTACTAGGGAAAATTTTGTTCATCTCCTCAACTTTTTCACTAGTTGGTGCTTTGTTCATTAATGCTCCCCACCTCATGTTGGGAATTTTTGGCATGAAGTCATTGATGTCTTTCATAATAGTACACTAGTCTAATTTTATTTAAAAACCTATGATTGAACTTTCATGATTCCTTCTTTAATCAAATATTGGATTCCTTGAATGAAAGAGTTATCATCAATTGCACCATCTGCCCACCATCCTGCATTGTTCTTAATCCAAGCAGGAATTTCATTAGAACCAGTTCCAAGACCTTGTGATGTTGGAGGAATCTTTAAAATATTCTCTTTAACTAAATATTGAATTCCTTGAACAAATGAATCATCATCTATT
This sequence comes from Candidatus Nitrosopumilus sp., assembly GCA_021268355.1. Lineage (GTDB taxonomy): Archaea > Thermoproteota > Nitrososphaeria > Nitrososphaerales > Nitrosopumilaceae > Nitrosopumilus. The sequence continues at coordinate 9,026 of JAJETY010000006.1, read as the reverse complement.
TGTTCTGTTGCCCACCAACCTGCATTGTTCTTAATCCAAGCAGGAATGGCTGTAGGGGGTTGAGCTTCTGGTGTTGGTTGAGTCTTGCCTAAGCTAGGTCCAAGTTCAATAATTCCTGAACCAATACCAGCATAAGTTTCATCATAAGATAATCCAGTTCCTAAAGCTCTAACATCAATTCTGTATACTCCTTGTGATGGAGCATAGATCTTCTTTACGTCGATCCCTTCTGAAGCAATAATGCCTGGAATTTGAGGATTATCTCCCATGAATTTCTCAAGAACGGTGTCATTTTGATCAATGAATGAAACAACATATCTCATATCTCGAATTAGATCTCTGTTTTCATCAAAAAATGCTATCTCAAAAGGAATCTCATCACCTGCACCAAGACTTCCATCCCATGAGATGTTTACAGTTGTTGGTACACGTTCATAATTTGTAGTATCTACTAGATAAAATTCAGTGGATTGTTTTTGGACTCCACTTAGAGGAACAAGTTTCAAATCCATTTTAGGATTGATGTAATTGGATTCTCCTAATGTTTCATTGATTCTCTGTAATTCTTGGTTAGTAATTAGAAAATGAACAATGTTAGTATCATCATATGAATAAGGATCATTTAGTAAAGCTCTTTGATCAACCTCTATACCATTAACATATCCTTTGAATTGTTTACCTTCTCCATATGGTGCAAACGTCTTTGGAACTCTAACTTCCTCATGTACTACTTGAACTAAATCAACATATTTTGGATTCCAATCAAATGGCATATCAAAAGAAATTGAGTTATCTGATTGATCAAATTTGAAATTATCAACTTGATCATAGTAAGTCTTGACAGTAACTGGAATGTCTGCATTAGCAGTTTGTATCATAAAGTCTTGATCTTGTGCAATACTAACAAAAGTATCATAGCTCAACAAATTTGCCAATACAGATTTTGGACTAGTAGCAGCTTCAATATCTACACGAATTTGATATAGTCCACCCTCTACAAATATCGGGCCAGTTATTCCAGGTCTTGCACAGGAATCAAGATTATCATCTGTGCATGCAGTACCCTGAACAAATAAAGCTCCTGGAGCACTAATATGTTCAGAACCATAATAAACAGTGCATTGATGTAGACTTTCTTTATTACAATCAGCTTTTGGAGTTAGCTTTACATCCAATCTACCATCTAGATCATAAAACAAATTTCTAGCCAAAAGTTCACCACTGTGCCATACTTCTACTCTGTAAGTAACTTTGTCAAGATTAGTGTCAGTCACAGTATCAAAGAAACGAATCTGCATGTTTGCATTATCAACTTCTCCAACAGTAATATCAGATGGACTTAGTTGTGTACTAACAGTTACTTCCATATCACCAAATGATATTGCAGGGGCTTGATCTCCACCCAAACCATGTCCAAATACATCAGGAATTAATGCAGGGATTGTAAAAATTCCAATAATCGTAATAAAAAATGCAAACTTGTTATGCAATAAATGAATTATGATAATTCCATATTTAAAGATGGTATGGTGTTTTCATGCGTGAAGTTTTTTTAAAGAATTAGAGTACGATTTTTATTTATCATTTTTCAAAATATTTTATGAGAATACTTATTGTATTACTTCTTGTTCCGTTTTTATTAGTTCCAGCATTCGGTGAAACTCAAACATTGGCTACGGATAAAAATACGCTTGATGTAAAATTAACATACGATTCAATTGAACCAGGTGTACAAACTAAGATTAACATAGATTTTATCAATCCACAAACTCAAAAAGTACAAGAACATATTGATTATACTGTAGCTGTTTCCAAAGATGGTGAGACTGTATTTGGACCAATTCCACTTACACATACATCACTAGGTTCTGTAAAAATTCCAATAGAATTCAATCTAGGTGAAGGAGTTTACACAATGGACTTTGAAGTGGAAGGAATTTTATTCCAACCAATTCCCAAAGAGACAGTCTCATTCAATATACATGTAGGTGAAGCAAATGCTCAACCCATACCAGAACCAATAGATCAAAAACCAGATGGAGAGAGTGGTGGTTGTTTGATTGCAACAGCAACATTTGGTTCAGAGCTTGCACCACAAGTACAACAATTAAGAGAACTTAGAGATAATACAGTTCTAAAAACAAATTTAGGAATTTCATTTATGACAACTTTTAATCAATTCTATTATTCATTTTCACCATCTATTGCAGACTTTGAAAGAGAACAACCATTTTTCAAGGAATTCATGAAGATGACACTTACTCCAATGTTAACATCATTATCATTGCTAAATCATGTCGATATTGATTCTGAAATAGAGATGTTAGGATATGGAAGTTCCATAGTACTACTTAATCTTGGAATGTATATTGGAATTCCTTTAATTGGAATTCTAAAGTTGTACCAATTTAGAAAAAATTAGACCTTATCTCTTTAAGATTCCAGTGAGGTTTTTATGTATCCGAACAAGTAAACTGTTTAATGAAGACTATAGCAATTTGCTCTTTCTTCGTACTATTTGCAATGGTAGCTGGCTTAGTTGCAACTACTCCAGCAGCATTTGCAGATCATTCTGAAGTCACAATCGTACCAGCAGCAGGTTCTGGTGCACCAGGTTGTGAAGAAACTGCAGATGGATGTTACATTCCAAGTACTGCAACAGTTGATGTTGGTGGTGTTGTAATCATGTCAAATACTGACAATGCAGCACATACATACACTTCAGGAACTCCAGATGATGGACCAGATGGTGTCTTTGATACCAGCTTATTGATGGCAGGAGGTTCATTTGAGTGGACTCCTACAACCGTAGGTGAACAACCTTACTTCTGTATGGTTCACCCATGGATGCAAGGATTAATCATAGTACAAGAAGCAGGAGCAGCTGAAAAAGCTGAAGACGATCATGGTGACGATCATGGTGACGATGCTGGAGAATTAATGGTATCAATTGCGGATTCACAAGTAATGGGTGGAACACAAATTGAGCTTACATTCAGCGAATTACATGTCAACTATGACATTACTGCTACACAAGGTGGCGAAGTAGTCCTACAAGAAACTAATCAACACGCAATGGAATCAACAGCAACCCATCAAATTGATGCATTAGGTTCTGATGACAATCCAATTGACATCGAGGTGATTTCTTTAGGAATTGGTGCCCCAGGAGCTGAAGCAGATTGGACTGGACCAACTGGTGTAGTCGCAACTGCCAAAGTTGTTCCAGAATTTGGTACAATCGTAATGATGGTACTAACTGTTGCAATCATAAGCATCGTAGCAATCACTGCAAAATCTAGAGTAATTCCAAGATTTTAGGAATCCTCTTTTTCTATTTTCTTTTTAATAAACCAATTATTGCTAAGATTATAGCTGCACCAGCAATTGATAATCCAAATATTGCAAAGTCATATGCTGCACCACCATCTGATGTTACTTCTACCTCACCAGACTTAAGTTTAGAAACATCTTGTTGAAGTGACGATATTGCATTCTTTAGAGCAGCTACATCCGTATCACCATCCGCACTTTTGGGTGGAAAATCTAAGACGGCAGTTGGCTCTACATCTTCAATTGGGATTTTAATATCCACAGTAACTCCACGAATTTCACCTTTTAATTCAACCATGTAAGTTCCCGTTTTAGTTGGAATAATTGAAGAAAAATAATATCCAGGTCTAGGATCGGAATTTATTTCAATTTTCTTTGATGCGCCACCAAACATCACAGTTGCATCAACACTCTTGAATGCGCTTGTTATTCCTGTATAGGTTCCTTCTTTTTCTCCACGTTCTATAATTTTAAAGACAAGATCATTTCGAATTCCTACTACGGGAGGTTCAATAGTCCAGCCTGCTTCAATTTCATATTGTTCAACATGTACAGTAGTATGACCAAATGATGGGGCAATCATTCCAATAGAGAATAATAAACCAATAATACCAAAAACTAAGATTTTCACTGTTATCATTTGACAATTACACGTTATTATCTTTACGTGAATTGGTACAAAAATCGAAGTCTTGAAAACTGTTTAAATTATCAACATTGCCCTGAAGAGTAAATGCAAAAAATACTGTTTATTTTATTGATGATGTCGTTTATTTCAATTCCATTTGCAACAGCACATCCATTTACTGAAGAAACTATTCCAAGTCTAAAATCTAATGCGCCAGCTGGAATAAATCAAGTAATCGTATTTTTCTCAGAACCAGTTGACATCAACTTTAGTGAGCTCAGAGTATTTGATACAAATGGAAATCAGATAGATAACAAGGATACATCTTACTATGAAGGAGAAATGTCTCTCATCATCACAACACCAGCATTAGAAGATGGTGTTTATACTGTGTCAACTAAAGTGCTCTCAAAAGTAGATGGGCATCTAGTTCCAGATGCATTCTTGTTTGGAGTTGGTGATGCCATTATTGATCCTTCATTACTTAATGTAGAAAGTTCAGAGTTAATCTTTTTACCTGAAGCTGGTGCAAGATTCCCAGGATTAGTAGGTCAGACAATTGTTTTAGGTGCAGTTATTGCATCTCTCATGATTTGGGGAACGCAAAACAAACAGGTGATTAGAGAAGAACTAAATAAAATTGCTAGTCTCCATCATGGAAAATTTATGTCAATTACAGGAATTGGACTCGTTTTAATTTTCATCTCAAATATTTTGATGATTGCAGTACAAAGCATAAGACTTGAAGTATCGCCACTTGACGCAATTCAAACGGATTTTGGAATGACATGGGTTATGAGAATGACTATTACAGTAATTTTACTAGGTATTTGGTTTGCACTAGATAGAAGTAAATCTCTATCCAAAAAGAATCAGATTCCAATGTTGGTAGCAATGCTTGCTCTAATTTCAACGTCAAGTTTGATTGGCCATGGAGCTGCTAGTGGTCAAACACCAGCATTGATACTAGATTATGTTCACAATTTGGTTTCCGGGGTTTGGATAGGAGGAATAATTTATTTTGTTTTTATTTTACTGCCAACATTTTCACAACTAAAAGAAACACAAAGGGAAAAAATGAGTCTGTTAATGATTCCACGATTCTCAATTGCATTCATCATTGCAGTGGGAGTGGTAATAATCACTGGACCTACATTGTTGTGGTTTCTAGAAAGTGATATTGGATTAATTACTGAATCGATATATGGTCAATTAATTATTCTAAAGATTGCTATTGCATCAATACTAATTGGATTTGGAGGATACTTTCAATTAAAGTTACAAAAAAATGCAGAAAAGAATCTCAAATCAGGAAAAATTTTAGTTCATAAAAAATTAAAAAAATCACTCAAAGTTGATGTTGTATTAGGAATAATACTTTTAGGAGTTGTGGCATTAATCACAAATGGAACACTACCTGCAGGGGAAATTCAAAAAGTGGATGCACAAGAGATGATCTATGGTTTCAAAACACTGGAATTTACTGAAAATACCAAATTCGATATTGATATTTCCCCGTTTTCTAGTGGTTCAAATACAATTTTAGTCAAGGTAAGTGACTTTGAAGGAAATCCTATTTACGATTCAGATCAGCTTAAAGTCAAGATATCAAATCCAGCTAAAAATATTTCTCCAATAGAAGTTCCAATGGAGATGTTCAAACAAGAAGAAAATAAGCCTATTGAATTCAAAGGAGAACTAACATTTGGATTTTCGGGTGAATGGTTAGTCGATGTTGAAGTGCAAAGATCTGAGAATGCTAATGAATCAAAACTTTTGAATTTATTAGTAAAACCAAGACTAGGCGATATTCAAACACAAGTGATTGAATATGAATTACCAGAAGAATCAAAGCCTCTCTTCCCATTGTATGATGGAAGAGATTCACTGTGGATCAGCGATGCATCATCACCACGTTTATGGCAATTTTCACTGAAAACTCAGGAATTTACATCATATTCATTTGACGGAGAAACTACAACATTTCTAACTCAAGATAAAGATGGCAAAATTTGGTTTACAGATACACCTGGAAATCAAATTGGATTCATAGACACTCAAACAAAAGAAATCACAACAAAAACTATTCCAAAAATAATTCCTGAAGGAATTGTTAAAGGATTAGATGTCGTATCTAATAACACACCACTTGTCATAAAAGCAGACTTTGATGGAAATATTTGGTTTACAATAATTAACAAAGATGCAATTGTAAAATACATACCAGAAAAGGATGAATTTGAAGAAATTATTCTTCCAGGAAATGAGAATCTGCCATTTGGTTTAGAAATTGACTCAGATGGAAATATTTGGTTTACAACAACAGGCACTGGTAACATCGGTTACATTAATCCAAAGAATAATCAAATCACACAGTTTTCAAATGAACCACCTTTACAGGGACCTGAGGCTTTACTCTTTGATGAAAATGGAAATTTATGGATTGCCGAACATACAGGATTGTCAATTACCAAATTTAATCCTGTTTTAGAAACATTTGAAAGAATTTCTATCCCTAACGACGAAGCACTTCCATTTGGCATGACATTTGACAGATATGGAAATATTTGGTTTGCGCAACACACCGTAGATAGTATTGGTGCATATGATCCTAACAATGATAATTTAATTGAAGTTGCAATTCCATCAGAGACGTCTTTTATACAATTTATGACATCAGATGGGGATAACAATGTCTGGTTTGTAGAACAACAAACAAATAAAATTGGTACAATAAAGATGACAGAAATTCCAGTTATTTTATCACAAGTTCAGACATTAGGAGAATTTCAATTAAAATATACAGAAGTTGCATCCCCACTAATTGCATTAGGAATTATTGCAACATCCTTATTTTATGTAAAGAGCATTCAAGATAAAAGAAAATTAAATGCATTAATCAATTCTTAGAAAGTAATCCAGCAGATTTTATTCCTAATGTAGCAGCAAGTAATCCAATCGAGATTAAAACAATTGTTCCAGCAGGAGTAATATCAAAAACGTATGAAACTAAAATTCCAGTTATTACAGAAAATACTGAAAAACTTATTGAGATAATTGCGGTTTGTTTGAAACCTTTACCATACATTATTGCAGAGACGTTAGGGATCACAAATAGGGCTGAAATTAACAAAACACCAACAAGTTGAATTGAGGTAACAACGGTTAATCCTGCCATAAAGATTATCAAATAATTTATTTTCTCTACAGGAATTCCGCTAACTTTGGCTTGCTCTTCATTGAATGTAGAATATAGAATTTGTCTATAAAGTAATAAAATAATTATTAGAATTACTCCAGTTAGTCCAAGTATCAAAATTGTATCATTAATGCTAACAAGAAGAATACTTCCAAAGAGAAAGCTAAAGATATCGATAGTGAATCCACCTGACAATCCAATTATTACAAGTCCAACCGCTATGCCTGAAGATAGAAGTACAGCAATGGAAGCATCACCTGAAATGTTGAATCTATCTTTGATCCTTGTAATAATTAACGCACTAACAATTGATACACCATAGGCTGTCCATAATGGATAAATTCCAGCTAAAAGACCCAATGCAATTCCACCAAAGGATGAATGAGCTATTGCATCACCAAACAAAGAATATCTTCTCAGAACTAGAAATAATCCTACAACTGAGCAAAGAATCGCAATAGCAACTCCAGCAATTAATGCTCTTTGCATAAAACTGTAAGTTAGAATTTCAAAAAACATGACTAATGATGATGCATATGCTCCTGCATCGATGCTTCAGAATATTGTTTAACAAGTTCATCATCTGAAAAGAATTTTTCTGATTCTCCGTGGAAGAACAAAGTTCTATTCAGACAAGCAACATGATTGGCTAATTGATTAACTGCATCTAGATCATGTGAAGACCAAATTATTGTAATTTTTTGTTTAGAATTTAATTCACGTAAGATGCTGTAAAACAATTCTATACTTGGCTGATCAATTCCAGTAACTGGTTCATCTAAAATCAGAATTTTAGGATTATTTACTAATGCTTTAGCAATAAAGACTCTTTGTAATTGTCCTCCAGATAACTCCCCAATTCTTCTATTTTGTAATTCGTGTATCCATAATTGTTGTAAAATTTTGTTAATTTTATTATCATCAGATTCTTTTCTTAATCCCATTCTTACAACATCACTTACAGTTGCAGGAAAATTTTTCTCAAAGATTGGTTTTTGAGGTACATATCCAATGTCTTTAAGGAAATTTTTTGATTTCCTAATATCCTGACCAAAGAACCTGATTTCTCCCTTGTATTTTGTATTTAATCCAAGCATGCAATCAAAAAGAGTCGATTTTCCAGCACCATTTGGTCCAATTATGCCTAGAAAATCACCTTGATTTACTTCAAAACTGACATCATCAAGAGCTTTCACATCAGGATATTGAACTGTTAGATTGCTAATTTCAACTGCCTTCAACATAATGCCTCCTTTAGGTTTTCAAGGTTTTCGCCCATTTTTTCAACATAATTTTTTTCAGAAGAAATTTCTAATGGAGATAACACCAAAACTTTTCCACCAATTTCATGTGCAATAGTTTGTGAAGTTCTAGTATCAGAATTGTCCTCACTAAAAATAATTTTGATATTATGGATTTTTGCTGTTGAAATTACATTTTCTAATGTCTTTGCAGTTGCTTCCCCATGTGAATCAGTTGAAGAGAGAATTGTGTGTTGATTTAGATCATACTCTTCAGCAAAATATGAAAATGCATCATGAAATGCAATGAAATCAGAACTACAATTAGAAAGTTCATTTCTGATTTGTGAATCTAATAAACTTAGTTCTTGAATATATGATTCTGCATTTGATTGATAGTATTGTTGATTTTTTGGATCATGTTTTGAAAATGCATCTGCAATGTTTTGGACTTGAATTTTTGCAAAAACAGGATTTAACCAAATATGAGGATCACCAGATTCATGACCGTGTTCATCATAATGTACATCAGAATGTTCATCAGAATGTTCATCAGAATGTTCATCAGAATGTTCATCAGAATGTTCATCAGAATGTTCATCAGAATGTTCATCAGAATGTTCAT
>JAJETY010000072.1 GCA_021268355.1 Candidatus Nitrosopumilus sp. | reverse complement strand
TTATCAAGACTACCCTGTGGTAGGGATCTCTTGGAAACAAGCCGTTGCTTTTTGTAATTGGAGAACAAATTTTAAAAATAGTTTTCAGCGCGATAATGGAAAACCAAACGTAAGCAAATTCAGATTGCCCAATGAAGCCGAATGGGAATATGCTGCAAGGGGAGGAATTCCAGCAGGTACCTTTCCTTGGGGATCACCTTACTTGCTTAATGATCGCGCATGTTTCTTAGCCAACTTTAAACCTCTAAGAGGTGATTATGCTGCTGACCAAGCCATATACACTGTGGAAGCCAAATCCTATGAGCCTAATGATTATAACCTCTACAATATGGCAGGAAATGTAGCTGAATGGACCAATTCTTCTTATGACCCTAGTGTGTATGAATATATGTCTTCATTGAATCCAAACATGTCTTTTGAAAATGAAGCCCGGAAAGTAGTTCGAGGTGGATCTTGGAAAGATGTTGCCTATTTCTTACGTGTTAGTTCACGGGATTATGAATACTCTGATACAGCAAGAAGTTATATCGGGTTCAGAACAGTTCAAGATTATTTAGGTTCACAAAAAGTTAGAATGAGATAAAAAAACCAATCAATTTAAAATAACATTAAAATTAAGTAGTAATGACAGATAAAGTTTTAAATAAAAGGTTAAGAAGTAAAATTGCGATGCACATGCTTTTTGGTTTTGGAGGAGCTGTTGTAATACTAGGAGCATTATTTAAAATTTTACATTTGGAAATCGGTCCAATTACAGGAGGTTTAGTGTTAGGACTAGGATTAGGAGCCGAAGCGTTAATTTTTACAGTTTCTGCACTAAGTACGGGTGAGATTAAAGAAGAACATGAAGAATTTGTCCAAAAATCCAAAGGCGGAGCTAGATCCATTCATGGAGGCGGAGAACAAGGGTTGTCTTCAAAAATTGATGCATTAATGCAAGAAGCAAAGCTTGATGTGAGTTTAATGAATTCTTTGGCAAAAAGTATTAAGGATTTAGAAAATTCTGCTAAGGCCCTTTCTCCAGCTTCTGAAGCCATATCAGCTTCTCAAAGTTACACATATGAGCTTTCCAAAGCAGTGTTACAATTAGAACAATTGAACGCGAATTACCATCAACAAATTCAAAACTCAAAAGGGAATGCTGAATTTAACAATAAAATAAGTCAAAATGCGGAGCAATTACTTGTTCAAATGGAATCGCTTTCGGCCAATCTTGCAGTATTAAACAGTGTTTATGGTGGGATATTAAATGCAATGTCTAAAAAGTAAAATTCCATGGCAAGAGTAAAAGAAACTCTTAGACAAAAGTTAATAAATTTGATGTACCTGGTGTTCATCACCATGCTTGCATTGAATGTAAGTAAAGAAGTCCTAGATGGTTTTGGTCAGATGTTTGAGAAAATTAAAGAAGCGAACATTCGATTAGCTGAGAGTAACCAAATTTTTTATGAAAAAATTGAAACAAATTCAGAAGAAAAAGGAGGAAAATGGATTGGTCATTCACTAACATCAAAAGAGATTAAGGCAAAATCTGATGAGTTTTTTGAAAAAATAAACGAAATCAAAAAAACTATTTCCGAAGTACAACGCAAAAAAGATCCAGAACTTAAAGAATACGCCCAAATGGATAATGGAGAAGCGCTGGATTTAATCTTTTTTAATGCCAATGGTATATCATCTGATGGACAAGACTTTATTGACATGATCAATGACTACAAAATGATAGTTAATAAGATTTTTGGAAGCCAATACCCAACCTATAAAGAATTGGTAGAGGGTCGTTTTAATACTGGGGATCTAAATGGAAATGTAAAAAACAAAGATAATCAAGATCAATCTTGGCTGTCGTATAATTATGAAGGTTTTCCCTTAATTTCTTCTCTAGCCAAGTTGACCATGATGCAAAACGACATCCGTCAAACCGAAGCAGATGTTCTTACCACATTGATGGGAAAAGAATTGGAAATGGAAACCGGAGTAAACGAAAGTAATTACATTACCCTTTTAAAAACAGAAAAAGGAGTATACTATCAAGATGAAACCTTTGACGGGAGTGTTATTCTTGGTAGAAAGGGAGGAGCACAAAATCCAAATCGTGTAGAATTGACC
>JAJETY010000012.1 GCA_021268355.1 Candidatus Nitrosopumilus sp. | reverse complement strand
AATCATCCAAGTTCCTCCAACTAGTGTGTCTGCAGAATCTTCTCAAGGCGTACCTGCTTGGGTAAAGAACAATGCAGGTTGGTGGGCAGAAGGAATTACATCTGATGGTGAATTTGTCAATGCAATTCAACATTTGATGTCCTTAGGATTAATTTCTACAACATCAACTCATTCTGTAGATGAAAAAATCTCAGAACCAAAAAGCTCTGATCCACAATTAGCAACACTTGAAACTGAACTTGAAAAATGTTCTGAATTTACAAAGGCATATCAAAGACTAGACTGTGAAAAACCAATTAAGAAGGCAATACAACTTTATGAGTACAAATCCACTGCACAAAAATTTGAAGTTGGTCCAATTGTTTACTATTGGCAAGGAATCGGTACTGATGGTAGTGAATTTGACATTTCTCCAACGGGTCAGGCAATACTTTCCATCAGAATGCTTGCAGAGAATACAAGTTCAGATAAAGTTACACTAAATTGTACTAGTCCTCAAATCTGTTCTTATGATGTATGGGATGGTTCAACTGCCTTCAAATACGCTGGAATGGATTTCACCAGCGGACAAATTGTTATAAATCCTGGGGATACTAGAGAATTTAACATATTGTTTGGTCCAAATATCGGTTATGGCGGTACTCAATTCCTTTACGATCCATCGTTAACATATAATTTCAGAATAAATGAGGATTTTGGAAAACTAAACATCTTATTAGAATTAAACCAATGATATTTTGAAAATTTTTCAAATTTTGTTTATACACTTTCATTATCAAATAGATTAAATTCTAGTAATTAAATTCAGATGTGTTTTGAGTGAATTAAACTCTAATTACACAAATTATGGTGTATATGAAATTGATGATGATTTTGATTGCATCTTTCCAAAAACTGATGTAAAATTTAGAAAGATCGGAGAAAATGTATTTTCTTATTTTAGAAGCGATTCGGAGGATAAGACAATTGAAAAAATGATTCCAACTAAAAATAATAAAATTCGTATCGAGATTGCACCAATAAGGCCTTTAAATCATCCTTCGCATAGAACTTCTTATGTTTACTTGGAACTTGAAACTCCTGTCTTTTTATCAGAAAACTCTCACGCAAAAATTTTTGCTAGATGTCCAATTGAAATTGGAGTTTTTTTAATTGATGGTGAAAATAAAAACTCACTAGATTTTTTTACTTGCGATCCGCTAAATTCAAGATTTGGACTATATGGAACTCCTGAATCAGGTACTCTTTGTAAATATGCAAAATCTGAGATTGTAGAATCTTTAGATGACTCAATTCCTTATAAAAATGCAGTAATGGAAATAAATTTTGGAAATGAACTTCAAGGAGGTCATTCCATCTCAAAAGTTATTTTTCCTATTACCGAAAATTCAGTATATTATGATAAATCAAGGGCGATAATAGACTCAATTTCAGCAGTTATAAAGAAAAAACTAACCATAGAAACAATAGATGTTTCATCTGACAAGGTTTCAACTAATTGGACAGAATCACCAACTTATGAAAGGAAGGAATTAGTAAAAAAATTAAACATGGGTGTTGATTGATGTTTTTTGAATTTATGCAGGGTCTTGATCAAATTGAGATAACCTCCGGCCTCACACTTCTTTCATTGTTGATAGGTGGAATAATTATGGGGGTAGGGGTGTTAATCGCTAGAACTGTAAAACTTCTATTCACAAAATACTATGCCCCAAAACTTTCTCAAGACAGTGCAAAAAATTTGGGTAAGTTACTTTACTTTGGAATTATCGTCATTTCATTTTTAGTTTTTACCTCTACGACTGGAGTTGATCTTTCGGGATTGCTTGTGGCGGGAGGAATTTTTGGTGTGGTTATTGGTTTTGCAACTCAGTCAGTAGTATCGAATCTAATTTCTGGAATATTTTTGATGATAGAAAAACCCGTCAAACAGGGTGATTCAGTTGATCTCCCAGGTCTTGGAATTTCTGGAACTCTTTTAGATATCAGTACTTTTTCTGCAAGGGTTAGACAATTTGATGGTACGATCACCCGAATTCCAAATGAGTCATTCTTTACAACAAACATTCGTTCTTTGTCATCTACGCCTGTTAGGCGTTCAGAGGCCCTTGTCGGAATTGCGTACAGAGAAGATATTGATGGTGCAATCTCTGTTATGGAAAAAGCGATTAGAAATCAAATGCCATATGCATTAATTCTTCCAAAACCTGATTTTAGAATAAAGGAATTAGCAGATTCAAGCGTAAATATTGAAGTTTTAGTTTGGCATCCAAGAGAAGATTGGGATCAAGTATCCCCAAAATTACTTAAAGTTCTAAAAAATGCTTTGGATGAGGGTGGAATCGAAATTCCTTTCCCTCAAAGGGTTGTATGGAAAGCAAAAGAATGATTATGCACTAATCTTTTGTTTACTCTGGCGTTTTTTAATAAGACTATACATTATCATTCCAACATTAATGATTGAAATTATCTCAATCAAATCTACCCCATAAAGGAACCAATCAATCACTGGATGAACTCTAGATACAAGACCTGCTTCAAGCATAATGTCTGCATTCCATACCATATGAGGTACTTGAATGAATTGAATAATTGCAATTACAATTATGCTACCAAGAATTTTATTTTCATACCACTTCCAAAATTTATTCCACATATTCATGATTAATTATAGCTAACATCGATAATAAACAACTCGAAAATTAGATTCGACTAATTAGATTCGACTAATTTTTTTACGCATAAAATTTTCTAAATTAGGTTAACCTATTTTCTTTGTTTTCTTTTTAGGTAAACAAAAATTGGAAGACCAATTATCAAAAATAGTATTACAAAGAAAACCAGAAGTGAAAAATAATCGTTAACAAAAATTTTTGTGTCAAACCATGCTTTGGGCAAAATTGTAAAAAAATCAGCTCCTGAGAAATCTTCAATTGTACCTATGGCTAGACTGTATTTTCCACTTTGATTTTTTTCGTCAGAAACAACAACAAAATATTTTCCATCATAAGGTATATTGAGTTTAACTTCTTGTCTTTCCCAATATGTTACCTGTCCAAATGGTTCATAGAACTCATTTCCTGGATAATCTCCTTCGTATAGAAATTTTTTAACAGAAAATTTTACTTCGTCTTCATTTGGTTCTATAAAATTAATTGTTGGGGAATAATATTCTAAGCCATCAATTTTGGGAATTACAATACTTGCATAAAATGAATCACCCCTTTTTGCATCAAATGTGTAATATTTTGCCTCATTCGTGCCTAAATTTTCATAAATTGCCCATGAAATTTTGTGATCTGGAATAACTAAGGCTGATTCAAAATCTCTATGAGAGTCATCATGACTAATTAGTTTATGTCCAAATGCTTGGTTGGTTGAAACTAAAGCTAATAAGAAAATTACGATGTATGTTTTTTTCATTCTACTTTATCCCTGATACTCGTAATTATCTCTTATAGTACTTCACTAAGTTTTTTCAATTTTTTTAAGTCTGTTATTTCAATATCGCTGCTTAGGGTTACAATTTTTGCTAGTTTAGGATTAGCATCTTTGCCTAATTTTAATACTGTTTCTCCCTTAAATTTAATTTCCAAAGTAACACCTTCAGTTTTCAATTTTTTTGCAAGTACTTTGGCTTCAGATAATTGCTTAATGACACCTGGTTTTCCTGATACTTTAATTGGAATGTCAATTATGTCGATAACTCTTATGTTATCTTTGGAAATAAAATTTATCGATGGTTGATTATTGCATTTGACATTAAGTTTGCCATTTGTTAAAGATAATAAAAAATTGGCAGGGAGTTGACTTTTTTTCATACTCACAACCTCATTTTGTGGTGATAGTCAGTTTTCCAGATAGGGAAACTGTTCCAGTTGGGATAACCTTGCCATTTCTCTCAACCTTGCCTTTCATCTCTAGATTGTCAAAATCATATGTGATTGCGGCATGTTTTTCTGTAAGTTTGTCAAAAACTTCAGCAAGCAAGTTTGCCCATTCTTGTTCTTCAGCCATAGTGAATAATTCATCTTATCGTATATAACCTAGTGATAACATATTTTCTAGTGCTAAAAATAATTTATTGGGATGAAAATATTTCTTTTGCTAATTTTGATTCCATACTGTGGTCCAATATGGGTTTTGGATACGAAATATTTTCAGGGTATTTTTTCCACAAATCATGAATTGTTCTGGCATCTAATTTGCCAAGTTCTGGAATCCATTTTTTGATGTATTTACATTCTGGGTCAAATCGCTTCTGTTGTAACCATGGATTAAAAATTCTAAACCATGGTTGTGCATCGCAACCTGTGGATGCTGCCCATTGCCAATTTCCGATATTCACACATGGATCATAGTCAATAAGTTTTGTAGCAAAATATTTCTCACCCATTCTCCAATCAATGTGCAAATCTTTGGTGAGAAAGGATGCGACAATCATTCTGACTCTGTTGTGCATAAATCCTGAATTATTCAGTTCTCTCATTCCTGCATCTACTATGGGAAATCCTGTTTCACCCTTGCACCATTTTGAAAAACTCTTTTCATTTGTACTCCATGGAATTTTTTGGAATTTTTTGTTAAATTCTTTAGAATAACTGTACGGTGAATGGTGCATAATATAGGTAAAAAAATCTCTCCAATGTAGTTCTGAAATAATTGTATGAGATTGACCCAGATTTTTAATACACTCTTCGTGAATTTCTCTAATTGAACAAGTACCAAATTTATTATGTGCTGATAAAAGTGAAGTTCCGTTAATTGAAGGGATGTTTCTCTCCTCATCATAATTTTTTAGATTTTTTAAATTTTTAATTAGTTTTAAACATGCTTTTCTTCCACCCTCTCTAACATTGGGATTATTTTTTATCCTAAATTGAGAAATTTCGTCTAGATTTTTTTCAAAATTAATTCTCTCATCTGCCATGTTTTCGAATTTGCATTTTTGAGGCATTCTGTATTGGAATTCTTTTGCCTTGGAATAAAATGCTGTAAATACCTTGTATGGTTCACCATTACCTGTTTTCAGCATATCAACATTATGCAGTAAAATATCGTCAGCCTCGATAAAATCAATATTGTTATTTTTACAAATTTTTTGAATTTTTTTGTCGCGATTCTTACTGAATGGAGTGTAATCTGTATTAACAAAAATTGCATCAATTTCCACTGTCTTAATTATTTTTGAGATTATTTCATTGGTGGTCCCAACAAATATGTGTAAATGTGATTTTTTATCATTCAACTGGGAGTCTAAATCCTCCAGACAATCCTTAAGAAATTGTAATCTAAACTCGCTAAATTTTTCAGAATTCATAATTGAATTATCAATAATGAATATTGGAATTACTTCTGATGAAGATTGAGATGCTGCAATTAATCCTGTGTTATCACTTAGTCTGAGATCTCTCCTAAAAATAAATAATGATTTTTTGTATAGAGTCATGTTTTATACCACTTAATCACTATTGTTATAATTTTTCATGAGAATATTATCCAATAGATTGTGTCAATGAAAAGTAAAATTAATTAAAATTTCTGGTGATTATCTATTTTTGATCTTTTATGAAATCAACAATGGATAAAATTTTTCCCATGTCGGCTAGATGTCCATAACTCTTTTTATGAGCAAATATTCCGGTTTTAATTGGGTCGTTACCTAAAGTGCAGTATAACATTCTTCCATTACCGAGAGGAACTGTAATTCTTTTAACTTTCTTGTAGGATGCAATACTGTACATACCTTTACCAATAAAATCTTTAACTCTTGCATTTTCATCCCATGCATGTAATGCTCTTTTTAGTGTCTGTTTTGTCTCATCAAATGGAACTAAATTTTTCAAACCCTCTCTTTGACTGTAAATTTCAATTGTTCCAGTTTTATCAACAATTGCAGCAAATCTTATGGTTGGATCAAAATCCATTAACATGTGGAGCATTTTTTCATCTTTATCCATGAAAATCAATATTTTTTTCTGTTAATAAATATTCCAAATTAAATTTCTAGTGATAATCTAAAAGAGAAAGTAAATTGATAAAAACTCTACTCGAAAGTGTTTACAAAGTCAACAATTGACAATAATTTTCCCATTTCGACCATTCTTCCATAACTCTTTTTCTTGGTATTTTTCATTGGTGTGTTGTCCACACTGATAAACAGCATATGAAATGCATCAATTGGAAGTGTTATTCTCTTAGATTTCTCAAATGATGTGATGTGGTAAAGTGGTTCACCTAAAGGAACTCTGTCTGCCGCCTTACATCTATCAATCCAGTCATCTGATTCTCGTTTTAAGGCTCTCTTTGTTTCTGCTAGAGGGACTTGCAACTTTACTGCATCCCTTTTTGAACTGACTAGGATATTACCTTCAGTGTCACTAATTATGGCTAATCGAATATTCTCATCAAAATCCATTAACATGTCGAGAACTTTTTCGTATCTTGCCATGTTTTACATCTAACATTAGATAATAAAAACAATTTGCTAATGCCCAAACCCGTGCCAAGAATGACTTATATCTTATTTTGAAGTAACATTCCATATGACAGGATCTTATGAGGGATTTGTGGGTGAAGTTTGGAATGAATTTCCTCAGTTGGCAGAATGGCATGATGACGATCCAAAATTACTTCAGTTGTGGGACTTGAATACTTTCATAGAAGCAGGTTATCATAATTTCCATGCTGAAAGAAAACAATTATTCCATATCAGTAAATTAATTGAAGGCTATGCTCAAGAACATTCTCAACCACTACTAGCCACTTTTGAAAAAATCAAACGTTACAAATTTGTTGAAAAAAGATATCAACAAATGATTGAAAAAATTCCAAAAATTTGGGTAGTTGCGGATTATGGCACAACAAAGGTTGATACTCCTCCTAAAATTGATGTAATTAATTGTAAAAATACAAATCTTATTGATGTTTGGAGTGTTATTACTAGAGGACCTTATGGACCATTTGGACTGATTGCTGAAGAATATGAGGATGGAAAATTCCGAGGATTTTTCACATTAAACCCAACTGTGTGTAGACATGCAGTTGACGTAATGGGTAAAAATCTTGGAAAAAAATTCAATATTCAGTAATTTTTGAAATCATTTTCATCTATTTAGAAAGATCAATTAACTATCTATTATGCCCATACTACAATTCTTTGATCTTTCTGATATATTCCTAAAAACATACCTAAAGTAATTCGTGGTATTTCTCCTAAAATTTCAGTTACTTGGTGAAAATAATTTGGATTAATAATTACTAAATCACCTTTTTCAATTCCTTCTATCTTACAAGATTCTTTGGATGCAACCTGAGATGAATAACCAAAATCTATGTTCCTATACTTTTCATGTTTTCTATTCCATTTATTTTTGTAAATAATTACGTCTCCACCAAATTCGGATTCTTGAAGATGAATAACACAAGATAACTGATATTCAATATCTGCTATGGAGTACTCTTTACCCTCGTAATTTACATTATCTTTGTGGATTGGAATTGATTTTCCTTTTCTATGAACTCTTATCACAAAAGGAGACATGTCTCTTTCTGATTCTCTTGCAATTGAGATTGAGAATGATGGTAATGAAAGATTTATCAATTTATTGATTCTATTGAAAGGATTTTCTACTTTTTCAAATATTAAATGAGTTGTTTTTTGAAATTCTTTTGATTTATCCAAGTATTTTTCTTTACGTGTTGTATATGACATTAAGAATGGCCCAATATGTTCAAGTTTTGAATCTTCAAAACACGTAATTTCGTATTCTTTTATTTTTTTCAAAATTTCGTCACATTGATTTTCTGAATAAAATTTTTTTATTACTATTCCTGGAATTTCTCCTTCTAGAATCTGTTTAAAATCAGAATACTTTATTTTTCGATTATCTGAATATATTGGAGCCCACACTAGTATCCGCCCACACCAGAATGAGAAACCTTAGCTAAAATCATTCCTGAAGCATCACGGCTTTCAATTTCACACTTTAGAAAAGCATCTTTTGTACATTGTGCTAAAATTTCATTATTCCACTCTGATTGATTCTGAGGCATTCCTGGAATGTCGGCTTGAATTATTTTTATTTTTTCGACATCTGAATAATTTTCTTTATTACCATTCTTTCTATGAGTTACATTTAGAATAAAAGAGTCTGGTGACAATATCTCGGAACCATTGCCCCAGATAATGTCAGTCATAATCTGTACCGTATTTTTTATCGAAGTCTATCTTTATCTTTAGAGATTTCTCTGTGCTCTCAATTGCTTTTCGTATAACAGATGGACTTATTGAAAAGAATCCTCTATAGATTCCATCACCCATATCTTCAGCAATTAATCCGAAAGGACCTTTCTCTCCTTTTGTTAGGACCATCCATATCTCAGATAGATTTGTTCCATCACAACTAATCACCTCTGCATTCTTGGGAGGCTGAGGGGCTAATGATGGGTTGTTAAAGTTTCCAACTATCCAGACTTTTGGAATATCTTTGACCAATTCCATGTATCTATTCTCAACATACTTGTATCTCTTAGATGTCTCAAAAGTAGCTAATAGAGGAACTTTGTATTTAGCTGCATAGTTCTCTAGTAGAACACTTAGTCGATACAGTTCTTTTCTGTCTGTTTGGAATCTCACATAACCAGCTTTAATGTAGTCGCTAAGATACCATAGAAGATTGTGATCTGTGATATCTGTTATCTCAACTTCTGATAGTTTTGGAAATTCAGTAAGAATTTCATCTAGCATACTTTGGTACTGTAGTATCATGAACTTATTAGGCTCAAATACTATATAACTAGTGTTAAATTATTTTTCTAGTGCTAATTTAGCACTATAACTAGATTTTTCCTCTAGTTATATACCATTACGTGATATTGATATCATGAGTTTAATCTCTGTATTCAAATGTGATAAATGTGGAAAAGAATATGAAGATTGGTCGTGTGACTTTTGTTATGCAAAAACTATATTGTCTAAAAAATGGTGAATAGATATGCAAAAACTACAAAATTTAAAATTTGAACCAATAGTTTCTGACACAAAAATTCCAATTAGATTGGGATTCATTAACCCTGAAGGCGTCCCAAATATTATTTCACTTTGGTATGAGAATATTGATGGTAAAATTTACTGCGCAACCCAGAAGTCTGCAAAAATAGTGTCTTATCTGAAAAATAATCCTTCTTGTGGATTTGAGATTGCTACTGACAAACCTCCTTACAAAGGCACTCGTGGAAGTGGAACTGCTAAAATTATTGAAGAAAGGGGGGAGGAGATTCTAAAAATTTTAATGAAAAAATATCTTGGGGATAAACAATCAGTTCTATCTAAAATTCTTGAAAAAAATGTTACAAACGAAGTCGCTATTGAAATTACTCCCAATAAGATATTTCATTATGATTACTCAAAAAGAATGAAAGATGTTTAAATTCTGTTCTTAGCACTAGTTCTAAAAAATATCCTTACGTTATATTTTGTAAATTCCTATTAAACATGAGGAGAAATGCAACAAACAGCAACTACAAAAACACCACGGCTCAAATTCATGTTGATTTTGGCTGCAGCAACTTCAGTAATACTAGTTTTTACACTCACTCCTTGGAATTTAGTTCCAACACTAGTTACTGAGGATGTGGCCGTTATTGCCGTAACTGAATATGGCTGTGTTGGAGAGTCTGTTTTGGGTCATTCTGTAGTAATATCAGAATGTGAAGCAGGTGTTGGAGATGTCATATCTGCAACATTTTATGTCCCTGCTATGGACCAAAATGGATATTATGACAGAATTGAGGGCAAATTAGCAATGGTTACCCCTTAATTCCTCTATTTTTTGTTTTCACTCTTGATAATTTCTTTTTTCATCCAGATGGTTTTTACTTTGTGATCAATGAGTTCTATATTCATCTCATTTAATTTGTCTCTTATTTTATCTGCCTCTAGGAATTGTTTTTCCTTCCTTAACTTTTCTCTATTCTCTATCATATAGTCAATTTCTTGTTTTTCGTTTTCAGTCATCTCGGGAATTACTAATCCAAGAATTTTTAACATTCGTAAAAACTCAGACTTGATTATCTGTGCATCTTCATTTCCTAGTTTCTCTTCGGCTGCAAGTCTATTTGTTTCCTTGATTAGTTGGAAAAAAGCGGATAATGCTAGATGAGTGTTAAAATCATCCTCCAACGCTTTATCAAAATCTTTAGATATCTTGAAAACGGTTTCTTCTAAATTTTGGTTATCTTCTGATTTTGTATGAATTAACTCATAATAACACACTTCAGCCTGCCTCCATTTTGTAAGATTTTCTTTGAGTAGCTCTTCAGAATAATCAATTGGTTTTGAATAATGTCCTGATAAACAGAATAGCCTAATGATGTTGGGGCCCCAATTTTCTAAAACATTTTTAATTGATTTGATATTTCCAATTGATTTTGACATCTTTTCTCCATTAATTGTAACCATTCCTACATGCATCCAAATTTTTGCAAATTGTAAACCCGTACATGATTCTGACTGTGCAATTTCATTTTCATGATGAGGAAATATTAGATCTCTTCCTCCACCATGTATGTCAAAATTTTCCCCAAGGTACTTGTTACTCATCGCAGAGCATTCAATATGCCATCCTGGTCTTCCTTTTCCCCATGGACTTTCCCACAAAGGTTCCACATCTGAAAATTTCCACACTGCAAAATCTAGTGGGTCTTTTTTTGCTTCATCTATTTCAATTCTTGCTCCAGATTCAAGCTCATCAATTTTCTTCTTCGATAATTTTCCATAATTTGGAAACTTTGATACTGAAAAATAAACTCCATTTTTTGATACATATGCAATTTGTTTATCAATTAACTTCTCAATGAATTTCAAGATATCTTCAATGTGATCTGTGGCTTTTGGATAGATTGTAGCATGTTTGACATTAAGCCCGTCAAAATCTTCAAAGTAATTTTGAATATACTTTGTACTAATTACTTCTGCAGTTGTATTTTCTGCTTGAGCTCTATTGATAATTTTGTCATCTACATCCGTAAAGTTCTGAATGAATTCTATTTCTACTCCTTTTTCCTCTAGATATTTTCTTAATACGTCAAATACAATGATTGTCCTTGCATGGCCAATATGAGATTCATCATAAACAGTTACTCCACACAGGTAGATTTTCACCTTTTTTGAAATATCTAATTCTAGTTGGGAGTTTGATAGCGTGTCTTGTAGTTTCATACTTGTTCTCTATCTGGCTTTTGTGGTGGTAATCTTTTATGTTCACTGTTTTTGTTTAATTCTAAAATTCTCTCAATTTTGAAATTTTCAATCTGAGTTAATTTCTGGGTTTCTTCAAGTGATAGTTTTTTATCAAAAACACAGTAAAGTATTGAATCTATTTCCTCATATGATACTCCTAACTCATCTTCTGCTTCATGATCTTTCCACAAGTGAGGACTACTTTTTTTGGCAATCACATTTTCTGGCACTCCTAAATATTTGGCAATCTCCCTTACCTGAAGCTTGTATAGTGAAATAATTGGTGTTAAGTCTGATGCACCATCTCCAAATTTTGTAAAATATCCAATTAGATATTCACTTTTATCACTTGATCCTAAAACTAGGTAATTTTTAGCATTTGCATAATAATATAGAATATTTGTTCTAATTCTTGCACGAAGATTTCCCTTGGCTCTTTCATTTGGTTCTAAATACATTGAATATTCGTTAACAATTGGATTGATATCAATTAACTTGTATTGAATGCCAGTCAGTGAAACCATTTTTAATCCATCTTCAGTTTCAGATTTGGGTGTAATTGCAGTATCTGGCATAACTATTCCGATTGTTTTATCTGGAAACTTTCTCTTGCAAATGTATGCTAGTACAGCAGAGTCTACTCCGCCACTTAATCCTAGAATGAGACCTTCTGCATGATTTTTTTTCATTTGTTCATCTAGAAAATTTTCAATTGAATTGGTAATCGCAGCATAATCTTGATTTTTTATCTCATCTATGATTTCTTGATTCAATAAATCATTTGCAAAAACTGAGAATAAAAATTGTGCCTAAAATTTCTAAATATCTACGTAAATTCCATCGTCCCTAGCTTCAACTGGATATGTCTCTAGTTTAACATCTTTGAGATAGTCTGTTAGTTCTCCAGTCTTAATGTTATAGTGCCAGAAATGCAACGGACATTCTACAATATCTCCATCAAGCTTGCCTGGTGCTATTGACCCGTCTTGATGAACACATAGATCGTCTATTGCATGATATCCATCTTGATTGAAAATTGCTATCTGCTTTCCTTCAATTTTGAATGCTTTTCCTTTACCTGAGTCAATATCTCCTTTTTCTGCAATTTTTTTCCAAGCCAATGACTTTTTGTTAATTTTGTCATTTATTTACATTCGCATGATAGAATTTTATATCTCCGAACAAGGGTTTTCTGCATGAGCAAAGTAAAATCTAGCCCAAAGTTGATCAAAGATGGAAAATTATCATATGAATGGGCAAGATCACATATGCAAATTTTAGATAATACTATTAATCGATTAAAGAAATCAAAGCCACTCAAAGGTATTACTCTTGGATTCTGTCTCCATATTACAAAAGAAACATCTGTTTTGCTAATGGGAGCTAAAGAACTAGGAGCAAACGTAGCCTGTTGTGGCGGTAACCCATTAACAACTCAAGACAATATTGCAGCATTTTTGGCATCTCAAGGAATTCACGTATATGCATGGCATGGTCAGTCTGTTAAAGAATATGACTGGTGTATTGATCAAGTTCTAAAACATAATCCAACCATTCTCACAGATGATGGTGCAGACATGAATGTAAAAGCTCATTTTGATAAGCGATTTAAAAATATGAAAATTATAGGTGCGACCGAAGAAACCACTGCTGGTGTTACTAGAATAAGAGCAGTTGAGAATCAAGGAAAATTACGTTATCCTGTAATATTGGTTAATGAAGCATACACAAAACACATGTTTGATAATCGATATGGTACTGGTCAAAGTACAATTGATGGTTATCTACGTGCCATGAACTTACTTATGGCATCAAAACGTGTTGTTGTTGTTGGATATGGTTGGGTTGGACGCGGTGTTGCATCCAGGTGTCATGGAATGGGATCTAAGGTAATTGTTACTGAGATTGATCCGGTAAAAGCATTGGAAGCTCACATGGATGGTTTTGAAGTAATGCCAATGGCACAAGCTGCAAAATTAGGTGACATCTTCATCACATGTACTGGAATGACAAGTGTAATTAGAAAAGAACACATCTTAAAGATGAAAGAAGGTGCAATAATGGGAAATGTAGGTCACTTTGATGTTGAAATTGATAGTGAATTTTTACTAAAGAAATCAAAATCTGTTAAAGAAGTCCGTCCTGCACTTGATGAATGTGTGTTGCAAAATGGTAAGAAGGTGTATTTGATTGGACAGGGACGTCTTGCAAACTTAGTTGCAGCAGAAGGACATCCTCCTGAAGTAATGGCACAATCATTTTCAAATCAAATTTTATCTGTCTTGTATATACTCAACAATCACAAAAAAATGGAAAATAAAATTATCAATGTACCTCAAGAAATTGATAGTCAAGTTGCAGTTGATGCACTAAAAGCAATGGATGTAAAAATTGATAAACTTACTCCAGAACAAGTAAAATATGCCAATAGTTGGTAAAACTTCTTAACCCCAATACTGCTTTTGACAATATCTGATGAACAAAAAAGCTATCATTACCAGTGCGTTACCATATGCTAATGGTGAAATTCACTTAGGTCATGTTGCATCTACTTATCTGCCAGCTGATGTAACAACACGATTTCTAAAACAAAATGGAGTAGAGGCATATTATGTATGTGCATCAGATGATTTTGGAACTCCTATTCTAATTCAATCTGAAAAAGAAGGTAAAACACCTGCTGAGTATGTTGCTCATTGGAATAAACGTGATTATGAAGACTTTAGCGCATTTGACATAAATTTTGATTATTTTTACAAAACTAGCTCTCCTGAAAATATTGAATTTGTTCAAGATGTTTTCAAAAAACTCAATGATGCTGGTCACATTTACGAGCAGGAGATCATTCAGTTTTATTGTAATAATGATAAAAAATTCCTTCCTGATAGATATGTCAAAGGTACGTGTCCATACTGTAATGCTGAAGATCAATATTCTGATCTTTGTGAGAGCTGCGGTCGGGTTCCTGAAGAAATCAAAAATCCAAAATGCTCATTATGCAATCAACCTCCAACAAAAGAAAAAACAACTCATTATTTCTTCAAACTCAAAAATTTTGGAGACTCTCTATCAAAATGGTTAGATGAAAATACCAATCTTCAAAAAGATGTAAAAAAATATGTGCAAAACTGGATAAAATCTGGTTTAATAGATTGGGATATTACTCGTGATATTACTTGGGGCGTACCTGTGCCACTTGATAATGCAAAAAATAAGGTGTTTTATGGTTGGTTTGATAACCATTTAGCATACATCTCTACAGCTCTAAAATTTCTAAACGATAAAGGCATTAATGGAAAAGAGTTTTGGAATTCTGCTGACATTTATCATTTTATTGGAAAAGATATCGTGTATCATCATTATCTCTTTTTACCTGCTATGAGATTAGGTATTGAAAGTGAATACAAATTACCTGACTTTATCCCAACTAGAGGCCATTTGACACTCCAATCAAAAAAAATCTCAAAAAGCCGTAACTGGTACATTGGTCTAAAACAGTTCTTAGAATATTACCCTGCAGATTATTTGAGATTTTATCTTATCTCAATAAATCCCTATTCTCAGGATGATTTGAACTTTGACTGGGATGATTTTACAACTAGAATTAACTCTGAATTAATTGGAAATTTGGGAAATTTTATCAATCGTGCATTGGGATTTACAAAAAAAGCATTTGATGGAAGAATTCCTGATCCTGAAGATTTTGATGACAAAGATTCAGAAGCTGAACAAAAAATTAAATCTCTATCTTCTGATGTTGGCTCTTTAATGGAACAGAACCATCTTGATAGGGCATTAAAGAAAATAATGGAGTTTTCATCTTTTTTTAATCAGTATTTTCAGCATAAAGAACCTTGGAAAAAAGGACCTGGCACTTCTAGTTGTGTTTACCTCTCAGTAAATGCTGTTAGAAGCTTGGCAATTGCAGTATTTCCATTTATTCCAAAATCTGCTCAAAGCATTTGGGTTCAGCTTGGATTAGATGGAAATGTTGATGAGCAAAACTGGAACGATTCATCTGTTTTGGGTGTCTCTTCTGGACACCTACTTGGAGAACCTTCTCCGTTATTTGCTCGAGTTGATGAAATAGATATTGAAAAATACAAAAAACAACTTGGACCCTCTGAATAAAATGAAATCTATTCCCAGAATTTCAACTCGAGGATACTATGATCTGAAAACTGGAAAAACTTTGAAGAAAAATAACTATTTTCTATATCCAAAAAAAGATTTTGAGAAATTGATTGAACCTAAAGAAATCACAATAATGATTCATGGGTTAAGAAATGATAATGCAGGAGCTATTGCAAAAGCAATATTGGCACGGAATCGATTAAGAAAATTAGGTTACGTTCACCCGGTTATAGGATTCAGTTATGATTCAAACACTACTGGTGCCCATCTCATAAAACATGCAAAGCATGCTTTGGCTGTTGGACAAAGTATTGCAAAAAAGAACGGACGAAATTTAGGTAGATTCATAGAAGATTTTAAGGAAACTAATCCAAAAACACGAATTAGATTAATGGGTCACTCTCTAGGATCTCAAGTAATATTGAGTACAATTGAATATCTTGCTAAAAAGAAACAGAATTCCGGAATTTTGGAAAGTGTGTATTTCTTTGGAGCTTCAATAACTGAAGACGTTCCTTCTTCAAAAAAATATGGTAAATTACTTCAGACTGTAGTTGATAAAAAAATCATAAATTATTATGCGCCTTCTGATGAAGTTCTAAGTTGGGCTGATGACAAAAAGTATGTTATGGGACCTTTGGGACTAAAAGGAGCAATTGGAAAACCAATAAAAAAATATCATCAAAAACTAGTCAAACCAAAAAATCATAGATTTGCAAGTTATGTTGCTGTCTTAAACAAATTCCCATAACCTCTTAGCCAACCCTAAAATCTCCATCTTTAAATAATCAATACTATTTGTTAGATTCATGACTGACGCTTACGTTATGTTAAATTGTGAATTAGGTGCAGAAGCCGAAATCATTGAAAAACTAAAGGAACTGGAACAAGTTAAAGATGTCTTTGAAACAATTGGAACGCATGATATGCTAGTTAAATTACAAGCAGAAAATTTTGAAAAAATACGAGAAATTGTTTCGTGGAATATCCAAAAACTCGATAAGGTTCGCTCTACTGCAACTCTCATAAAAAAAGATAATTAAGATAGGGTTTGATCTAGGCTAGATGGTCAACGAAAAAAACGAAATAGATAAGCTTATTGATAATATGATTACAAGTGGAGATGAATTAGTCAGTAATCTCAAAACCATCCTTCCAAACTCCCTTGCTGAATCTATGGTGATGTTCCACGAATCAAACGTTGAAAATCTTAAAAAAATCAAAGATTTCCTAAATAAGTAGATTTTATCCTCAATCATGTGATTTCTACTATATCCTTTTTAATCATTAATTTTCTTTGAAAGCGTGTCAAGATCTAGGACAATTACCGTTACAGTTAAGAAAAAAACAGGAGATGCTTTTGATGCCATTTTACAACTTCCTTCAAAAATGATGCCAGATGCAAAAGTAAATTCTGACGGTTGGTGGTACTTTACAGGACCACATGGAAAGTCTAAATTAAAATTCAACGAAAACAAATCTTTAGGAATTTTAGACCATCAATATGTTGATGAAGAATCTGTTTGGGACATTCCAATGAGAGTAGTTTCAAATGGCGATTATTCTGAAATTTTGATTACTCTGAACAAACCTGATGAATTAAGTGATGACCAATTCAATCACAGAATTGAAGAGATTGGAGATATGGTAAATCATATGAAACAAATCATTGAATCGCACTAATTGAGGCTAATTCTATAGATGTGATTCCTTAACCTTAAAAGGAAATTTGGATATAATGTAATGTTAAAAATGCCATATGAAGAAGTATATTTCCAAAGAATGGAAGAAGATGAATCTGAAATTTACGAAAAAATAAAATCTAAAAAAAACACTTAATCTTGTTTACCTTCAGAATCCTCACTTTGTGAATTCCCTGGTCCTACCATATCTTCTGGTTTTACTTTACTGTCCCAATCCCCTCTTACGCCCTTAACCAATCCAATTGCGCCCGCGGCAAGCAATCCAATTACTAATGCAAAAAACAAGGATTGATCCATTACCTTAAATGAACAATTAATCTGCTGTGGTGGTCTGTCTTCAAAATATTCGTAACATGTGCCAAATTCGTTTTCCTCAAATGTTGCTGCCTGATACTGTCCTCCCATTACTCCTAAAACAAGAAAACCAACAAAGGTCAGACCTACACCTATGAGTATAAATCTCATATCGGACATAATATCATCTGAAGATTCACAGTATTTACATTTTAACCCGAAAAATAATCTAGTGTTATTTTTCTAATAATGCTTTGAGATTTTCTAGTGATGCTTCGTAAAATGAACCCATAAAAGCTAAGAACTCTGTGAATTCCTTTTCAGACATTTTTTTACTGTTGAGATAAGATTGCCACGTTAGTTCTACCAGATTTTTTGATTTTGGTTTGATGGAAATAGTTGCAACATACACCCTTAATGGCAGTCCATCGGTGGCAACATAGGTGAAATACTCTCCTGTTTTCCACGCAACTACATGCTCTTCAATTTGACTCCCATCAGCAAATGTGATTAATCTAATTGCACCAACATCTTTCTTCTTTTTTGATAGGTATGTTGTATTTTTAACATCAACTAACCAAGTTGGAAGTCCAACGATGTTGCTAACTTTTCTCCAAACTTTGTCTTTTGATGCTTTGATCTTTACAGATTTTTTAACTGTGCCTGTATGGAATGATTTTTTCAATAATTTTGTCATATTATACCTCGAATCTTGCGAGTTTTAAATTTTGTACAACCATTTTTAATCCCCCTAAACAAATATTATCAAATGGTCTTCGGTTGGGGTAAAAAGAAACAAGAGGAGAAACCTGTAGAAGAAATACCTCAAACAAAAGATGTTTCTTTACCAGAAGTGAAAAAAATTGTCAACGAACTTCAAAAACTTCGTGAATCACAAACTGTTTCTGAAGTAAAAAATATCCGAAATGGGACTGCTCCTTTGATAGATGACTTAATCAAGGTGGGAAATATGCTTGAAAAAGATACCCTGAATGTTGATGATATCGATAAACACCTTGCAATTATTGTAGTTAGAGGGAAAAAACAGGTTATTGATATTATTAAGAAAGGTGTTGTGAGTCTTCCTCAAGTATCTTCAATAGATGATGCTAAAAAACTAGATAACTCTTTGAATCAGATTTTAAAAAAAGTCGGAGATGTTTTAGGTCGTCAAACCAGAGTAATTCACATCTTTGCAAAAAAATATGCCACTCAGTTAAAAGATAATTTAGAAGTAATGAATCAAAATTATTCTGATATTCATGACATTCTAGAAAATTTTGATAATACGAAGTCTAACTCTGATGAAATTCTAAGTTCTTTGAAGAAAATTGAAAATCTCAAATCCACTAAGATTGAAAAAACACAAAAAATTTCTGACACTCATAATGAATTAGAATCTGTAAATAAACAACTCTCTTCACTAAAAAAATCAATTGATGAAATTAAATCTTCAAATGAATATCACAAATACTTGGAATCAAAAAAATCTCTAGATTTATTTGAAAATGAAAAAACCAAAATCAAAAGTGAAATTGATTCACAATTCACAAAAATCTCTAGACCCTTAGGAAGATATGAGTATTCATCATCTTTGGACAAAGATCAAAAAGGCACACTATCTAAACTAGTAGAAAATCCTTTTGATGTGTTAACTCCAGAAAACAAGGACTCCATAATAATGATATTAGAAAATGTCAGAAAAGGTATCACTTCAGGTTCTATATCAGTAAAGGATGTAGACAAAACGCTCTCGCAAATTACTGAAACTGAAGAAACAATTAATGGATTTATCTCTCAAGTTTCTGAATATTTCCAAAAACATCAAAAACTTTCTGCTGAACTTAATTCACTTCGTTCTGAAAAACTGATCTCCTTGGAATCTGAATTAAATAAAACCAATGAAGTCAAGAATGATTTGGAACTAAAATATGAAACATTTAAGGCTGAAATTCATGAGATTGATTCTAGCATTCCGCAATTAGTATCTAAAATTGAGAAAAAATTGAGGTCATTTTCTAATACAAAATACAGTGTTTTGATGTCCTAAAATTAAATTAGTTCACTTTTTGATAGACATCATGTTGTTCAAAAAGAAAAAATTTGAACGTAAGGTAGTTCTACAAAAAGAAGTACTAGATAGTATTTTGTCATATTGTCAAATGAAACATCCTGAAGAAGGAATCTTAATTCTTAAAGGTAAATCAAAAAATGGTGAAATTAAAGTTGACGGTCTTGTGATTCCTCCATTTAATTACACTGGAGATACATTTGCAGGAATTCCAAATTCTTTTTTGCCATTTGATATGAGTTATGTTGGTATTGTACACTCTCACCCTAGTGGTCTTTCTGAACCCACTGTTTCGGATTTGAATAATTTTTTTGGATTGGTTTCCATTATAGTCAAATCCCCATATGATGATGAATCAGTTTTTGCATGGGATAGTAGTGGAAATAAAATTCCTCTTTCAACAGAATAGAAATTCAAAAATCTAGTGGAATTTCAAAAAAACCGACAAAACTTTATAACCTTTTTCAAGGTACTTTCAATCAAATGTTTAATTACAAAACCTATTTGATATTCTTATTTGCTTCACTAGCTATCAGCATAGGATTGCAAATGGTCTTACCATTCCCATATGGTTTGGGTGCCGCACTTGCAATCTTTATTGCGTTTCCACTAATTCTGAGAAGACGATACATGAATCGTATGAGAGGAAGCTATGGAGGTAGTGATTCTGGCTCCGGCGGTGGTGGATTCTTTGGAATGGGATCCCAAGGCGGTTCCGGCGGTGTACGATATGTGTGTCTTGTATGTAACAACAAACACAAAGGTGGTTCATGTCCACGTTGTGGTTCTAAAATGAACGTGCTGATTTCTAAAAATGTCTTTAGATGAAATTCGACAAAAGGTAATATTTCATAATTCTGTTGATGTGTGGATTTCTGCCTGTGGTGAAAAAAACAAAGATTGGACAAATCCTGAAGAGTATAAACAATTCATCGCACACTTGCTAAAAAATAATCTTAATCTTAAAGCATTCAATCTCTGTACGCATGAGGCAGGATCCACGGAAGAGGAAAAGACAAAATTCACTGAAATTCTAGCTCAAACAAAACAAACTGATCCTAATTCTCAGACATACACCATAAAACTAAACGACTCTGCAATCAATACAATACGAAGTTATTTCTGATCATCGTTTAAGTTTTGGATTAACAATTGAATCAAGTGCATTTCCTATAAACACAAAAGCTAATCCTGTAATCGCAATCATCACACCTGGTGGAATTATCCACCACCATAATCCTCTAGCAGCGGCTCCGAAAGTATTTGCATCGTGAAGAATATGTCCCCATGTTGGAAAAGATGGATCACCTAATCCTAGAAAACTCAAACCTGCTTCGGTCGTTATAGCCGCTGGTACAGAAATGGCAATACTTGCAAATGCATACGGAAGTAATTGTGGCAAAATATGCTTAAGAACAATTTTGGAATTTTTTTGTCCCATCATATTTGCTGCATCAACATATCCTCTAGTCTTAATTTGTAGTGACATACTTCTGGCAACCTTTGCAATACCCACCCACCCAAAAATCATTAAAAATCCAACCAGAACAAATATGCTGTTACTAATTGTGACTGATAAAATAATGAGGAATGGCAGTGCTGGTAATGCGTATATCACATCATTAAATCTCATCATGACTTCGTCTGTTTTTTTACCTTTGAATCCTGCATACACCCCATACAATAATCCCATAATTACAGAAGCAATGGATACGACTAGTCCAATAAACAATGCCAACGGAGTTCCCCAAAGCAGACCAATAGCAAGGTCTCTTCTTAGTTCGTCTGTTCCCATAACTCCAAATGCTTTTCCTCCTATGATTAATTTTGATTCATGGTTTACAATATCTGTTCCAACTGAGAATGTATCAATTGAAAAAATATAGTTACCTTTGAGTGGTTGATTAGTTTTAGTTTGTGAGAAAACAATATCTTCGACAGATAATTTTTCTAAATTAAAATCAAATTTCTCCGACTGTAACAGTAGATTTTTCTTTATTGACTCATCTGTAGAAAAAATTCTTTCACTATGAATTGTTCTAGTATTGGAGAATGGCAGTGATGTTGACAATAAATCTAATTTTATTCCATCTGGTCTAATCACTTTGATTTGCATTAATACAGATTCAGAATATTCTGATGAAAAAACATAGATGAAATCGTTTGGAAAAAATTCATAATCAAAATTCATGCCAAATTTATGAGATGATGAGAAAATCTCATTTTCCGAATTAGTCTGGATGTTGGGATTTTCAAATATTCTATGTTCAGGAATCTTTTCTACCATGAAAAGATTTACCCAAATAGGAATGGCAACTTTGGGATATGAAATCCAATTTGCAGGATTATTCCATTCTTGAAATGTTTCAACTGGAATTGTGATAACTGCAATTATCGATGTAGTGATAAGAATTACTAGTATTGTAATGCCTACAATACCAATCTTGCTTTTCAAAAACTCTTCTTTGATTTCCTGGGGTGTTATACTACTCATTACCCTGTCCTCACTCTAGGATCAAAATACCCATAAAGAAGATCTGCGATGAATATGCTTACTAGGAAAAATACAGTTAGAATGTAAGTTGCCCCAATAATTACGGGCAAATCCATAACTGTGATTGCTTCAAAATACAATCTTCCCATTCCTGGCCAATCAAATACTGCTTCTGTAATGATTGCTCCTCCTAGTGAACCTGATAGACTCAAAGCAAGAATTGTCACAATAGGCGGTGCTGCATTTTTTAAAGCATGAGAATAGATTATCTTTTTTTGTTTTATTCCGATTGTTCTTTTTGCCATAATGAAATCTTCTTGTATGATTCCCACCATGAAGTTTCTAACCAAATATGCCCATGAACCAAAACCAATCATTACAATTGTAATTAACGGTAATGCCATATGATACAATAATGAAACAATGTATCCAGGTTCTGATGAAGGAATATCTGGTGTTGCTCTTGCAGGAAAAATCTGATAAGTAAAAGCAAATAGAAATATCATTAACATGCCAATCCACCAAACTGGAAAACTTGAACTAATTATTGCAAAACTAGATGTTATTCTATCTATTACTGAACCAACCTTACTTGCAGATAAAGCACCTAAAAATATCCCGATTACTGAGATAATAATTGTCGCTGTTGTAAACAAAAGAATTGTTCTGGGAAGTTTCTCAAAAATTATATCTTTAACATCTGAAGAACCAGAATCACTTGTTAAAAAAGTAGCATGTCCAAAATCTAAGAATAAAATCTTGTACATTGTAAGTCCAATTCGTTGTGGTGAATACCATGGTTCATCCAAACCTAAAATTTTGGTTCTCTGATCAATTTGATTTTGAATAAATCCTTCAAATTCATCTACTGATGAAAAACTTTCTGCAATTGAGGGATTCTCGGTAATTTCAGAACGAACCTGAAAAACTATCCCCTGTTTAAGAATTGTATCCATATTGGAGCCCACAAGTGAAATGGTGATTAGTAGTGTAATCATTAAGACTCCAAACATAGTTGCAGCTCTTGTTGCAACGTATCTTTTAACACCCAATAATCAGAAATATGAAAATCAGTTTATAATCATTTGAAACTTGATTTAAAACTAATTTGACGAGAGTGAAACGAACTCTAGGCATATCCTGGGCAGAAAAGCAGATCTCTCGTCATTAAATGATGACGAAAAAGATATTTAAGAATTTATGAAATTATTACTCTAAAAAATTATAATTGAACAGTACATTGATGAAATATGAAAAATCCTCGTAAGTCCAAATCTTATGATGCCTTTGATCCTGACAAATTAGTTCTAACTAAAAAAGAAATTTTGGAATTTTGTGATAGAGTGATAACAAAATGGAACAGGAATCCCACAAAAAACTCAAAAAATATTCTAGCTATGAATGCCGTAAAAACAAGCGTTTTATGGACTGATGATGAATCTCTTAAAGCAATTTGGAGTGAAATTATCGCATGGACATTTGAACTTCTATATCTAAATGCTATGGCTCAGGATGAAGATTGGGCAAACATGTTAAAAAAATTAAAGAGTAAAAAATGATATATTCTTAGAATCACTATGAGTGCAAACACAATTCGAAAAGCAAAAAAACTTGTTGAAAATGGGGGAGTTGTAAAAATCGAAGATGATTTGTTCCAAATAAAATCATCATCTGATCCTGATAAATCATATTTTGTAACGTCTGATACATGTGAATGTCCTGGATTCAAAAATTTTTACAAGTTTCATCATGGAAAGGGCCTTAAAGCTAATTGTTCCCATTTGGAAGCAATTAGAATATTCAAGAAAGAAAATCCCTGAAATTATTTTATTTTTGATGCATCGATTTTTCCAACATACATTTTGTTATCCAATATGATAATTGGTCTTAAAATTAATCCTGGAAATTTAACCATCAATTTAATTATTTGAACATCCGTTTTTTTGACGTTTCCTAAATCTAATTCCTTGTACATTTTATCCCTTTTTCTCAATAATTCTGAAGGTTTTTTCCCGGACATTTTTATGATTTTTTTCAACTCTGATTCTGAAAAAGGATCTTTAAAGAAATCTCTTTTATCAAGATCTGCATTCATTCTTTCAAATTCAGATATTGTTTTTTTACAAGTGACACAATCATGCTTATGAAATACCTTCAATCTGAAATTTTTGTCTTATTATAGTTAAAAATTGTTTAGAAAAAAGGGTGCTGTTATGCACAGCAAATAGTCTTTTTGAAATCCTCTGAATTCCTTTCAAAATTACATTCTTTGCATACTTGCCAACTTCTTTTCTTTAGAAGAGAAAATGTTGATTCATAACAGACTGAATACATTTTTCCCCCACAATTTGGGCAAGGTATTGGAATATCTATCTTCATGAATAAACTTTGTAAATTTTGGATATAAGCCACACGTATAATTTATCAATCATTCATTTCTTTTGTATCTTCAACTGGGTTATCTGTATTATCTAATTCCTGAAGTTTTTGATCATTAAACTGTTCTAACTTTTCTCTTGGAATGGACAGCATTTCCAAATATGCCTTATGGGCTTCATCATGTGTACCTCCATCTGCAATAATTTGGTCTCTGACAATTTGGGCTTCTTCAAATAAATTTTTTGTAAAATTCAATTGGCTTGATACGATGTCTTTTATCTCAGGTTTTAAACTATTGATGTAGTACTGATACTTTAATCCATCATAAACACCACTTCCAGGTTTGAATTCTTCTATTGCTTGCTCTTTTAGTTCATTTGCAATTATTCTTTGTTCTTGTACAAATAATTCCTCAAGATTTGGTTTACTTGCTTCTTTATTTTCTAAAATTAATTCATGCAATAAATTATGATAATATTTGAATAATCTTTGTCCAATTGGATCTTTCACAAAGTCACTTTCATTTGAACTAAGATACTTAATTGCTTCATCCGTGTTTAATTTTTGTTGTAACAACAATATCG
This sequence comes from Candidatus Nitrosopumilus sp., assembly GCA_021268355.1. Classification (GTDB taxonomy): domain Archaea; phylum Thermoproteota; class Nitrososphaeria; order Nitrososphaerales; family Nitrosopumilaceae; genus Nitrosopumilus. The sequence continues at coordinate 13,862 of JAJETY010000012.1, read as the reverse complement.
GAGATGCATCTCCTTTAACTTGAACTTGGGTGGATTCTAATCCTGTCATGCCATACCAAGTCCCAACTACATTAATTGTATAAGTTCCTGGAACTCTTTCAAAGTTATCAAATTCTGCACTAAACACACCCCATGGGTCTGTGAATGCTTTTGTTGTCTCAGAACCTGTTCTTACTAAAATCTCTGCACCTCTAATGGGTTTGTAAGAGTGGTCTACAACTTTTCCTGAAACTACTAAAGTTTCACCTGAAACTATTACAGTCTTATCTAAATTGAGGTCTATGATAAGTTCCCATAATTCAGCCTCAGATGTCTGAACAGCTGAAAGAATGATTAAAAATGAAAAAATTCCTACAAATCCTATTTTTTTGTACACAGGGAATGGTATAGATTTCTATTGTTAAGACAAAGTATGAAGAAAAATTATCTAATTTTCAATTTTATTTGATTAATTTTGACTAATTTCATGCTCATCTTGGGGAAATCATTTTCAGATTGTTCTTAAACCCCCAAATTTATCTAATCTTGAATTATGGATTTAGAGAAATTTCGAAACGATGTATATGATATGACTGAAAAATTATCGGTCAATCTGCAAGACAAGGATCGTCCCAAACTAAACTATGTAAGACAACAATTAATCGAAATGTATCAAAAAAATCTAGTAAAGATCAACCATTCTGTATTGGAGATGATTTGTGCGAGTAATTTGATTTCTAGAGGTTATTCTGTAGATGTGGAAAAAGATATTTCAGAGATTTTGGTCTGTGATGTATTTGCCAAGAAGGGTGGTGGAAATACAATTATTGAGATTGAAACTGGTTTTACCCCTCCTGAACATGCGATGGATACTATAGATTATTTCACAGCACGAATAATGAGTAAGATTGCACGATATAGTAAACACTGTTCTAAATTTTCATTAGCAAGTCCCGCAACCGGAATTTTACCTATTCCAAAAATATTCTTACTTCCTCCAAATGCTAGACAAAAAGAAGATGTTCAAAAAGTAAAAAATTTATGCGATCGATACTACAAAAACCCTCCAATTGAATATGATGATATTTTACACGCGCGTTTACATTCGGTTTATCTCATAAACATTGATGGCGGATTCGTCAAGGAATTAGATCCACAAGGATATCTAGATTTAACAAATGATCTACTGACTAGAAGCGGTATAGACTATTAGGTTGCATAAACAAGAAAAAATTCAAATTCATCTATGAATTATAAAATAATGATATGATCTGTGCTGCTTGTGAAACTAGAAAGCATTTTGAATGCATTGATTGTATGAATAATCACAAAACACACTTGTGTTCCTGTGATTGTCATGATGAAAATACTGAACCTCACCCGGTGGGAAATTCTCACTAAAAATTAACTTTTGAATTTTCTTTCAATTTCTTGGGCTAGTATTTCTAATCTACTAATATCTCCGAATTTTCTATAGGTAAGTTTCTCAAGGGTTTTGATTATGCTTATAGATGCACGATATTGTGGTATTTCGGGCTCATTAAGTTCACCGTACATTCCAATTCCATGAATTCCGTTCTTTTTTGCAAATCCTAGGATTAACCCATTGAATCCTGTAATGATTGACTTTTGTGGTGTAATGTCCACACCTAATTCTTCCATCTGTTTAGTCAATTCACGTGATGTTGTAGTAATGTATGTTTTAGGATTGTTTTCTAAAGGTCTATTTGTGTGAAAACCTCCTAACGTGTAAATGAATTTTGCAGAATACTTTTTTGCAACATCTATGACGTCTTGACACAATTCATTTAACTCGCTGGTGTTCTGAGGTTGTCCTTTTCCTCCTCCAAAAATAATCAAGTCTTCTGTAAATCTATATTCCCAACTTTCATCTGGTAGATCAATATATCCACCTCTATCTACCACATACGTTGGAAATGGTGTTTTTGAAATCCTGAATGTTTTAGTTCTTAACGAATCATTTATGAAATTAATTACAATGCTTCCCACATTTCCCATGTCTTGCATTGCTGCAATCAAAATGGGTTTTTGAACATCTGGTTCTTTTTCCTGTTTGAAATCCACAATTCATTAAAAACGTAATAAACTTTAAACATGTTCTGATTTTTTATATCTAGGAATTTTTGTTAATACACGTCTAAATAAAAAATGTCATTATTTTGATTAATGTCCTAAAATGACATTTTTCCAATACGTAAAAACATGATCATATTTTAACTCTTGGAGATTTCTGTTTGTTTTTTTAGTGATCGGGAAAAACATGAAGATTCATAAGGCAAAAAAACATTCTATCGACAAATTATGGAAACATCCATGGAAAATATTGGGACCCTTGAGTATGTTCTTGACAAATACTCAAAAATCTGGTGCTGGAAAGTAACAGGTGAGCGTGCTGTAAGCATGATCTCTAGGTTGGTGCCTGAAGCATGGTATGGTGAGAATGTGAATGAAGTTATTATTCCTGACAGTACTGAAAGTGTAAAACAAATCAAATTGATCCTAGATAGGTACCCTCTTGATATTTTATCAAAAACTACGTGGCAACGAAAAATTGTAAAAACATATGCTCCAAAACCAGCACTTCCTCCTGTAAAACACAAACTAAAACGAGCAAAAACCGGAGAACAATTCCGAGGCAAATTACTTAATTTCCAAAAGGAGGGATTGGATTTTCTCATGAAATCGTCTGGTAATGCACTACTAGCTGATGAAATGGGACTTGGAAAAACAGTTCAAACTCTATCTTATGTTGCCACTGAGAAACAAACTTTTCCTGTTTTAGTGGTTGCACCTTTAGTCACATTAAACAACTGGGAAAGGGAAATTGAAAAATTTCTTAAGAAAAAGAGTCGAAATGGCAGATTGATAGAATCTGAATCTCCTAGTGTCACATTAATACGCACAGGAAAGAAGAAAGAATTACCTAAAACTGACATCTACATAATTAACTATGAATTACTTTTCAAAAGATTTGATGATTTAACTGATGTTGGAATCAAAACCATTGTTTGTGATGAAGTCCATAATCTAAGATCTAAAACAACTCAAAAATACAAATCCATTAAGAAATTAGCTGCTCTACCATCTGTCTCCTATAGAATTGGTCTTTCTGGAACTCCTATCTATAATCGTGGTTCTGAAATTTGGCCAATTATTGATATACTAAAGCCTGGATTGTTGGGAAGTTTCAAAGAATTCTGTGAATACTTTTGTTATGTAAATGATAAAGGTAAGGCCATAGTATTAGAAAACAAGCGAGCATCATTACGAAATGAATTACAAAAACATGTGATGTTGCGCCGAAAAAAATCTGACGTGTTAAAGGAACTCAAAGACAAAGTTCGATATAAAGAAGTGATTGCAGCAGATACTGATTACTATATTGAAGAACTGGATAAAATTTGGAAAAAATTAGAAGAAGAGCAAAAAGATGCTGACACTGAATTTTCAAAATCTGCTTCATATCATAGAGCAATTCAAAGTGAAAGACAAATTGCTGGTTTAGCAAAACTACCTCATGTAATCAATTTTGTTAAAAACATAATGGAGATAGAAGAAAGTGTTGTAGTCTTTTGTCATCATAAAGTTATTCATAAATTACTTCATGAGAGCCTGGAAGAATTTTCACCGGTATCGATTATTGGTGGACAATCTGATACCATGAGACAGGATCAGATTGACAAATTTCAAAAGGGAGAATCAAAATTAATGATTGCTGGAATCCGTGCAGGAAACGTTGGTATCAATTTAACTAGGGCAAAATATGTTATTTTTGCAGAACTTGATTGGAGTCCTGCAATTCATAGACAGGCTGAAGATAGATTGCATAGAATAGGGCAAAAAAATACAGTGTTTGCATACTACTTGATTGGAAATGGTACTTTGGATGATCATGTTGCAAATGTCTTGGTAGACAAGAGCTATGAAATTGATGAAATCATGGATGAAAATTCAGAAAACTTTGAAAACAAGGATAAAGCTGAACTAATTTTAGCTCAAATTCAGGATAAAATACGTTCAAAATAATCAAATATTCAGTTTTGATTTGAGGGTTGATAGTTTATCAACAATTTTGTTCTTCTTTTCTAAGTCAATTTGAGAATCCTGGACATCTTTTTTTATTTCGTCAATCATGCTCAAAATTTCTACTTCTGGTTTTATCTCTCCAAACATTACTTTCTCAAATCCATCTGTCTCTGTTTTATCGATTTCTTCAATACCTTCTGGCAAAATCTCATACACTTTGATAATTTTATCTTCCTGTCTTTGGGGGGACATTAGAACCAGCTGATTTTTTCTTAGTCTCTCAATCTCTTCAAAAATTTTATTTTCAGGCAATCTTAGAATATCGATAATTTCTTCCATACTGCATGATCTTATTTGTAAAAGACGAAGAACTTTGGCCCAATTCGGAATTGTATTACTCCACAAAATTTCTCTAGCAACAGGAGTTATGGAAAATGAACCGTCACTATTTAAAGAGAGAAATTTTCTATCCTTTAAAGATGCCAAAGAATCTAAAATTTTTCCAACCCCCAGTCTCTTTAACTTAGAGTTTTCAAGATTAGTTTCGTTAAACGTCCCTTTCTCTTTTACTGCTAAATGCAAAATTTCTAAATCAATAGTCCCTAACTTTCTCATGATATTTTTCCTCTTTCAACTCTTATCATCTTTTCTACTGTTAATCAATAATTTGATATCTTCTAACGTTTCCTTATTTCTTTTCAGCTTCGAAAAATTATTTTTCACCCATTCATGATATTCAAAAATTGAACCAATTTTGAAATTAGAGTTTTTAATGCGATTTGCTAAAAACCATAATTCTCTATATGAAAAAATGATTTTTCCCACTAGTAACTCATGTTTATTGAGAAATACTTGCATTATCTCTTCTGATTCTTCTTGATGCTGTTTATGTAGAGTGATAATCTTGTCAAATTGGCTCTTTAATTCATGAAATCTTTCAAAAATATGATTACTATTTTTTCTCATAATTCTTATTTTTTCATCATAATTTTTTAGAAATATGTTAGCCCAAGTTTCTGCCTCATTCTTATCTGATAAATTTATTTTTTGAGTAATTTCAATTTCATTAATAACCTCTGAAATCACGTCTATGTGCCATTTGAAAAATTGTAATAATCTACCTTTTTCATCCATCTGTTTTGAAATCCATTCAAAAAAAATCTCGGTTTCTTCCTTATTTGAAAAAATTTCTTTGATTTCTGGATGTACCAATAAACAAAGAAATTTAATTTTGAATAAAAACTTGATTCTTTCTTGAAGAATATATGTGGATTTTTAAATTATAAACTATGGTTCGATATGAGCTTCCTAGACTGCCTTACGAATACGATGAATTAGAACCATTCATTGATGCACAAACAATGAAAATACATCATCAAAAACATCATCAATCATATGTTGATGGATTAAACAAAACTCTTGAAGACATAGGAAGTGCTTCACATCCACAATATATCACATCAATACTATCTGATCTTAAATCAATTCCTGAAATAGGTCGAAATAAAATTAATTTTTTCGGTGGAGGATTTGAAAATCACCGATTATTTTGGGAAATAATGACTCCGAACTCTGAAAAATCTCCCGGTGGAAAAATAGAAGACGCAATAGATGTTTATTTTAATGATTTCACTAATTTTAAGAAAGTTTTTTCAGAGTCTGCAATTGGAATTCAAGGTAGTGGATGGTGTTGGTTAGTATTTAATTCAACATACAATAGAATTGAAATAATTACAACTGAAAATCAAACTAGTCCTTGGACTAAACAAAAAATTCCATTATTATGTTTGGATGTTTGGGAACATGCCTACTATCTAAAATATCAAAATCGAAGATCTGATTATGTTGAAGAGTGGTGGAATGTTGTTAATTGGGATTATGTTGAAAATCGGTTTTCAGAACTTTCAGAGTAACGATTAATTTCTTTTTAATTACAAACATTTGTTTAATTTTCAGCAGAAATTGTAATAACTTTTCAGAGAATCAACTATACAATTTATCACTGATTATAGCCGAAATAAAATATGAGTATCGCAGGAATGTACATGTTAAATGCTCCTAAATACAAGGAGGAAAAAATTCAACAAGCTTTAGGCATGCTGTATGTTGATAGAAAAAATGAGTTTCGTGAATTATCACAAGTATTGTTAACTCAAAAGGCAATTAAGGCAATGCCTAATTGGAAAGAATTTGTTTTGAACTTTAGTTTGGACGTTGAAGAAGCATTCAAAACTTGGTCTGGACAAAATCAATTGCAGTCAAGCTCACCTCAAAAAGCATTGACCATTCTAAGGCAACTTGGACATGATAAAACATCCATGAATCAACTGGTTCATTTGCTTAATCTGTCCTACAATCTTTCCTTAGAATTCAAAGAGATTTACAGACGTCTGAAGTAATCTCTTTTATTTTTTGTAAAACCTAAAATTTGATAACTATTCCAGATTTTATATGGATTTCATGCTTGAAGAGGAATTAATTGATTTGATGACATTTTGCCTGCAAAATCCTGATTCTTCAGAAATTTCTGAAAAACATAACCGAATTACAGCAATTGGCAAGGAATTGTATGATGATGGGGGAATTGATGCTTTGGAAAATTTCTTTTTTGTACTAAAAAACAGAATAACAGAAGAAATAGAAAAAGATCCATCCCCAATGCGTTCGCTATGGAATGGTCTTACTGACGAATGGCAGTATTGAATTTCTTAATTGAAATTTATCCTCTACCAATTCTGAAAATGGCTGTACTGCATGTTGGGCATGTACCTTTGATTGCAGGTTTACCATTTTTCATTGTGTATGGTTTAGCGCCACCGATTTCTCGTTTATCACGGCACTTTACGCAATATCCTATTGTCATACAGTAATTAGGCTCGAGGTTCTATTAGCAAGACCTTGTTGAACTTTTTTCACTAATAGGCAAACCTCCGATCTTAATTTTTTATCTTTTGAACGATTTTTTTCGTAATGGTTGTTATTTGGATACAATGAGGTAGAAATTATACGAATTTTTTAAATAATTATTTATTTTTGATTTTAATCAATCATTATTTTTTAATCAAAACCTTCTCAAATTGATCTCAAGAAATTATAAATTTAATTTGAATTGAATTTTTTTAATCAAACAAATCAAACATACTACAGTATTTCAAAATTTTTTGTTATTGTACTTTTTTTACTAATTATTTTTCCTGGATTCAAAATATAATCTGGATCAAATAATCTTTTAATTTCTTGAAATGTTTGATAGTTTTTCTTACCGTATTGCATTTTAATAAATTCAGAACGGGCTAAACCATCACCATGTTCTGCAGTTATCGTGCCACTATTTTTTATAATTTCATGAAAATACTTTGCTGCTATGGTTTTGATTAATTCTGTTTTTTTCCTGTCTCCAACTAATCTGACATGAAGATTACCATTACCAATGTGCCCATAAACAATCGACTTTGTTTTGAATTTTTTGTTAATTTTTTCTATAATTTCAAATAATTCTGGTAATTTTTCAATTGGGACTGCGGCATCTTCTATAACATGCGGAATTCTTTCTTCTTTTTTTATGCTTTTAAGGCTATAATGTAGAGATGAATCTCTAAATTTCCACCATTTATGAATATCCTCTTTTTTTGTTAATTTTTTAATAATTTTACCTGAAATTGAACTAGTAAGTTTTTTTTCATTTTGAATAATTTTTTCATCATATTCTACAAAAAGCAAACATTTTGTATTTTTTTGAAAATCATGATCAATCTGTTTTAGTGTTGGTCTATCAACAAATTCTATTGCTGATGGATTTGTTTTAGAAAGTGTTATTGAGTCATTAATACAATTTTTAAGAGAATTGTATTCGACTACAAAAAGAATTCTTTTTTCAGGGATATTTCTAATTTTTAATTTAACTGAAGTAACAATACCTAATGTTCCTTCTGAACCAATAATGATTTTGTGACTATCTTTTTCTGATTCAATTGAATCGATTCGATAACCTGAAGAATTTTTAGAAACCTTTGGAAAATTTTTATAATCAATTTTGATCTTTTCAAAAATCTTTTTCCCATACTTTTCATTTTTTGGGAGAATAATTTTTTTACCTTTTCCATCAATTACTGAAATCTCTAAAACATTATCAATTACACTACCATATTTCAAACTTCTACTTCCACTTGAGTTGTTACCAACCATTCCTCCAATTGAGCAGAATGAACCTATTGATGGATTTGGTGGGAAAAATTTTTTCATCTTTTCTAATTCCATATCTAATTTTCCTTTGATTACTCCTGTTCCAACAACAACTATGTTTTTTCTAATTTTTATCGAATCAAAATTTTTCATATCTAAAATGATTCCATTGTTTAATGCACTTCCTACCAAACCTGTACCTCCACCACGCACTGTTACTGTTGTTTTAGATTTTTTTGCAATCTTTATTGTTTTTATTATATCGTCTTCATTTTTAGGAATAACTACAATTTTTGGTCTAATTATGTATGAACTTGCATCAACGGAGTAGAAATTTCTAAATTCTTTTTCAGAATGGACCTCCCCCTCAATATTTTTAGATAATTCATTTTCTAATGAGTTCATTTACTGATTCTATATCTTAATTCGATAATAATCCCATCGCTCTGGATCAAACTGTTGTACGAACTCTGCATGTTCTTTTTCTATTCTAGCACTAATAACATCCCGCAGTGCAAAACTTGTTAGATGCTTGTATTTTTTAGAATGTGCTTGCATTACAAACATGTGTCGCATTTCACTTCCGCCTTTAAGGCCCCAATAGCCCATTTTTACTGCGATAGGTTCTAAAAATACTGTATTTCCTAAACCATAATTTTCATCTCGAATCTCCTCACGAAGATTGTATCTCTCCAATGGCCCACCTTTGGCATACCCAACTATCTCTCCTTTTTTTCCATTTAATCTCAATGTGGTAATTATTGTATCTGGATCTTTTACTGATTTTTCAAAATCATCTAAAAATTGCAACGGTCTTGGTAATTCTAGTAAAATATCGTGTAATGAATTGATAAATTCTGGTAGATTCCTAGTGGACATACATTCTATTGTTGGAATTAATTTGAGATTCTTGTATGCAGTATCTGCTTGAATAGTAATTTCTTGTTGTCTGATCCGCATAAATGATAGAACTGTATCAAAGAAATTCTTTCTCATTTCATTTGAAAGAACTTTTAGAACTGGTTTGACCATATCTGTTTCTTTGTTTAATAATTCTTCAAAATATGCAACAGCACTTCTAACGATTAATGAAGGCCTCCATGCTAGTGCATGAGCATTCATTTTTGCCATCTCCATAGCCTTTGAAAAATCCCCCAGAGCATAACCACTGATTCTATCTACAACTGTAAGATACCATCCTAACTCCATTATGTGATCTTGATATTCTTTGTTGTTTCTAGTTAGTTCTGAATTCTGAAAACATTGTTTGATTTGCTCTTCAGCATTCTTTCTCAATTCACCAGCCCATGGATACGTAGTTCTTAAAATTAAAACTTTGATAATTTCTAAATCAATTTTTGCAGTTTTGATTAACTGACTTAGTTTCTTATCTGTAGCTATGAATTTCAAAACACTTTGTTCATGTGGTTTGTCAACATTTTTTTCAGGATCAAAGTCATGAAACAGAGCTGCAACGTATAGATATTTTACATCTTCATTTGTAAGTTTTATTTTCTCTTGATTTGATACTAAAAGTGAAAAATATGTCACTTCTAATTCATGATTGATATTGTGGTATCCGTAATAATCTCTCCCTAAACCCCTGCTTTCAAATAGATCAATTGTATAATCTAACATTTCAACAAAACAATCATCTTCTAATCTGTTTTCTATAAGCAAATCAAGAATATTTTTTCTCATGTCTTGAGTGGTTGCAAATAGTTGCATACTCAAACGATATTTTTCTTATTTTTAAAGATGATCTGAAAAATCAATCATTTTTTCAATTTAGAAAGATTCAATAGAATTGTCGAATTTTTCTTTTTAAATGACTGTAGATGAAAATCTTTTAAAATCATTAATCGGTTTTGCAGAGTCTCATTCATTAAAATTCACTTTGCATCTAAAAGAAAAATCTTATCCTTTGACACATGTACTAGTTACTCATTCATCAATTCCTGTAAATGAACCAACTACACGTGGCGGGGTATATTTTTCAGATAAATTTGCATATAAAATGAAAGGAATTATTGAAGATCTTTCTGTAGTGCCTCTGTTAACAAACAATATGCTTGGACCTAATACTGAATTCGGAGAACTAAAAATCACTACCTCTATTGATGCTGAAAGTAATTTAAAAAATTTAGAAATATTTACTAATCTTACAAACAGTGTTCAAACACCTGATTCGATTGAACTTAGTATGATTATTGTTAAACTGGAATCTAATTAATTGATGAAATACTTGTCATATCTCTCTCTACTATCTTCGTCTGAAAGAACCTCGTACGCTTTATTTATTTTTGACATTTCTTCTTCTGAATCTTCTTTTGTTCTATCTGGATGAGTTTTTTTTGCAAGTTCTCTAAAGCTTTTCTTTATTTCTTCCCGTGTCGCATCTCTTGAAACCCCTAAAACTTCATAATAATTTGGAAGCTCATCGTTTCTTGCAGCGTCCCTGAATTCCTTATCTTTTACTGTGTTTCTCCTTGTTCCAATTTCCTCATAGTCATCTCCCCAATCAGAATGATATTTTTCATTGGTCTTGTCTTTTTTAGATTCTAATTCTTCTTTGTCGTATGAGGTTTTTTTTCTCAGTATTATGTCTCTGGCTAAAAATAGGAATAATCCTATTACAGCTAATGCAAAACCTCCGAATATGATGGTTTTTTCTTCATCAGAGACATCTAATTCCATATCTGATTCATTTTGTTGCGCATATGATGTTTGAACCAATACTAAAACTAATGAAATTAAAAAAATACTTGTTATTTTCAATATTTTTTCACTATGATAACCTAAAATCTTCTTTTGTTGTATTTAATACTAGATGTGTAATTGTATTTTCGACATCAGGAATTAAAGCTAATTCTTTTACAAATTTACTCAGTTCACTTCTTTCTTTAAATTTTGCAATAATTATGGTGTCTGTTGATCCTGTAATGTCATAAACCCCACAAACATTCTGAAACTTTGATATTTCTTCTTCAATAACTAAAACTTTATCATTTCTTGCAATTATTTCAATTATTGCTGTAAGCGTATATCCAAGTTTTTCATGATCAATTATTGCTGAATAACCTTTTATGATTTTCTCATTCTCCATTTTTTTTATTCTTGATAGAACTGTAACTGTAGACATTCCTAGTTTTAATGCCAATTGTCTTGCAGATAACCTTGCATCCTCCAAAAGACTTCTGAGAATTTTATCATCTGTTTTATCTAGATTCACAAATAATGTGTTAAAAAAATTTATTTAAATTTTGATTAAATTTCTAAAAATTTGTTCAGATTTTAGCCTTGTAATATTTTAGCACTTTAAATTTAAAACAAATGATGATTCAATTCATGTATGAATGAGATTGAGGAACTAGTTTCTAAAGCCAAAATTCTACTTGAGGAAGGAAATTTTGAAGATGCTCTAGGATTTTTTGAACAGGCTCTACTTTTGAATCAAAATGATCCTGATTTATGGAACTACAAAGGGATTTCTCTAAGAAGTCTTGGTAGATACGAGGAGGCCATGGACTGTTTTAATAAATCTCTAAAAATTGATCCACGTGACAGAAATTCATCTTGATCGATTGTTGACAATTAGTGAATCTATATTATTAACAAAATATTATGTGATATGTTGAATAACATAGATCGGATGTTGGCAGAAGCTTACGAATGTGTTGAAGATGGTGATTTTGATGATGCTCTCTGCTTATATGATCTTGTTTTAAAAAATGAACCTTCAAACATTGGCGCTCTGATTGATAAGGGTGTAACATTACAAAACATGGGTAGAATTAAACTTGCAATTAGAACCTATGACAAAGCTTTGCTTATTTCTCCAAAAAATATTGATGCATTGCTTAACAAGGGAACTGCATTACATTCTAACGAACAATACAAAGACGCAATGGATTGTTATGATGCAGTTTTAAAAATTGATAAAAAATGTGCGATGGCATTGGCATACAAAGGACTATCTTTAGGTGAAACCGGAAACCTTCAGGATGCTTTAAAACATTTCAAAAAAGCATTATCTATAGACAAAGAATTTGATTTGGCTAGTATTTCAAAAGATGTAGCTCAAGATTTACTTGAATCAATCAATAATGAGAAAATTAGAATACAGTAACATCGCCTGGTGCAGGTTCTCTATTCATCTCTTTTTCATGTGATTCAAAAAACTCTTTGTGTTTTGAATTCTGATGTTCTCTAAGATCTTCTAAATTTTGAAATCCCTCATGGCATAGGTAACATTTTGGTTTATGCTCATCTACTAATGGTAGAACCATACTCCAATAATTTGGATAGGTTACTTATTTCTTGAGCCTAACTAAGGAATATATCATGAAGGCGTTGAATTATTGTATGTTGGAGCAATTAGTAGGCGATTCTAAAGCCCTTGATCGAGCAATTGCGGGCGAGGAACTGTCTTACAACGACGGTCTAGAATTGATGAATTATGATAATCTCCATCTTTTAGGTGCTGTAGCTGATAAAAGTAGAAAAGATCTAGTTGGTGACACAGTTACTTTTGCAGCATCTTATTACATGAATTACACAAACGTATGTGCAGCAAGTTGTCAGATGTGTGCATTTTATAGAAAAGAAGGTGCCGAAGATGCTTACACACTAACTCCACAAGAAATTGAACAAAGAGTTGGAATAGCAAAACAAATGGGTGCAACAGAAGTGCACATTGTTGGAGGATTTCATCCAAAACTTCCACTCGAATACTACGAAGACATGATGAAAACCATTAAAAAAAATCACCCTCAACTTAACATCAAAGCTTTAACTGCTGCAGAAATTTTTTATCTCTCAAAACTTACAAAAAATTCTACTAAAGAAATTTTATCACGTCTTAAAGATGCAGGTTTGGATTCGATGCCTGGTGGAGGAGCTGAATTGTTTCATCCAGAAATTAGAAAAAAGATTGTACGTGGAAAATGCACTGGACAAGAATGGTTGGATGTAATTGAGGAGGCACACAACATGGGAATTAAAAGTAATGTAACCATGCTTTATGGTCATATTGAAAAACCTGAACATGTTGTTGATCACTTAATAAAAATTCGTGACTTGCAAAAGAAAACAAATGGATTCCTGACACTAATTCCATTAAAATTTAGCCTCGATAACACTGAGCTTGAACAAGAAAACCTGGTAAATAATGAATGTTCTTCTGTATATGACTTGAGAATAATTGCATTGTCTAGACTCATGCTTGCAAATTATTTGAATAACATTTCTGTTTACTGGGTAGCATATGGTAAGAAACTAGCTCAGGTTGCATTATCTAATGGAGGAAGTGATTTAGTTGGAACTGCTTTCTCAGAAGAAATTTATCGTGCTGCAGGTAAAGCAACCAGTTCTTCTGTCGATGAACTTGCAACTATGGTAAAAGAGATAGGACGTACACCTGCTCAACGAAATACTCATTTTGGAATTTTAAAGTCATTTTAATTTTATAATTAAAAATTATAGCAATTTTACCGTAATTTTTCCTAGAGATGACGGAAAAAGTAAATCGGTTTATCAAAACCAGTTTAGAGATACTATGTAGGTATATTCTCATTAATTCTAGGATTTTTGAAAGAAAAACTAAGACAACTTAGGCACATTACTTCTAGAACTAGCCTCAAAATCACTGATTT